>JAYFRE010000029.1:0-5775 GCA_034926235.1 Rhodospirillaceae bacterium
GCGCGATTACTTCCTGGGTTGGCAGAAAGGGCTGCTGAGATGGTAGCCGCCGCCGTGACGACCGCTCCGGCGGTCACGGGCATGAGGCTTGATATCGCCGATATCAGCCATGCCTTCACCTTGAAGGACGAACCGCTGCCGGTTCTGGAAAACGTCTCCTTTTCGGTCGAACCGGGAGAATTCATCGCCATCCTGGGACCTTCGGGGTGCGGCAAATCAACCCTTTTGCGGCTGATCGCCGGCCTGGAACCGCCCGTTAAGGGCGGCGCTCTGGCCGACGGGGAACGCATCGCCGGGCCCCATCCTTCGCGGGTGGTGGTCTTTCAGGACCCGACCCTGTTTCCCTGGCGAACGGTGCGGGACAATGTGGCGCTGGGGCTGGAAGCGCAAGGGCTTCTGAAAGCCCGCGGCGCACGCATCGATCAAGCGCTGCGTCTGGTCGGTCTACAGGATTTCGGCGATGTCTATCCGCACCAATTGTCGGGCGGCATGGCCCAGCGGGCGGCCCTGGCGCGGGCCCTGGTCAATGATCCGCGCCTGTTGATCCTGGACGAACCTTTGGGCAAGCTCGATTCGCTGACCCGCATCGCCATGCAGGGCGAAATCCTCGATCTATGGCAGCGGGCAGGGTTCACGGCGCTTCTGGTCACGCATGATGTCGAAGAAGCGCTGGTGCTTGCTACCCGTGTGATCGTCATGAGTGAACGCCCGGCGCGAATCAAGGCCGATATCCAGGTGGAGCGGGATTACCCGCGCCATCGCGGAGACGCCTATCTGGCCGATCTGCGCCGTCATCTTCTTGAACTTCTGGGACTGGCCGAAACCTGGTGATCCCAGGCCGGTCCGATCCTTATGTCCGATCTGGAGAATGGGTGAATCATGACCACAAAAGCAGAAAAACAAGGTGTGCTGCGGAGCGATGACGACGGCGTGGCGACATTGACGCTGAATCGTCCGGACATCCGTAACGCTCTGTCCTACGCCCTGATGGGAGAATTGACGGATGCGTTCAAGGCGGTCGAGGCCGATTCCTCGGTCAGGGTCGTAGTGCTGGCGGCGACAGGACCGGCCTTTTGCGCCGGCCACGATCTGAAAGAAGTCCGTTCGGATGCGAAAGAGGAGGTCTACCGCGCTTTGTTCGAGCGGTGCGCCACCCTGATGAAGACCATCGTTCGGCTGAAAAAGCCCGTCATCGCCAAGGTTCATGCCATGGCCACGGCGGCGGGGTGCCAATTGGTGGCGAGCTGCGATCTGGCCGTGGCCTCTGAAACGGCCAAATTTGCGACGCCTGGGGTCAATATCGGCCTGTTCTGCTCGACGCCGATGGTGGCGTTGTCGCGTTCGGTCGGCAACAAGGCGGCGATGGAGATGCTGCTGACCGGCATTCCATCCTCGGCCGAAGACGCCTTGCGTTTCGGGCTAGTCAACCGGGTGGTGCCGCCCGATGCGCTGGACGAGGCAGTACGCGGTCTGGCGGCGGGGATCGCCTCCAAATCACCGCTGACCCTGGCGATCGGCAAGGAAGCCTTCTACCGGCAGAAGGAGCTGAATCTGGACGACGCCTACGCCTATACGTCCGAGGTCATGGTGCGCAATCTTCTTGCCCATGATGCCGAGGAAGGGATCGACGCCTTCCTGGCCAAGCGCCCGCCGGTCTGGACGGGCTGCTAGAAAAGTCAGATATCGTAATGCAGGATCGGGCTGCGCGACCCACCGGAACCGGCCATGTCGCGCAGACTGGTCTCGTCCAGAATCTCGGCGATGGCGGCGCCGGCCTTGCTCATGACGCGCCGGACGCGACAGGCGGATTCATCGCCGCAGTCGGTGCAGGGTTTGCGGGCGGTTTCATCCAGACAGGGCAAAAGCGCCAGTGAGCCGTTCAGGATGCGTACGATCTGACCAACCGTGATCCGGCTGGCCGGGCGCGCCAGACTGTAACCGCCGCCTTTGCCCTTCTTGCTGTTGATCAGGCCGTGATTCTTCAAATCCAGCAGAATCGTGTCCAGGAACTTCTTGGGGATATGCTGGGTTTCGGCGATTTCCGCGCCCTGGATGCCGCCGGCGCATTCGCGGTCGGCCAGATAGGTCATGGCCTTGAGGCCGTATTTTGCTTTCGCCGAGAGCATGTCGATTCCATTCCTTGGCGCAGGTCGGGGAAAAGGGCGGAAAATCCGGTCCAGCGATGTGTCTTTTGCGCTCTATCAAAGGTGGAGCCGTTTGTCCATGACGTTGGATCGTCAATTAAAACAATAATAATATGTATATTAATAATTAACTTTACAATTTTTGTGTATTAAACATATCCTGACTCTATGAGAGTTGAACCGATGTGATTCCCGATCACCGAAACCGGTGGACCCCGACCATGAAACACCACAGTGCTGCAAACGCGCCCAGCTCGTCTCCCGATCTCAAGGGCCGGCGGATTCTGTTCGTCGGCGGGCGTCCGCAGCATGTCTGTCACATCCGCCGCATGGTCGAGGAACTGAATGGGCGTTTCGCCAGCCATGATGGCGGGGTCGAGGACAGTCTCAGCCGTTTGAGCAGTCTGACCCGGCGCGCCGATCTGGTCTTCTTCCCGGTCGATTGCATCAGCCACGCCGCCCACGACATGCTCAAAGACGTGTGCCGGCGTTGCGACACGCCGTTTCTGCCCCTTAGAAGCAGCGGTACGGTCGGTTTCGCCCGCGAACTCGACCGCGTGGCGGGCAAAGGCGAGATCCCGGCGGCAGTCTGCTAGAAACAGGCATCCCCCCTGGCGTTTGGTGCGCTGACGCGGCATTCGCAGGAATATTTTCTTTTTCATGAACCGGCGATGTGCGCTCCTTGCCCATAAAGGGCGGAAACCGCCCATCCGGCGGGCGCATTTTGCGCAACTTCTTTACTTTCTTTTTGGCCCAACTCTTGCGTGCCGCCCATGCCGATGGGTAGGGTGTGACCGTCGTAAGGTGGTCCCCCGGGTCCAGCCTGTTTTTCAAGAAAGAAGAGTTCATGATGCTAGAGGACGTTCTAAGACGCATTTTTATCAAGGCGCTGGATCTCGATCACGATGCGGATGTCCGGGGGTTGAAATACCGCGCTATCGATAAGTGGGATTCGACGGCGCATATGGAACTGATTGCGGCGCTGGAGGAAGAGTTCGACATCACGATCACCAATATCGATGTCATCCGGATCAACTCGTTCGAGGCGGCGGCGACGATCCTGAAGACGAAATACGATGTCTGCGCCGAAGCATGACCGGAATGGCGGCATGAAAACGGGGCCGATGCCGTCCGGGACGCCGACCCGGCAATGACGGCGCGGCCGCCCTATTTGACCGCCCTTGCCGAAACCGATCCCGCCCGGCTGGCGCTTTATTGCGAGCGGGACGGTTTCTGGACCGATTACGGAACGTTGGCGCGCGAGGTCGAAACGGCGTCCCGGACCTTCCGCCATCCGCGCCGGCAACTGGCTTTCCTGTTGTTTTCCAACACACGTTCGGATATCGCCGCCTATCTTGGCCTGCTCGACGCAGGGCATGTGCCGGCCCTGATCGATCCCCATCTGGACGATGAATTGCTGGAACGGCTGATCGCGGTTTATCGGCCTTCTTTCCTGTTGGGCAGCCGGGCGGTAAGGGCAAACGAATCCTGGCGGCCTTTGCAGGGGGCTTCGACCTTGTGTTGGTCGGCGCAAGGGGGAGGAGAGGATGGCGACATCCATCCCGGTCTCGGCTTGCTCCTGACCACTTCGGGCAGTACCGGCAGCCCGAAGATGGCGCGTCTGTCCACCGCCGCCCTGGCGCATAATTGCGGCGCGATCATCAAGGCGCTTGGGATCGGTCCGGGTGAGCGCGCCTACCTTCATCTGCCGCTGCATTATTCCTATGGTCTGTCGGTCCTGCATACTCATCTTGCCGCAGGCGCGTCGGTGGTGCTGACCGAGCGCACGATGATCGAGGCGGAATTCTGGGATCTGGCGCGGGAGCAGGGCTGCACGTCGCTACCGGGCACGCCGCATCATTACCGCATGCTGGACCGGTTGGGGCTGGGTGCGCTCGATATGCCCGCGATTAAGGTTCTGACCCAGGCGGGCGGGCGGCTCGATCCGGTTTTAGCCACCAGGATGCATGCGCTGATGAGCGGGCGTGGCGGGCGTTTTTATGTGATGTACGGCCAGACCGAGGCAGCACCCCGTATCACGACCTTGGACCATGACGCTTTCGCCGCTCATCCGGGATCGGTCGGCCGGCCCCTAGCGGACGGGCGGATCGACATCCTTGACACGGAAGGCGGGCTTTTGCCGGCTGGAAAGACCGGTCAGGTGGTCTATCGCGGTCCCAACGTCATGATGGGGTATGCCGAAACTTTGGACGATCTGGCGCAAGGAGACGTCATGGGCGGAGTTTTGCCGACCGGCGACCTTGGCCATCTGGATGCGGACGGTTTTTTGTATCTGACCGGCCGCGCCAATCGTTTCGCCAAGATTTCAGGCTTTCGCATCAATCTGGACGAGGTCGAGGCCCTGGCCGGTCCAAACCGACGCGTCGCCGCGATCGAAAATGCCGGAATCATCCAACTGTTCGCCGAAGGTTTGACTGGGGACGAGAGCAAGGATCTGCGCCGCACTTTGACTCGCAAGCTGCGTCTGTCTTCCAGTGCGGTGACGGTAACGGTGCTGGACGCGCTGCCGGTCAAGGAGTCGGGCAAGACCGATTATGCCCGGCTGAGGGAACAGGCATGAATTTCGAGACATTCCTCGATCTGCCGCCCTACAGTCTGAGTCAGCCGGAAAAGGAACGCCTGCTGCTGCCGGCGCTGATCGATCTGACGGCCCATCATTGCCGTCACTGCCCCGGCTATGCGCGGATCGTGGCGGCATCCGCGCCGGATTATAGAGGTGCTTCCCGCCTGGCCGATCTGCCGTTCCTGCCCGTGTCCCTGTTCAAGACGCATGATCTGAAAAGCGTACCCGACGAGGCGGTCACCAACCGGCTGACATCGAGCGGAACCGGCGGCGCGCAAAGCCAAATCGCCATCGATGCGGAAACCGCCAACCGTCAGGCTCTGGCCTTGACCTCTCTGATCGGGGCTGTGCTGGGACCGGAACGGTTGCCGATGATCGTCATTGACAGCCCGGCCGCGATCCGCAATCCGGCGGAAATGTCGGCTCGGGGAGCGGGAATTTTGGGGTTGATGCGGTTTGGCCGCAAGCCGTTCTTCGCCCTGGACGACGCGATGGCGCTCGATATCGAGGGGCTTAAGGCATTCCTGGGGAAATATGGGGACAAGCCGTTCTTTCTGTTTGGTTTTACCTTCATGGTCTGGCGTTTTTTTCTGGCCGCTCTCCCTGATGGAATCGATCTGTCGAATGGTATCTTGCTGCATGGCGGCGGCTGGAAACGTCTTCAAACGGAAGCGGTGGACAATGCCGCGTTCAAGCAAGGGCTTAAGGGCAAGACCGGCCTTGCCCGCGTGCATAATTTCTACGGCATGGTCGAACAATTGGGCGGCATCTATCTCGAAGGACCGGACGGTTATCTGCATCCGCCGATGTTCGGCGATGTCCTGATCCGCGACATCGAAACCTGGGAGGAAGCACCACCGGGGCGTCCGGGCTTGATCCAGCTTTTCAGCACGATTCCCTTGAGCTATCCCGGCCATGCGCTTCTGACCGAGGATATCGGCGTTCTGCATCAAAACGATGGCAAAACGGGGGAATGGGGCGGTAAGGCGATCTCGGTCCTGGGACGCGCGCCGAGGGCCGTTCTAAGGGGTTGCAGCGACGCCGTTT
>JAYFRE010000069.1:0-6541 GCA_034926235.1 Rhodospirillaceae bacterium
GTGGCATCGCCGGTCGTAATCACGAAGGGATCGAGGCGGCTGCGCTCGCTGGTCTCGCCGTCCTGCGCGGCGGATTCATGATCCTCGTCGCGCAGCATCAGCATTCGTCCTGCTCTCGCGGCGTCAGCGGGCGCGCGGGAAAGACCGTGCCGGCGTTCTTGTCGCGGGTGGATTTGCGGGAGCCGATCGCCGTCCAGGCTTCGAGGTCGCGGACGGTGTAGAGGACGCGCCCGCCGACCTTGCGATAGGTCGGGCCGGTGCCGTAGGTGCGATGCTTCTCAAGGGTGCGGATGGAAATGCCGAGGAAGCGGGCGGCTTCCTGTGTGCGCAACAGGCGCGGCGGCAATTCCGCGTTGGGGCGGATAGCCATGGATCACCTCTGGTTCGTGGTTGATGCCGCTGCCGTCTGGCGAGCGGGCTGTGGCGAACCATGGCGAGGGATCGGCGGCGGGTAGCGTGCCGCATTTGCGCCTATGCGCTGGCGGCACCCCTATGAGACCGAAAAGACGAGCGTTTTCAGCGGCTCGGCGCCTGTTGCACCGAATAGGGAGAGACTTTTCCGCCCGTTTCCGATAAGGGTGGGCAAGGAGCGGTGACGCGCCGCTCCGGGGGCGTAGTAACCCCTGACTAGCGGTTGGTGCCGGCCGTGACGGCACCACACTCCTTGACCCTATGGTCGGGGAGCCTGTGGCGTATGCAACAGGTTCTTCGAACTAAAGGCCATGGGGCCGTCTAGTCACGGTTACTAACTCCCCGATCACCAAGAGTCAGAGAGGATATTTGCGGGGGCGCACCGCAGACCACCCCTCTCCAAAGGTAGAGGGAGTGGCGATGAAAACACCTGTCGAACTCGATCCCGATGTGGACGACGAAGCGCCGACCGGCGATGCGATCACGCCCTATGACGAACGGCATTTCGTGACGTACATGCGGCTGCTGGACGCCAAGGCCGAGAACGCGGACTGGCGCGAAGTCGCGCAAATCGTGCTGCATCGTGATCCGACCGCCGATGAACTGCTTACCCGCCGTTGCTGGCAAAGCCATCTCGAACGCGCGCAATGGCTGTCGCGCGAAGGCTATCGGCGGATATTGGAACAGGCGGCGGCCAATAGACCCTGACGGATTACGCCGTCAGTGCGTATCCGGCTTGATCGGATAATGCAGCAACACACGATATCCGCCACGCATCATCTTGACGCCATGCGCGACGAGGCGGCGGACCTTGTTCTTGCGCGGGTCGATCTCCCAATCCTCCTTGCTGCCGTGGAAGCCGAGCAAGACTTCGGCGATGGCGCGATAGCTCTCGCCGCGCAGCCGGGCGTCGAGCGCCCGCAGCGACAGGATATGCCATTGCCGGAGTTGGGCAGGCAGCGCCCGGAAGTCCGCGCCTGGCGGGCGACCGGTCAGCGCGCGCCAGAGACGCCGCGCGGCGTGGGCGCGAAGCTCCAGATAGGAATCCATCGGCAGGGATGCGGCATAGAAGGCGGCGGCGTCCGGCACGGCGTCGCGCAGCCAGAATGGATGTGTGACGCCATCGGCTTGCCAAATGCCGTGCCAACCATCTTCGGCCTGACGCAGCTCAAGGCCGTCGATATGCGCGAGCACGATCATCGGTTCTGTCTCGCCGTCCCGATGCTCGGCGGGCGACAGCATGATGGCTCGCGGCTGCAATAGCGGCGACCAGACCGGTGGTTCCCGTTCAGGCGGTGCGTCGGGGTCGCTTGGGAAATCGTAACCCCCAGCGTCGAATGAAGCGTTCGAGTCGGTCAGCGCCGGGGCTTCCGTCCGCGCTGGCGGACTGGAAATCCTCCCGGTAGTCGTCGTTGCGACGAAGATATTCCCAAGCAAAACCGGCGGCGGATATGGTCTTTGTGTATGCGTAGGCCGCCGGTGAGCGCCAGTCGATACTCAGCATCGCCTCACCTCCCTATCCGAGCGGTACAGGACAAAGCCCGGACAGAGATGGTCGCGGATGTGACAGCGTCATTGTAGTCGTTCTATTCAGATAACTGGAGCGTGGAATGCGATTACCGCTATGCTTAATCCGCCTTAACCTTGCCTTGCCTACCAAGGCAACGGAGGTCTTTTAGCGGTGTGAAAAGACATGCACCTCGTCATGCGCGGTTTCGACGGTGAAGAAGTCGCCTCCCATCTCGGCATCACGCGCCATCGCCTGCCAGTCGATATAGTAGCGCAGGGCGTCGGGGATGGTGACAGTCTCGGCGGTCAGCTCTTCCATGTAGTCGGCAAGGCTGGTGAACTGTCCATGATAGCAGTCCCGCATTGCGGTCTCGGCCTGGTTGATGTCGCCGACGAACTCGTTCAGCAAACCCGCGCCCAACGCGCCATGCTCGGCGATGAACGCCGCGATCCGCGCCACGTTCTCGATGCCCGCGTATTCCTCGATGGCGACGCCCTCGAAGCCTTCGTAGTCATGGATGGCATATTCCTCCGCACCTTCAATCGGCGAGCGCGAGAGCATGGCGGCAACTTCGGCCCTGATCTCATCGGTATCCTGATCCGCGTCAATCCAGGCGCCATGCAGGTAGCCGTTGTTATACGCGGCAAGGCAGGCGACGTAGATGCGGGGATTGCTTTCGGCTGCGTTGGTCATGTCTCTGTTCCTCGGAGCTTGGGGGTCAGAGCAGCGAAGCGCCGCTCCTGAACCCTTGCCCGTCGGCGAGACCGGGGGGTGCAAGGCGCAAGGGCGGGCGGGACGGAGGGGGATCACCCGGCCTGCACGGAACGGCGGAACGACGTGGAGGAAGGCCGGGGAAACCGTCCCAGCCGAGCGTCAGCGATCCCTTGCGCCGCGCCAGGGGGCAGCGCCCCCAAGCAATCCGCCGCCATCGGCATCGACGGAAAGCGATCGATCGGCGAAAAGATTTGGTCCAATTTGTAAAGCGTGGCTTTACGGATTACATGACTTGCGCTAGCATTGTCGGCGTTCAACCGGATGCTGCTAGATGACGGGCGATGATAACACTCGGCTGGAGAGGGCCGTTCATCCTGGCGGTTTCGTCAAGCATGAGGTGCTGCAACCGCTGGGCTTGTCTGTAACGGATGCGGCAGACGCGCTTGGCGTTACGCGGCCGGCCTTGTCAGCGCTTCTGAACGAGCGTGCGCAGTTGTCGCCCGAAATGGCGATCCGGATTGAAAAGGCCTTCGGCGTACCGATGGAGACGCTGATGCGTATGCAGAACAGCTACGACATTGCGCAGGCCCGCAGGCGGGAAGCCGAGATCAAGGTCGAGCGATACACAGGAATGAATGCGAAGGGTCGGGCATGACGGAGCTGAGTTTCAAGGGCAAAGAGTTTGTCTATAACCACCATCTGGCGCTGCCCTTCCGTCCGCTGGTGCCCGATGAAAGCAAGGGCATCGGCCCGGTTGCGCTCGACGGCAATCTCGTCATTCACGGCGACAATCTGCACGCTCTGAAGGCGCTCCTGCCGCTTTACGCGGGCAAGGTGGACTGCATCTTTATCGACCCGCCCTACAATACCGGCAACGAGGGCTGGTGTTACAACGATAACGTCAACGCCCCGATGATCCGGGAGTGGCTGGAATCCAACCCAATCGGTATCGAGGATGGTTTGCGCCATGACAAATGGTGCGCCATGATGTGGCCGCGTCTGCGGTTGCTGCATGAGATGTTAAGCGAGAATGGCAGCATATGGATCACGCTGGACGATAACGAAGTTCACCACGCCCGGAATATGTTGGACCAAATATTCGGTGACAACTCGTTCGTCGGACAGCTTGCCTGGCAAAAGCGAACCTCGCGTGAAAATCGTGCTGTCCTCTCCCCCAGCTTCGATCACATTCTGCTGTATTCCAAGGCGTTGAAAGACACGTGGAAGCTCCGCCGCAATCTGCTCATGCCCAAGGACGGCGGATACGCTAATCCTGATAACGACCCACGAGGCGTATGGGCGTCGATCCCGTTTTCAGCGCAGGGCTACCGCGAAAACCAAGTCTACGAGATCACCACGCCCACCGGGATCAAGCACAAGCCACCCAAAGGGCGTTGCTGGGGGGCGACAGAACCGGAGTTCGAAAACCTCAAGGCACAGAATTTGGTGTATTGGCCGAAGAACGGCAACGGGAAGCCAAGGATAAAGCAATTTCCTGATGACGCTAAGGGCCTCGTACCCATGACTTTTTGGCCTGCGTCCGAGGTCGGCACTACAGAAGATTCCAAAAAGCATTTGCTCGAAATATTCTCGGAATACGATGAAGCTGATCTTGCAATTCACGCACCGAAGACAGTTTCTCTAATCGAACGCGTCATTGAGATAGCATCAAAAAAAGACTCTATTGTTCTGGACTCTTTCGCCGGATCTGGAACGACTGCCCACGCCGTATTGAACTCAAACCAGCGTGATGGCGGCGAGCGACGCTTCGTTTTGGTCGAGATGGAAGACTACGCGGATAATCTTACGGCCGAGCGGATGCGGCGTGTAATCAACGGTTACGATTTCACAGGCACCCAAAAGACGGAACTTCATCGCGAGGGGGTCACCTGGGCCAAGCTCAATAAGGCTGAGAAGCTGATCGATTTGGTTGAAGCCATCGAAAATCTGCACGGGCACGAATACGATCGGATCAAGAAAGAGGTGAAAGACGGGGAGTTGATCGTCACCGGCGAAAATACGGTAACGGAACGCGTTGAAGGCCTCGGTGGCACCTTCACCTATTGCACGCTTGGCGATCCCGTTGAACTGGACAAGGTGCTGAGCGGTGAAACGCTGCCGCCTTACGCCGGCCTCGGCGCGGCGCTGTTCCACATGGCTACCAATCATGCGCTCGATCCGGCAGCCGTGCGCGAGGATGACTTCTATCTCGGTGCCGTGGAAGGCCAGCACGTCTGGCTGATCTACAAGCCCGATCTCGACTGGCTAAAATCGCCGGAGGCGGCGTTGACCCTGGCGCGCGCCAAGGCATTCGCCGCGTCCGATCCGGACAAGCGCCACCTTGTCTTCGCCCCGGCGCGTTTTGTGAGCCAGAAGATGCTAGCGGAACAGAACATCCCCGTCGAGTTCGTGCCGCTGCCCTTCGCGCTCTACCGCATAGACCGGAGCTGACGCCATGTTTCGTCAGCTCGATTATCAGGACCGCGTGCTCTCGACGCTCGATACCTATCTCGACCTTTTGAAGGAGAAGAAGGCACGCGCCGACAAGGTGGCAGCGCTCGCCGAACAAGACCCTGACCTTGGCCTCGCCATTCCGGATTTTGCGAAGGACGCTTGGGAAGCGATGAAGGCTGCGAACAAGCTGCCCGCTTCGCGTGCCGCTATTCCGTTCTCGCCGCGCATGGACGGCTGCGAGCGGCCAGTGCCCAACGCCGTGCTGAAAGTGCCTACCGGCGGCGGCAAGACTTGGCTCGCCGTCTCTGCGGTGTCGCGGGTGATGGGCCGCTATCTCGACCGCAACACCGGCTTCGTCCTGTGGATCGTGCCGAACGAGGCGATTTATACGCAGACGCTCAAGTATCTGAAGGATCGCCAGCACCCCTATCGCCAGGCGCTCGACCGCGCGGCGGCGGGGCGTGTGAAGATCATGGAGAAAACCGACCGGCTCGATGCGCGGGACGTGGAAAGCAATCTCTGCATCATGCTGCTGATGCTGCAATCTGCGAACCGCGAGACGCAGGATTCCTTGAAGATGTTTCAGGATCGGGGGGACGTGCATGGCTTCTTCCCGCCCGAAGGCGAACAACAGGCGCACCAAGCCGCCATCGACCGCACGCCGAACCTCTCCGCCTATACGGGCATGTTCCCGATGGTGAAGGATTCCCTCGGGAACGCCCTTCGAATCATCAGGCCCGTGGTCGTGATGGATGAAGGCCACCGCGCCATTTCCGATCTCGCCTTCGGCACACTCTACGGGTTCAATCCGTGCTTCGTGCTGGAACTAACGGCCACGCCTCAAGATGTGCAGCCGCGCGGCGGTCGCAACCCGCGTGAAGGCCGCTATGCCAATGTGCTGGTGGAGGTGACAGGGCGCGAGTTGGACCGCGAAGGCATGATAAAGATGCCACTCAACCTCGATCCCCGGCAGGGCAATGACTGGAAGGCGACGCTGAACGCGGCACTTGCGAAGCTTAACACGCTGGATGCCAAAGCTCGGCAATTGCGGGCCGATACGGGCCGCTATATTCGCCCGATCATGCTGATCCAGGTCGAGCGCACGGGCGCGGATCAGCGCGAAAGCGGCCATATCCATGCGGAAGATGTAAAAGACTGGCTCCTGACGGCGGGTTTCGATCAGGCGGAAATCGCGATTAAAACCGCCCAGCAGAACGACCTCAACGATCCCGAAAATCAGGACCTACTCTCGCCCACCAATCGGGTGCGGGCGATCATAACAAAACAGGCGTTGCAAGAAGGTTGGGATTGCCCCTTCGCCTACGTGCTGTGCAGCCTTGCGGCCAGCTCCAATCTAAAAGCCATGACCCAGCTTGTCGGCCGTATTCTTCGCCAGCCAGGCGCGCTCAAGACAGGCGTTGAAGCGCTCGATGAGTGCCACGTCATCACGCA
>JAYFRE010000082.1:0-8499 GCA_034926235.1 Rhodospirillaceae bacterium
AAATCGCCTTTTTGGCGGAAATCCGCCATTTCCGGCAAAAATTTTTCCGCACACGTTCGGAAAAATCGGCTTTATCCGAACAGGGCGGCAAAGACCAGAAGGGCAAGAATCCCGATCAGGACCTTGACCCAGGTTTTCATCTTCCGCTTGGGGGCGGCGGCGGCTTGACGTCTCTGTCTCAACTTTTCAACGTCGATCTCAAGCGTAACGCTACTGGATGGCACCTCGTCCTTGTGGATAAACGGCCCCTTAAAGGGGAGAAGCCCGAAATTGGGACAATTGTTGTCCCCACGTTCGATCGCTTCTTGTTCAAACTGTTCATTGAACGAGGCCGGAATAGAATCCGAGAAATGCACATAGGCCCCGGTAAGTTTGCACGGCACAATGAACGAAGCGTAATGGTTCTGGTCGCATGTTTTGGTCAGTGCGTGTCGATAGTGCCAACACCGAACGTCATCAGGACAGTATGATTCTGGCGTGCCGGCTTCCAGGGAGTCTGCAAAGCAGGAAAGCCATGAAAACGCATCTCCCTTATCGACCCGTTTCCCATTGATAAGGAGGTAAGCTGTTTTCCAACCCGACACGTCCAAAAGGGTTTGCGTTAATACCGTCAGATCGGCTTTCGTCTTGTCGAACAGAACAAGAAAATCCCCATCATTCTCCACATGGGGAAACTGCGTGAGCGCCGATTTTATAATCCTCCACCTTTTCGACTTCGGTCCGATGAACATCAACGCCGCAAACGCAGAAGCCACTTTCGGCGCGAAGCTGGCGGGCATGTTTTCAATCATAGCCAGACCATCACTCATATTCCCCACTCCCTCTGTTCCACACCAACCTTAAGCCGAGCGTTTGCTCTCATCCCGGCGCACCGGGCGGGACAGACTCTGCCTCAGCCTGTGAACTTCCACCTTCAATGCCGCGTCCAACTCCTTGCTGTCAGCAGAATAACCCAGGGCCTCCACGATGCCCGCGTAGATCAACATCGCCTGCTTTCCCGCGTCTCGCATGCCGATCCGTGCGCCCGACTCACGGTATGCGTTCACGACCCCCTCAAGCACCCTGCCCATAAAATCCGGTTTCCAATCCTCTCCATCCTCTGATGAGGGAGATCGCGGGGCGGCATCCTCGCCGGCATGGTCGCCGTCAAACATCGGTCCCTTTCCAGTCAGCAGCCAGTCCGCTCGAATATTCAATTTTCGGACCAATGCTTCGCTTTCTTCTCTGGTCATTTTCTGAACGGTGCCACCAGCCAGGCGCTTTACCCTCTGGAGGTTGACTCCCATCAAATCAGCCAATTCCTGCTGTTTGAGACCACATGACTTCAGAATCTGATGGATCAGCGAGGGGATCATGTTCGAACCTTGCATATCTCTAAAAATGTACTAACATATGGATATTCGAACCATTGAGACCAAAAAGGTTCGTTTTCGACAAGGGAACCCACTATGAAAACTCCGTATCCCCTGCCGTCCCGATCCCCTTACACGGCACTTGACGTCAAAAAATTTTTCCGTGCAGCGGGCGTTCCTCTGGCCGACTGGGCAAAAACTAACGGGTTCGCGCCTCATGAGGTCTATGCCGTGCTCGGCGGACAGGCCAAAGGCACGCGCGGACGGTCCCACGAAATCGCACTCAAGCTCGGCATGAAGTTGCCTGTGGAGAAAATCTGCGCCTGACCAAGGTGCATTTTTTGAAACTGATTTTCAATCCTTGAAAGGATCGATCATGACGCACCCGGCACCGAAGATGCGGAAATCCAGAGAAGAACTGATCGAAAACGCCCTGGAGACGGCGGCGCGCGAAGCCGCGATAGACGTTTTGAGCAACCTATGGATGGCTCGCCATCCGTTTCACCCCCCAAAAACTCGCGAGATGTACCTGGAGGAGGCCGGGGAGGCCGCGGCCGATCTGTGTGGTTTTACTGCGATTTTGAATGTCCTGGAGGCCAAGGAATTCCTGGGAATAGCGATCGCGACCAATACCGAATACTCCCTGGTCCTGAGCCACGCCCTGGCCCTGATCGAAGACGGCGGGTCCGATGCAGCCGCCCCCGAACGGGCCGCTGTCATCACCGACGACGAAGCGCGAGGTGGCCGTCATGGTTGATTTACGCGACATGACCGCCGCCGAGAAAAAATGGTGGAAGGAGCTGAGGGCCGTCCTTGGCCGGATGCCTAAGTACGTCGAGCTTCACGCCCGCTTCGGCGGTGAGATCGGCATCGCCCCCCTGGGCAGCCGCGACCGGGCGTTCAAGGAAAGCCGTTATGGCGACCTCGATTCCGTCTGTGAGTACGAATGGGACGATGTCGCCGTCCCGCGCCTGGATGGGCGCGACAGTCACCTGTGACAGGATAAGGACCCCGCCATGCCCCGCACCATCCGCCCCGAAAAGATCGATTCCGCCCGCATCAGCACGGGCAGCCTGTCCACGCTGAAGGTTATGACGGCCTTGGCCGGGCACGCGGTTTCCGGGGCCAGCAACACCGAGATCGCGTCGGCGCTGTCGATGACGCCGTCCATGGTGAATCGCTGCGTCAACACGCTGATCTATGCCGGTTACGCCCGGAAGCTGGACAACGGGCGCTTCGCCCCCACCCCGAAATTCGCCGCCCTGTCCCGCGCCGTCGACCAGCAGATGGCGACGGCGAAGGATCGTCTGGCCGAGATGGAACAAAACATCCAGGCCATTTCCCGTGGCCTGTTCTGAAGGATCGCCCCCGATGACCACCGAAATTACAGAGATTTCCGCCGTCCAGTTCGACCGGACGTCCCGGCTGGACCGCGATTTTTTCCAGCGCCAGATCGGGCGACGGGAGATGGCCGACGCGATCGGCCAGATGGCCCAGGTTTTCAGCCTGAAGACACTGGCCGAGATCAAGAAGGAGAAGGGATATCGCAATCTGAAGGGCCTCACGGTCAAATCGGGCAGCGAGCAGACCCTGACCGGCACCTGGGCGGAATTCTGCCTGTATGTGGTCGGATCGTCCGCCGACAAGGTCGATCTCGACCTCGCCAATTACGCCGCCTTCGGCGAGGAGGCCCTGGAGGCGATGCAGCGGGCCGGGATCGGATACCGCCAGTTGCGCGATTTGCGCCGCCTGCCCGAGGACGAGCACGCCGCTCTGATCGCCGCCGCCGACGGCGGGGACCAGGATGCCCTGATCGAGGTCGCCGAGGACCTACTGACACGCAAGGGCCGGCAGATAACCACGCTGACCGCCGATCTGGACGAGGCGAAAAAGACCCTGGAGGTCAAGGAAAAGCTGCTGGCCGACCGCAACGACGAACTGAACCGCGTGCGCGAGCGGCTGATCATGATCCAGACCGATCAGGCCGAACGCGAGGAGGCGCTGAAGCTGGAGGTGGATGGGCTGGTCGCCGAGGCGCTGCGGGCGCTGAAGGTCAATCTGGCCGAAGGATTCAAGGTGCTGACCGAGACCGCCGCCGAGGCCGGCGGCGACGGGGCCGACCAGAAGCGATTCATGGCCAAGCAGATCGCCGACATCAAGGCGGCGGTCGAGGGGATCCAGGAACAGTTCGGCATCCCGGACAAGCCGGACGAGGTCAACGATCCGGTATGGGCGCGCAAGGACGCCCACGCGGCCCAGGAACCCGAATGGCTGGCCGAGGGCGCGACCGCCAAACCGCCGGCCCCAGAAGGGAAAAAGCTCCGGTCCGTCCCGGCAGCGGAAACGGAAGAAGAACAGTCCTAAAGGGGGGCGGGTCATGAATCCGGTCATCACGCAACGCCTGGTCGATCTACAGCGCCAGATCGACGCCGCCCCCAGGGGCGAACGCACCAGGCTGCGGCGCGAAGCTGCGGCGGAACTCGGGGTTTCGATCCAGACGCTCTATCGAAAGGCCGAAAAAGTGACCGGAAAGACCCAGCGCAAGCGGCGTGTGGACGCCGGAACCAGCTCCTTGACCGAGGACGAGGCGAAGGCGATCTCCGCCGCCCTGCGCGCCGCCACCCGCAAGAACGGGAAGCGGCTTGCCTCGATCCAGGACGCGGTCGACATGCTGAAGGCGAACGGGGTGATCAACGCGATGCGGGTTGACCCGGAGACCGGGGAGGTTTCCGACCTCTCGACCAGCGCGATCCTAAGGGCGCTGCGGGGCTATGGATTTCACCCCGACCAGCTCGACCGCCCGGACCCGTCCACCGAACTGCGGAGCCTGCATCCCAACCACGTCTGGCAGGTCGATGCGTCCCTATGCGTCCTCTACTACCTGAAGCCCGGTGCGGATGCGCGCCAGAACGGCCTGCGGGTGATGCCCAACGACGAGTTCTATAAGAACAAGCCCAAGAATTTAGACCGGATCGCCGCCGATCGCGTCTGGTCCTACGAGATCACCGACCACGCCTCGGGCTGGATCTATGTCCGCTACGTGATGGGCGCGGAATCGGGCTGGAACCTCTGCAATGTCCTGATCGACGCGATGCAGGACCGGGGCGGGCGCGACGTGCTGCACGGGGTGCCGAAGATCCTGATGATGGATCCGGGCTCCGCCAATACCGCCGCGATGACCAAGAATCTGTGCCGGGAATTGGGCATCCGCATGATCGCCCACGCGCCGGGCAACGCCCGCGTCACCGGGCAGGTCGAGAAGGCGCGCGATCTGATCGAGAGATCCTTCGAGGCCGGACTGAGCTTCGCCGCCGTCGCCGATCTGGACGATCTGAACGCCAAGGCGGCGCAGTGGCGGTCCTGGTTCAACAGCAACCGCATCCACCGCCGCCACGGGATGGCGCGGACGGCGATGTGGCTGTCGATCCGCGAGGATCAACTGGTCAAAGCGCCCTCGGTCGAGATCTGTCGCGAGCTGGCCGTAGCCGAGCCTGAACCCCGCAAGGTGACGCCCAAGCTGCGCGTGCCGTTCCGGGGTCAGGAATATGACGTGTCCAAGGTGGCGGGCGTCAATGTCGGCGACACGGTGATGGTGACGCTCAACCCCTGGCGCGACGACGCGGCGCAACTGGTAGAGACCGGCGCGGACGGCGGGCGGATCGTTCATGTCATCCCCCGGATCGTCAAGGGCGATTTCGGGTTCGCCGCCGGGGCCGCCGTGATCGGCCAGGAACACAAGGCGCGGCCCGAAACCCCGGCGCAGCAAAAGCGCAAGGCGGTCAATCAACTGGCCTGGGGCGAGGACGAGGCCCCGCGCTCGCGCCGCGCCGTGGCGTTCGGGGGACAGATCGATCCCTGGAAGATCGCCGAGGACGATGCCGCGAACCCCGCCTATATGCCGCGCCGGGGCACGCAGCACCCCGTGGCCGCGCCGGAGGTGGTCACGCCGCCCCTGACGCATATCGAGGCCGCGAAGTTGCTGCGGCCGCAAATCCCCGAATGGGGACCGACCCACATGGCGAGCTTGAAAGAGAAATTCCCCGGCGGGGTGCCCGCCGGGGAACTGGAAGCCATCGCCGATCAATTCAACCGCCCGGACGCCACCACACCAATGCT
The DNA here is from genome assembly GCA_034926235.1 of Rhodospirillaceae bacterium. GTDB lineage: Bacteria > Pseudomonadota > Alphaproteobacteria > Rhodospirillales > Magnetospirillaceae > JAYFRE01. The sequence continues at coordinate 5,469 of JAYFRE010000082.1, forward strand.
GCGCGTCGTGGGCGGTTGATAACCAGCCGATGCCGGCTAACCGAGGAGACTCTATCCGATGCTGATGAACCGTCAACCCCTGGCCCTGAAAGTGCGCCAGACGTTCCGCCTGACCGCCGATCCGTTCGGCGAGCTGCGCGGGCCGGAAGACCTCTATGTCAACGCGGACGTGCGCTATGTCCGGGAAGCCATGTTCCAAGCAGCCGTCCATGACGATTTCCTGGCCGTGACCGGCGAATCGGGATCCGGCAAGACCACCGTGCGGCGCGACCTGATCGACCGGCTGGAACGCGAGGGCCGGATGGTCAAGATCATCCAGCCCTACGTCCTGGGAATGGAAGAAAACGACCGCAAGGGCAAGACCCTGCGCGTCGGCCACATCGTCGAATCGATCCTGGAAACCCTGGCCCCGACCGAACGCCCGCGCCAGTCGGCCCAGGCGCGGTTCGCGCAGCTGCACCGGGCGCTGATCGCCAGCCACGAGGCTGGATGGCGGCATTGCCTGATCATCGAAGAAGCGCATTGCCTGCCGATCCCGACGCTGAAGCATCTGAAGCGGTTGCGGGAGCTGGAGAAGGGCTACACCAAGCTGCTCTCCATCATCCTGATCGGCCAGACCGAGCTGGAAGACCGGCTGTCGCCCCGCAACGCCGAGGTGCGCGAGGTGGCGCAGCGGATTTCAATGGTCCGCCTGACCCCGATTCCGGCAGGCGAGATCGCGGCCTATCTGGCCCACCGGCTGGGCCGGGCCGGGGCCAAGCTGGACGATGTGATCCAGCCCGACGCGATCGAGGCGATCGCCGACCGCCTGACCGCCGTCAAGGCGCGCGGCGCGGTCGAGCAGAGCCTGCTCTATCCCCTGGCCGTCGGGAACCTGATGACCGGGGCGCTCAATCTGGCCGCCGAATATGGCGAGACCAGGATCACCGCCGACGTTATCCGAGGAGTGTAAGCCCATGCTGTCGCAACGCATTTCCGCCGTCGCCGAAACATTCGAGCGTTACCGGGGTTCGCCAATGGTGTTGGAGCCGGAAGAGGTCGACCTGTTCGCGGGCCTGATCCGGTCGTTCGTCGAGGAGGCCGAGGCCCTGGAAGCCAGCCGGATTTCGCCCGTCGCAATGGCGGGCGAGGACCTGCCTGAAAATGTGATCCGCATCGCCCGAATCCTGGACAGCCGGGGCGGCCGCACCGGGCTGGAGAGCAGCGGCGGAGACGTGGCATGAGCAAATTCGTCTACGCCCACATGCCGATCACGGCGGGCAAACTGCATTGCCGCGATTGCCTGCACGCCACCCGGTTCCGCCCCGACCGCCGCCCCTGCTATTGCGCCAAGGCCGCCGAGATGGCCGGGGTCGAGCCGTCCGAAAAGACAATGGGCCAGATCGGCCCCTGGCAGCACGCCTGCAAATATTGGGAGGCGAAACGGCCATGAAGCCGACCCGCCGCCAGCGCGCCATCCGCCGCCGCAACGCCGCTGCCCGTCTGGTCGGGCTGCTGTGCGCCCCCGTCGCCCTCTTCCTTACCGTTATCGAAGGATTGAAATCATGACCGTCACCACCCCCGTTTCCGCCGCCGCGATCCCCGGATCCACCATGGTCGGCGATGTCCAGTATCTGCCCGGCCCGAAAGGCACCCTGGTGCCGATCGACAATATGCGGGCGCAGGATCTTCTGCAGCACGAGATGGTCTATAAGCTGACCGATTACGCCCTGGATTTGTCCGCCGAGATCGCCCGGTTCAACGGCCACTCCCGCGCCGATCTGGCCCAATTCGACGCGCTGCTGGCCCAGGAATACAGGGTCACCCGCGACCCCGAATTCAAGGGCAACCGCACCTATACCAGCGCCGACGGCAAGCGGCAGGTGAAGATCGCGATGAACGACCGCGTGATCTACGGGCCGGAGCTGCAGGCGGCGAAGACGCTGCTGGACGATCTGATCCGCGAGAACGCAGCGGAGGCCGGGCCGGTGCTGATCCCCCTGGTCAATCTGGCGTTTCGCGTCGACAAGGAAGGCAAGGTCGACCCGGACCTGTTGCGCGCGATCCGGCGGCTGGAAATCCCCGATCCCCGTTGGCCGGAGATCTGCCGCGCGATCGATGACGCCGAGCGGGTGATCGATACCACCAGCTATATCCGGTTCTACCGCACCGGGGAGGGCCGCAAGCCCGAACTGATCCCCCTGGACGTCGCCGCCGCCCGCCCGACGCCGGAGGCGTTCGCACGCCGCTCGCTGCGGCGTCAGGTCGAGGATCTGCACGCCGCCCTTTATGACCTGGGCTGCAAGATTCTGGCGGCCAAGGCAGTTTTCGGCGCGCCCGGAGAACATGGCTATAACACCCCGGAAGGCCAAGCCCTCTATGACCTCTACGCCTCGGCGGCCAAAGCCGCGCAGGTGACGGCGCAAACCGAGGGAGGGGCCAAGTGATGTGGTCGAGATTCAAAGCCGTGGCGTGCGCCGATCTCGTCAGGGGGAGCACGTTCCTCACGCCGGGCCTGTTCCTGGGGTTCGGTATGGCCGGGGGCGTCGCCCTCTTCGCCGCGGGCTATAAGCTCGTCGCTTGCGCGATCGATGTGATCGGGGGGGCGTTATGACCAGCATCACGATCAACACCGTCAAGCTGCTCGCGCTGACCATGGCGCTCGATGACGCCCTCGACCTGTTGGAAGAACAGAGGGAACTGGTGATCGAGGGGGGTGCGACCAGGGGCGACGACGGCGAATATGACCTCGACACCCTGGATGACGACACCGCCGAGGCCGTCGACGAATTCGACCGGACTATCCAGGCGGGCCGTGACGCCCTCAGGCGGTTGCCATGAGCCCGGCCCCCGACGCGATCATCGCCAAGATCAAGAAGCTGTTGGCGCTGTCCAAATCCTCGAACGAACACGAGGCCGCGCTGGCCCTGGCCAAGGCCAAGGAGCTGATGGAAGCGCACTCGCTCACCGACGCCATCATTCGCACGGCTGATGTGAGCGAGGCCAACGCCGCCGCCTCGGTCAAATCGGCACCCTCGGAGTGGGAAATGCG
>JAYFRE010000066.1:0-3390 GCA_034926235.1 Rhodospirillaceae bacterium
GCCGGTCAAATGCGACTTCGCCGTCATCAAATCCGCATATTGCGGGTCCTGCGCCAGCGCATAGGTCGCCTTCACCGAATTCATCGACGGACGGATGATCGGATGATCCACCGTGTTCTTGATCAATTCGCCCTGCACATAAACCTTGAAATTCATCTTGCGCAGGCTTGCCTCGTATTGCTCGGGCGTCATCATGGGCATGGTTAATACTCCTGTACTTTTATTATGAGGTTGTGGGGAGCGCCCGAAGGCGCTCCCGGGTAAATCTGTTTATTCGGCGGGAGCCGACTGAGCTTTTTTGCTGGGTTCCTTTTCAGAGGCCGTGATTTCAGCTTCGGCCTGAACGTTGAACACCGGATCCTTGGCGCGGTCATAGGTCTTCCAGTTGCGGAAGAAATCCTTGCCGTAGATCAGGAGGCACAGAACGATACCGACGGCGAAGGCATAACCGGCGCCGCGCGAAATCAACACGGCGGCGACGATGCCCGCCACGCCGAGATCATTGAACGTCCGGGCTTTCAGAATGCCGACGCGCACCGCGACATAACCCTGGACCAGCATGGTCAAGGACAAGGCGATGGGCAGGATCGGCTTAACCAGGGTCACGATCGGCATCAGGAAATAGCCGGTAAAGGTGCCGAGGCGGAACGACGCCACGCCGCCGTAAAGGCTATCCATGGCTTCGCGCCCATGCTTGTAACGTTCGCAGGTCACGACCTGCATCGCGGCCCACATCGGTCCGCACATGGACAGATCGGGGCCCATCGTCGACATAACGATGTTGCGCAGACCGCAGATGATGTTGTTGCGGTTGGCGTTGAAATGGACGTCTTCGTCGCCATGGCGGAATTCACGCGCTTCGTCGATCAGGGCGTCAGCCTGGATCAGTTCGCCGAACAGCACGACATAGGTCGCCATGACCAGCGGGAAGCAAGCCGCGAAGAGCGACATGGGCGGCCAGCCGATACGATCCGAGAACGGAGTCCATTCATGGAACAGGGTCGAGAATTGCGGCACGGTGAAGCCCCATTCGATCGTCGGCCAGGGCAGTTCGCCGAACAGCGGCGCGATAAAGACCGCCAGCACCAAGGCCGGCAGCAGACCGAGATCCGACAGATAGCGCAGGGCCGCATGCCGACCGCGGATCTTTTTGAAGTGGTTCGAGAACAGAATATAGAACGCGAACCCGATCGCGATGGTGATCGTCCACGGATAATGCGGGAAGTAACGCCCGGAGGCGTCGAACACCAGCCGCACCGCCGCGATGCCCGCACCCAGCAGGATGCCGGCTTTGAGCGCGTCGGGCACGATGGCCACGAACCGCTTGGCCAGTCCCGTCGCCCCCAGGAACAAGGCCACAATGCCCAATTCCATTTCAAAGGCGATCAGGGCATGCATGCGGTCGACCCCTTCGGGGAAGGTCTTCAACCACAAGAGCAACAGCGGAATGGCCGGCGTGATCCAGCCCGGCACCACCGGGTCGCCGAGATGCGAATGCCACAGATAGAGAAAGCCGTTAAGGATCACGATGGTGATCGCGACTTCAAAAGGCATGCCCAGATATTCCTGCAAAATAGGAATAATACCCAGACACACCGCACACATCATGAGTCCCTGAATGTAGTCAGGAAGCTCGAACCGATAATGAACAAATGGAAGCCTTATCTGGAATGGACCGGCTGGAATATACGGCTGAACGCCCCCATCCTTTCGCTTGTATATGGGTCCAAACATCTGAATAACTCCTTGAGTTAAATGTCATCCCTGTCGTATGTCGGCGTGTTTTTCATCCATCCTTCTTTAATCAAGGTTCGGACGGCCCGCGCCTTTTTCAGGTTCGGCCGCGTCCATGGAGGACACGCTCACGCAACGCCCCTCGTCTCCCGGATGACCCACGGTTTCCAATCCAGGTAATCCGTCAGGACATACCGAAAGGGATAGCAAGCTTCAGGCCAACCCCTCCCGAATGGCATTAACCCCATGCTCCTTCTGGAATCCCGGCAATCTTGGAACGAAAGGACGGGGCGCATCATGTGCGGGTTCCGCCCCGTTCGCCGGATGACAGCGCCGAAACCGCCCGCCCACCCGCCCATCGGCATCTCCTTTCGCGCCCAAGCCAATGCTATGATCCGTGCAGGCTCCGCCGGAGGTAAGGAAAACGCGCGAACCGCGTTCGTCTCTGGCCCGCAAAACGGGAAAAAGCGATGGCGGTCGCGGGATTGGCGCGAGACTTGCGTCGCGGAACGAAAAAACGCCCCACGCGGGGGCCGAGGACAGGGATGGACGAGGCGTGAGCTTCTGGAAACACGGCATAACGGCGCGCTATGCGGTCATTTCACTGATCGCCGCGATCGCCCCCATGCTGATCGTCGGCATAGCCTATGATCATTATTCCAGGGGGTTGGTCGACACCCTGGCCGGCGAACGTCTGGACCGCCGCCTGACCGCGATCTCAAGCCGATTAGCCGGCTTCATCGAATCCAGGACCAACCAGATCGACACGCTGGTCAATTATCCCGGCATCGGCGGCTTGGTTAATCCCCGGGTATCGCCGCATGACGAGCCGGGCCTGCGCGCCGTGGCCGAGTTGGAAGCCGACCAGCCCGATCTTTACGGCATCTTGCTGTTCGGCGCGGACGGGGCCCTGGTCATGGCCATCCCCAGCCAGGCGGCTTCGGGTCCGCCTTATTGGGGTGGCGGCGACGAACGCATCCTGATGGCCGCGCGTCAGGTCAAAACTTCGAGCGGGCTGGAAGTGATCGGTCCGTTCGAACCGGTCGCGGGGCGCCCCGCCTCGATGCTGATGATCCGCCCCATCCCCGGCGCCTTGCCATCCAGCCCCCCGCAAGGCTGGGTCGCTTTGCATATCAGACTGGCTTCGCTGACGGAAATGATGGGAGCCGACGATCCGGACGAATTGTTCCAGACCGTTCTTCTGACCCCGGGCGGACAGGCCTATTCCAATGTCGGCATCGCGCGCCCCACCCCGATCAACACCATCAGGGGACCCGCCTTGCTGCCGGGATGGTATGCCGGGCTGGTGGTCGATACCGACCGTTTCTCGGCCCCATTGCGCCAAGTGCGCAAGGTCCTGATCCTGGTCACACTGTTGGTCTCGGCCGGATTGATCTATCTGTTTCTAAGCCTGTCGCGCCATCTGACCACCCGCGTCCGCGCCCTGGTCGATGGATCGCAAGCCATCGCCGCCGGAAATCTGTCCTGGCGCATCGACACCGGCGGCAAGGACGAGATCGCCACCGTCGCCCTGGCTTTCAACCGTATGAGCGAGCAGTTGCGCACGGTCATCCAATCGGCGGTCGAAGCCGAAAAGATGGCCGCCCTGGGTCGTTTCGCCACCAGCCTGGCGCATGAGGTGCGCAACCCGCTTTC
>JAYFRE010000143.1:0-23140 GCA_034926235.1 Rhodospirillaceae bacterium
GTCCGCCGGACGAGCCCTCGATGCTGGGCGAGGCGCTGAACGAGGTGTTCGTGCCCTTGCTGCGCCAGCAATTCCCTGAAATCGTCGATTTCTGGCTGCCGCCCGAGGGCTGTTCCTACCGCATCGCGGTGGTGTCGATGAAGAAGGCATACCCCGGTCACGCCCGGCGGGTAATGATGGGGGTGTGGTCGTTCCTGCGCCAGTTCGTCTACACCAAATTCGTCATCGTGGTCGATGGCGACATCAACGCCCGCGACTGGAAGGACGTCATGTGGGCGGTTTCGACCCGCATGGACCCGGCGCGGGACATCATGGTGGTAAATAATACCCCCATTGATTATCTAGATTTTGCATCCCCCGAATCGGGGCTGGGCGGCAAGCTCGGGATGGACGCCACCAATAAGGTGCCGCCCGAAACGCATCGCCCCTGGGGACGGCTGATCCGCATGGACGAGGACGTGATCCAGGCGGTGACGCAAAAATGGGATCGTTACGGACTGCCGGGTTCCGGTCGCCCCATTTGGAAAATGAACGAAAAAAAATAGGGGGAGGAGCGGATCATGGATGCAGACAATAGTTTGAATATTCTGACGGATCTGGTTGCCAAGGCGCGGGCTGCCGGCGCTGACGCCGCCGATGGCGTGTCGGTGGAATCCTCCTGTCTTTCGGTGGCGCTGCGGATGGGGCATCTGGACACGGTCGAACGCTCTGAAGGCGGCGATCTGGGGTTGCGCGTCCTGATCGGCCGGCGTCAGGCGATCGCGTCCTCGTCGGACCGTTCGCCCAAGGCTCTGGACGAGTTGGTCGAGCGCGCCGTCGCCATGGCGCGCCGCATGCCGGAAGACCCGTTTTGCGGTCTGGCCGAAACCGAGCGTCTGGCGGCGGATCTGCCGGTTCTGGACATCGATGATCCTGTCGAGCCGGCCTGTTCGGTGCTGATCGATTACGTCAAGCGGGCCGAGGAATCCGCCCGTTCGGTCGAGGGCGTGACCAATTCCGGCGGGGCCGAGGCCGGATGGGGCCGTTCCCGCGTGACCATGGCCGGGTCCAACGGGATCGCCCATTCCTACTGGGTCAGCAACGCGCAATTGTCCGCTTCGGTCCTGGCCGGAAATGGCGAGGGCGGCATGGAGCGGGATTACGATTTTTCCGCCAAGGTCTATTTCTCGGATCTGGACACGCCCGAGGATATCGGCCGGCGGGCGGGAATGCGCGCGGTGCGCCGGCTGGGTGCGCGCAAGGCGAAAAGCGCGCGTGTGCCGGTGGTCTTCGATCCCCGCGTTTCGCGCAGCCTTCTGGGCCATCTCGCCTCGGCTGTCAATGGCGGCGCGATCGCGCGCGGCATCAGCTTTCTCAAGGACAGCTTGGGCCAGCGCATCATGCCTCCCGGCAGCATGATCATCGATGATCCGCACCGTCCGCGCGGTCTGCGCTCGAAACCGTGCGACGCTGAAGGCGTGACCAATGGGCGGCGCGTTATCGTCGAAGACGGCATCTTGAAAAGCTGGGTGCTCGATTTGCGTTCGGCCCGGCAGATCGGGCAGGACACCACCGGCCATGCCTCGCGCGGGACCTGTTCGCTGCCCTCGCCCTCGGTGACTAATCTGTGGCTGGCGCCGGGAACGATGAGCCCCGCCGATCTGATCGGCGACATCGCCAACGGTTTCTATGTCACCGAGCTGATCGGCATGGGAGTCAACGGGATCACCGGCGATTATTCGCGCGGCGCGGCCGGATTCTGGATCGAGAACGGCGAGCTCACCTATGCGGTGAACGAAGTGACGGTGGCCGGCAATCTGAAGACCATGCTGATGGGCATGCACGCGGCCGACGATCTGGATTTCCGCTATGGCGTCGATGCGCCGACGGTCCGGATCGACGGCATGACGGTTGCCGGCATCTGAACCGGAACAGTCAAACAATCCCACCGGACGCCGCGTAGCAGCGTCCGGTTCCGGTGGTCATTTCAAGCATCCCGGTCCGTGTGAAGACGGGACGTTATTGCGACGCCCATAAAATGCGCGCGACATAGGCGACGTCGTCCAGAGTAAAGCTGTTCTGGCTGTTGCGGTCGAAGGTCTGAATATCGATGCGCTTGGCGGTCTGGCGCTGCAAAAGGCCGATCTGCACGGTGCCGTCATGGGTGTGGATCATGACGCGGTCGCCGCGCCGGGGCGGAGCGGAAGGCGAGACGATCAGGATGTCGCCGTCGCGGAAAACCGGCTCGAAATCGGCACCGCACATCTCGACGGCGAAAGCCAGCGGATCGGTGACGGCGGGCGCTGCGATTTCGTCCCATTGCTGCCCGGAAGTATATCCGGACGGGGCGAAACGGATGCCGTTGCGCAGATCGGTCAGGCTGGCCAGCGGGACGGTGTGGCGTTCGTTCTCGATATCGTTGCCGTTGACGAAACCGACGAACTGGGCCAGGGACGTGCCGGTTGCCGCCAGGATTTTGGATATACTTTCGGTACTAGGCCAGCGCCGCCGGCCTTGGTGAGTGATGCGTTTACTACGGTTGAATGTGGTCGGATCCAATCCGGCGCGCCGGGCAAGCCCGGACGGGCTAAGCCCGTTGTCTTGTGCCAGACGATCGATGGCGGCCCAGATGTCGGCATGTTTCAACATGGATCGGGTATCTCGTCAGGAGTTCAATACTCAGGATAGAATATCATACTCGGAATGGAATGCGCTGCGTGTTTCGCCAAGCCCGGTGATGTCGGATACGATTTTTGACCACGTCATTATCGATAGATAATTTCAATCGCGATCGATTGGCCCACCTGTGTTATCGTGCCGCCGTCATAAAACTTTCGGTTCCATCCTCTGTGCTTGTTCCGCTTAAATCGGCAGTATAGAAGTCAGGGGGATATAAGAAATTGGGTCTGCCGGCGGATAGGGAACGTCTCCCGCGGTGGCCTTTGTCGTCATGAGGCAGGAACCTTTGCGGCGCACGATCCTCCCAGCCACCGTTAGTTTTACGCCTGAATTGCGGCCGAATGTCTGGGATCTCGCCATTCTGCCGCTGGTTCTGGGCATTTTGTGGCTGCTGGCTTTCGGCGGTTCGCAGATGCTGACCCCCTACAATGTCGGCGATCCCCTGCCGATCAGCCTCGATCCGGTCGAGCTACCTTATTACCTGCTGCGTTCCTTCTTGCGCATGGCGGCGGGACTGGCGCTGTCGCTGGTCTTTACGCTGGTTTATGCGACGCTGGCGGCCAAGAGCCGCTATGCCGAGAAAGTCATGATCCCGGTGCTCGACATCCTTCAGTCGATTCCCATCCTGGGATTTTTGTCCATCACGGTGACCGGGTTCATCGCCTTGTTCCCGGGTAATCTGCTGGGCGTGGAATGCGCGGCGATCTTCGCCATCTTCACGTCCCAGGCCTGGAACATGACGTTCAGCTTCTATGCGTCGCAGAAAAGCATTCCGAGCGAATTGTCCGAAGCGGCCAATATGTTCCACTTGTCCGCCTGGCAGCGCTTCTGGCGGCTGGAATTGCCGTTCGCTACGCCGAACCTGATCTGGAACATGATGATGTCGGTGTCGGGCGGCTGGTTCTTCGTCGTCGCTTCCGAGGCGATCACCGTCCACGGCCAGGTCATCACCCTGCCGGGCATCGGTTCCTATATCGCCCTTGCGATCCAGCAGAAAAACCTTGCCGCCATCGGCTGGGCGATCCTGGCGATGTTCGCGGGCATCTTGATCTATGATCAATTCTTTTTCCGCCCCCTGGTCGCCTGGGCCGACAAGTTCAAATCCGAACATACCCCCGGTGAGGAAGCGCCGACGTCGCGGCTGCTCGATATCCTGCAACGGGCGCGGCTTTTCGGGCATGTCGCCGCGTTGCCGTCCTGGGTCTGGGAGAAATCCCTGCCTGTGTTCCGCAAGCGCCGCGACGGGCTGTCGCCCGTGCCGGCGATGTCGTCCCAGTCGGGCTGGCGCTGGTTCGACCGCGGCTGGAACGTCTTGCTGCTGGTCGTAGCTCTCTCCATCACCGGACGGCTGATCGATTATGTGCATGGCAGCATCGGCCTGGCCGAAATCGGCCATGTCTTCCTGCTCGGACTGGCGACCGCTTTGCGCGTCATCGTGCTGATTGCGTTGGCCTCGGCGGTCTGGCTGCCGATCGGGGTTTGGATCGGGCTGCGTCCCAAGGTGGCGCAGGCGGCGCAGCCGATCATCCAGTTCCTGGCGGCCTTTCCGGCCAATCTGATGTTTCCGCTGGTAGTGATGCTGATCCTGCATTTCGATCTGTCGGTCGAGATCTGGACCAGCCCGCTGATGATTCTGGGCACGCAATGGTACATTCTGTTCAATGTCATTTCCGGCGCGATGCTGATCCCGACCCAATTGAAGGACGCTGCCGGCAATTTCGGCCTGAAGGGCTGGCTGCGCTGGAAAAGACTGTATCTGCCCGCCGTGTTCCCGACCTATGTCACCGGCGCGATCACTGCGTCGGGCGGGGCGTGGAACGCCAGCATCGTGTCCGAGATGGTGGATTGGGGTGACACCACCTTGATGGCTACAGGATTGGGCTCCTATATCGCCGAAAGCACCAAGCAGGGGGATTTTCCCCGCATCGCGCTCGGCATCACGGTCATGTGCATCTATGTCATGTTGTTCAACCGTCAGATTTGGCGCCGGATGTACCGGCTGGCGGAAGAACGGCTTAGGATCGATTGAGGAACCGCCGCATGGCCGAGGAATCCGTGCCGTTGATCACCTTGTCCGAAGTGCGCCGGAGCTTTCGAGCCCCCGACCGCTCGGACCGCACCGTGCTCGAAGGGGTCGATTTTCGCCTGAAAGAGGGGGAGATCGTAGCGCTTCTGGGAAAATCGGGGTCGGGTAAATCAACCCTTTTGCGCATCATCGCCGGGCTCATCCCGGCCAATGGCGGCGAGGTGCTCTATTGCGGCCAGCCGATCAATGGCCCGGTCCGGGGCATCTCGATGGTGTTCCAATCCTTCGCCCTGTTTCCCTGGCTGACGGTGCAGCAGAATGTGGAGCTGGGGCTGGAGGCCGAGGGCGTGGCTGCCGAGGAACGCGCGCACCGCGCCATGGAAGCGATCGACATGATCGGGCTGGGCGGGTTCGAATCGGCGTTTCCCCGCGAATTGTCGGGCGGTATGCGCCAGCGCGTCGGATTTGCGCGGGCGCTGGTGATGCGGCCCGAAGTCCTGCTTATGGACGAGCCTTTTTCGGCGCTGGACGTGCTGACCGCCGAAACGCTGAGTTCCGATCTGCTCGATTTGTGGCTGGAGAGGAAGATCCCCACCAGGGGCATCTTGTTCGTGTCGCACAATATCGAGGAAGCGGTGCGTCTGTCCGACCGGGTCGTGATTTTTTCTTCGGACCCCGGACGGATCAAGGCCGAGATCCCGGTTCGGCTGCCCTATCCGCGCGACGAAGAAACGCCGGCTTTCAAGGCGTTGGTCGATGCCGTCTATGCGGCGATGACGCAGCAGCCGCAGCGCGGCGTCGGTGCGGCGGCGGAACCGCTCAGCATCGGCTACCGGCTGCCCGCCGCCTCGCCCTACGGGCTGGAAAGCATGCTGGAAACCCTGCTCGAAGAGCCCTATGGCGGCAAGGCGGACCTGCCGGCGCTGGCCGACGAGCTTCAGCTTCCCGACGATGCCTTGTTGCATCTGCTCGACGCCGGGACTTTGTTCGGCTTCATCCGGGTCGATGAGGGCGACGTGCATATTTTGCCTACCGGACGCGCCTTCGCCCAGGCCGATGACGCCCGGCGCAAGGAACTGTTCGGCGGACAGCTTTTGGCCAATATCTCGCTGGCCAGCCATATCCGCCGCGTCCTTGACGACCGGCGTGATCACCGCGCGCCCGAAACGCGGTTCATCCAGGAGCTGGAAGATTATTTGAGCGACGACGAAGCCGAGCGGGTGCTGGAGCAGGTCATCGCCTGGGGGCGTTACGCCGAGATCTTCGATTACGATTACAATTCCGGCGTTCTGTCTTTGCCCGAACCGGATGTGGAAGGCTGACCCGTGCGAGGCGGGCCGTCCGGGTGGGCCGGGATGGCCCGGGCCGCTTAGTGCTGAGCGGCCCGAACCATAGCGCGGTAAACGGAATCGGCGATCGTTTCAGAGATATGCCCGGCGCAGACTCCGGCGTTGATCATGTCGTCGGAGGGACGGGTGGGCACCATCGCCATATCGCCTCGGCTCACCTGGTTCATTCTTTCGACCTGGTCGAGGGCGGAGCGCAGGGCGTAGCTATAAATCGTAACAGTGCTCTTTTTCATGATGAACTCCTATCGGATTGAAACCTTGATTTGATGAAAGCAAGGACCGTGCCACCTCTGCGAGTGAGCCGTTTTCTGCAGTTTCAGGTTGTCAAGATGCCTTGCTCACGAAGATTAGTTGCAAATTGCAACTCAAAATAAATTATCAATCGCAAAATAGTAACGATGGAAGCCTTGCCCCGAATGTCCGCTCCGATGACCGCCGCTTGCTCCTTCGGCCCGGGCCCGTCTAAACTGCGTCCAGGCATTTCCGCCTTTCGCGCCCATCCGGGCCTCTGACTTCCTGAACCCAACGGAACCTCGCCGTGATCGATTATTTCCGGTTCGCCGGTCCACTGATCCGCTCTTTCGACGCCGAGCGGGCTCACGACCTCACTATCCTGGCTTTGCGCAGCGGATTGGTGCCGCCCCAGCCCAAAGACAGGGACCCCGCACTGGCCCAACGCCTGTTCGGTCTCGATTTTCCGAACCCCATCGGCCTTGCCGCTGGATTCGACAAGAATGCCGAAGTGCCTGACGCCATGCTGGGTCAAGGGTTCGGCTTCGTCGAGATCGGTACGGTCACGCCGCGTCCGCAGCCGGGGAATCCGCAACCGCGTCTGTTCCGTCTGGTCAAGGACCGGGCGGTGATCAACCGCATGGGATTCAACAATCAGGGGCGCGACGCGGTCGCCGCCCGCTTGTCCGCCCGCCGAAGACAGGGGATCGTCGGCGTCAATCTGGGTAAGAACAAGGATACCCCGGCCGAGGATGCGGCCGCCGATTACGAAAAGGGTGTTCAGACTCTGGGCCCGCTGGCCGATTATCTGGTCATCAATGTCAGTTCACCGAACACGCCGGGCTTGCGCGCCTTGCAGGGCAAGGAACCTTTGGCCGAACTGGTGGCGCGGACTCAGGCCGCGCGCCGCGCCTTGGCCGCTCCGCCGCCATTGCTGCTGAAAATCGCCCCCGATCTGGAAGCCCAGGATTTGGTCGATATCGCCGAAGTCGCCGAACAAGGCGGGCTTGACGGGCTGATCGTCACCAATACGACCATCGCTCGTCCGGCAGGGCTGGTTTCGTCCCGGCGCGACGAAACCGGCGGTCTGTCGGGGGTTCCGCTGATGGCGCCATCGACGGCGGTGCTGGCCGAAATGTATCGCCTGACCGGTGGCCGGCTGCCCTTGATCGGCAGCGGCGGCATTGCTTCGGGCGCGGACGCCTATGCCAAGATCCGCGCCGGCGCATCCCTGGTCCAGGTCTATACGGCGCTGATCTATCAGGGCACCGCTCTGGTGACACGGATCAAACGCGAATTGAGCGCCGCGTTGCGCCGCGACGGGTTCGCCACGCTGGCCGAAGCCGTCGGCGCCGATCATCGCGGGAGAGGCGCGTGAGGGAAAACGCTCTTCCCGTTATTTTGGGCGGACTGGCCGAGATCGCCGACCGCTATGATGGCTTCATCATCGATCTGTGGGGCGTGATCCATGATGGCGGCGCGCTTTATCCCGGCGCGCATGACGCGCTGACCCAACTGGCGGCGCGCGGGCGCAAGACGGTGATGTTGTCGAACGCGCCGCGCCGCGCGGAATTTCTGGTCGAACAGATGGCCGTGCTGGGGGTCGAACGGTCGCTGTTCGGCGCGGTCATGAGTTCGGGCGAGGCGGTTCACCGCGAGCTTCGTGCGCGCCGCGATCCCTGGTTCGGGTGCCTGGGGCGGCATTATCTGCTGATTGGCGCGCCGGGTGACGCGGTTCTGCTCGATGGGCTCGATTTCGAGCGCTGCGAGACGGTGGAGGAGGCCGATTTCCTGCTGAACACCGGGCTGGCCGGAATAGACGATACGGTCGAACGTCATTTGCCGTTGTTCGAGCGGGCGATCCGCGCCGGTCTGCCCATGATCTGCGCCAACCCCGATCTGGTGGTCGTCCAGCAGGGACGTCCCTTCCTGTGCGCGGGAACGCTGGCGGCGCGGTACCGTTTCATGGGTGGCGATGTCGTCTATCGGGGCAAGCCCGATCCCGCCATCTATGACGATTGCCTGGCGCTGCTGGGCATTTCCGACCGTTGCCGCGTTCTGGCCGTCGGCGATGCGTTCGAGACCGACGTCAAGGGCGCGCGCGGTGCGGGGCTGGACAGTCTTTTGATCATGGGCGGCATCCATGCCGATGCGCTTCAGAACGCGGATGGAGCCCGGATCGTCGCAGCGGCGCAGAGCTATGGCGGTTTCGTGCCGACGATGGCCGCGCCCGCTTTTTGCTGGTAGGGCGGCGGACGGTTACGCCAGGAACTGTTCGGCCAGAATCCGCTCTTCCAGATTGTGTTCCGGGTCGAACAGGAGATCGAGTTCCATATCGCGGTTTTCGCGGATCTCGGCGCGGACGACCTGATGGACGTCGGTATAATCGGCTTCGGCCGACACCGGGCGTTTTTCCGGCTCAAGGATTTCGATCCCGACCAGGGCGTCGTGGCTGAGCAGCGCGCCGCGCCAGCGGCGCGGGCGGAAGGCCGACACGGGCGTCAGCGCCAGCACGCCCGCGCCCAGCGGGATGATCGGGCCGTGGGCGGACAGATTATAGGCGGTGCTGCCCGCAGGCGTGGCCACCAGCAAGCCGTCGCAGACCAGCATGTCGAGACGGACCCGCCCATCGATGCTGATCCGAAGCTTGGCGGCCTGACGGCTTTCGCGCCGCAAGGCGACTTCGTTGATGGCCAGCGCCTCGTGCCATGCGCCGTCGATGGTTTGAACCCGCATGGACAAAGGATAGAGCCGGACCGGTTGCGCCCGTTCCAGCCGCTCAAGCAGGGCGTCTTCGCTATAGGCGTTCATCAGAAAGCCGATCGTGCCCCGGTTCATGCCATAGATGGGACGGTGGCGTCCGGTATGGCGGTGCAGGGTTTCCAGCATGAAGCCGTCGCCGCCCAACGCGACGATGACGTCGGCATCCTCTGGGGCATGGTCGCCATAGCGTCGGACCAGCGCCTGGCGCGCGTTTTCGGCGGCGTCGGTCCGTGCGGCGGCGAAGGCGACCTTTTCATAGCGCATGGCGGCGGATTCCAGAGACGGCCTCGATAAAGGCGGGCAGGATATACCCGGTTCCCTTTCCGCGCCACCATGGGGGGCGCGGGCGGCGGAATGAAGGTTCAGCCATAAAGCAGATAGAATCTGTCGAAAGCGCGGCGCAGATCGCTCAAGGCGGCCAGCACCGGCGCGCGTTGTCCCGCCAGGACGGCGATGCCCAATCCGCGCAGCTGGGCGTTGATGTCTTCGACCATGGCCAGGAAGTTCTCGTCCTCGGCGACGCGGGCCGGCGCGCGTTTTTCCAACTGCTCGCCCAGATAATCCAGCACGGAAACCTGCCGGATCAGAGCGACGACCTGGGGCGGCGACAATTCGGCGCGGTCGAAGGAATCTTCGGTGATTTCAGCCAGCTTTTCGGAAAAGGCGTCGAGCCGGTCGGTGAAGGAATCGATGCTGTTCTCGCGCCGCATCTCGGACAGCAGCGCCGGAACCTGCAACAAGGTCGATCGCGCTTGCCCGATATCGCCTTCTTCGGCCAGGCGCAGCGCGTCTTCCGCCACTTCGGCGATGTCCGTCATGTCCTGGGTGAAATCCGGATCTTCGGAATAATGCGGCGGCGGCGACGCACTCCAGCGCGCGGACAATTTCGCCCAACTGCGGCGGAACGCGGTCATCGCCTCGATCGCCGCCTTGTCGTCGGCATGAGCCGGATCCGATTGGTACAAAGCGTCGCGGCAATGGGCCCAGGAATCGGCCAGGGCGCCGTCGAATTCAGCGATGGGGCCGGCATGAGCGGCTGTTCCGGCCGCCAGCGATAAAAGGCACAAGGCGGCGAGCGCCAGACGGCGGAAGGTCCTCATGAGGGGGCCGCAAGAGTTGAGATTGGTAAGGGTCATTATCCCCTACCGGCTTTGACTTGCAAGAGCCGCGATTGCGCGGGGTGATGTGAAAGGGCTGGTCATTTCCAGCGGATGCTGCTTTATGGGAAATTGTGATGGAACATGACCGGATTCTTGCTCTGGCCGAACTGTTGTGCGCCAGACTTTGCCACGATCTGGCGGGGCCGCTCGGCGCGCTGGGAACGGGGGCCGAGCTTCTGGCCGAAGAGGGCGCCGGGCTGGATGCCGAGGCGACGGCCCTTATCGCGTCGTCGGCCGCCATTGCCACGGCGCGGTTGCGCTTCTTGCGTTTCGCCTTCGGTCCCGGTGGCGGCGGCCTTGCGCCGGAGACGGTGCGAAGCCTTGTCGCCGATTATCTGAAAGCCCAGGCCAGGGACGGCGCACCCCTCATTTTGGACTGGCGCGATGAAAGCGGCGCGTCATGGGAGCCGGACGCGGTCAAAATACTGTGCAATCTTGTGCTGCTGGCGCTGGATTGTCTGCCGCGTGGCGGTGGTCTCGCCATTCGCGCCAGGCCGGGCGACGGGGCGTTCATCGCCGAAGTCGCGGCCCGTGGCGCGCCATCGGGGCGGCCGGCTGTGCTGGCGGGGATCGAAGCAACAGGGGCGGATGGGCTGACACCGCGCGGTGCGCAGGGTTTTTATGCAGCAAAGCTGGTCCAGTCATTGAAGTGGACGCTCGGCGTCGCTATAGAAAGCGATGTCGTTCGCCTGCGCGTTTCCTGTGGCCTAGCGTGAACATTTCCATCATTCTTTTCGACGCGGCATTCTCGAAGGCTGGCGGCTATGGTATTCATGATTTGCGGTCATCGGCGGAACGGCGGTCGTCCCGACGGAATTAGGGCGGGAGTCGATGCCTTGAGAGACGAGGCGATAAATGGATGATCTTTTAGGTGAGTTCCTGACGGAAACGTCGGAGAACCTTTCCGTTCTGGATGTCGAGTTGGTGAAACTCGAACAGAATCCCGAACCGCAGATTCTATCCAACATTTTCAGATTGGTTCACACCATCAAGGGAACCTGCGGCTTTCTCGGGTTGCCCCGGCTTGAAGCCGTGGCCCATGCGGCCGAGAATGTGCTGGGCAAGTTCCGCGATGGCGAGCTTGAGGTCACACCCGATGCGGTGACGCTGATCTTGGCGTCGATCGATCGGATCAAGATGATCCTTTCCCATATCGAACAGACCGAGGCCGAACCCGAAGGCGACGATTCCGACCTGATCCTGCGCCTGAACCAGGCGGCGGAAGGCCAGCTTCAGCCTCAGGCGGCTCCTGCGCCGGCGGTCGAGGCCGCGCCGGAAACCAAGCCGGAGCCCGAGCCGGTTGCGGCGTCCGCCGAGGCCGAGCCCGCAGCCCAGCCGCATCCCGCCGAGGATGCCGCCGTGCCCGCGCCGCAGGCGCAGGTGCCGGCGACCACGGCGGGGGGGGCGGTAGCCGTCCATCCCGAGGGCGCCAAGGAAGGCGCCGGCATTGTTCAGACCATCCGCGTCAATGTCGATCTTCTGGAAAATCTGATGACCCTGGTCTCGGAGCTGGTGCTGACGCGCAACCAGCTTTTGCAGATGGTCAGGGGCAAGGACGACAGCGAGTTCGCGACGCCGTTGCAGCGTTTGTCCCATATCACCACCGACCTCCAGGAAGGGGTGATGAAGACGCGCATGCAGCCGATCGGCAACGCCTGGGCGAAGCTGCCGCGCATCGTGCGCGATCTGTCCGTGGAAACGGGCAAGAAAATCGATCTGCAAATGTATGGCGCGGAAACCGAGCTGGACCGGCAGGTGCTGGAGCTGATCAAGGATCCGTTGACGCATATGGTGCGCAACTCCGCCGATCACGGACTGGAACTGACCGAGGAACGCCGCCGCGCGGGCAAGCCTGAAATCGGCAAGATCATGCTGAACGCCTATCACGAAGGCGGGCATATCATCATCGAGATATCCGACGACGGGCGCGGCCTCAATATCCGCAAGATCAAGGAAAAGGCGCTGAGCAGCGGTCTGGCCACCGAGGCCGATCTCGATCAGCTTTCCGAACAGCAGATCGCTCAGTTCATCTTCCGCGCCGGTTTCTCGACCGCCGAGAAAGTGACCTCGGTGTCGGGACGCGGCGTCGGCATGGACGTGGTCCGGACCAACATCGAAAAGATCGGCGGGACCATCGAGCTGAAGACCGTGCAGGGTAAGGGTACGAGCTTCATCATCAAGATCCCGTTGACCCTGGCGATCGTCTCCGCGCTGATCGTCGAATGCGCGGCCGAGCGTTTCGCCATTCCCCAAATCAGCGTTCTCGAACTGGTGCGCACCACGGCCAAATCCGAGCACAGCATCGAGGTGATCAACCACGCGCCGGTCTTAAGATTGCGCGACCGGCTGCTGCCGCTGGTGTCCCTGCGCACACTGCTCAGGCTGGAGAAGGACGAGGCCCAGCGCGACGAGACCTTCATCGTCGTCACCCAGGTGGGCACCTATACCTTCGGCATCATCGTCGATCGCGTCTTCGACACCGAGGAAATCGTGGTCAAGCCGGTTTCGCCGATCTTGCGCCATATCAGCATGTTCTCGGGCAACACCATCCTGGGCGACGGGTCGGTGATCATGATCCTCGATCCCAATGGCATCGCCAGCAGCACCGGCGAGATCGTCGGTTCCAGCCAGACGGCCAAGGATGCGGCGATGGTGCGCGGGACTTCGGACGGCGACCAGCAATCGCTGCTGGTTTTCCGCGCCGGCGGCCAGGATCTCAAAGCGGTGCCGCTGGCTTTGGTGGCGCGCCTGGAGGAGATCGACACCGCGGTCATCGAACGCTCGCACGGCAAGCCGGTGGTCCAGTATCGCGGCAAGCTGATGCCGTTGGTTTCGATCGACGGCAGCACGTCGGTCCAGAGCGAGGGCCGCCAGCCGGTGCTGGTCTTCGCCGACGGCGACCGCAGCATGGGCCTGGTGGTGGACGAGATCGTCGATATCGTCGAGGAAAGCCTGAAGATCGAACTGACCGTCGATCAGCCGGGCTTGATCGGCACCGCCGTGGTGTCGGGTAAGGCGACCGACATCATCGACGCCGGCTTCTATCTGACGCAGGCCTGGGGCGACTGGTTCGGTTCGCCCGACCAGGAATATGGCAAGCAGAACGCCGGCAAGCGTGTGCTGCTGGTCGATGACAGTCCGTTTTTCCTCAATCTGCTGACACCGCTTCTGTCGGTGGCGGGTTATGACGTCGTTTCCGTCGATGGCGCCGACAAGGCCCTGTCGATGCGCGACGCCGGGGACGATTTCGACGTCATCATCAGCGACATCGAGATGCCGGGCATGAACGGCTTCGAGTTCGCCCGCGCCGTGCGCGCCGATGGCCGATGGTCGGATGTGCCGATGGTCGCCCTATCCTCCCATGCCGCTGAAAAGGATTTCGAGCGAGGACGGGCGGTTGGCTTCACCGATTATGTCGCCAAATTCGATCGTGACGCCTTGCTGCAGACATTGGCTCAGACTTTCGCAGACAGAGGTGCAGCATGAACGATCTCGTCGCAGCCTCGACCACGGTTCAGGACCTGGTATCGACCGAGGACCACCGGGAATTCGTTACCATGTTCATCGACGGGCAGATGTTCGGCATCCCCGTCCTGATGGTTCGCGACGTTCTGGGGCCGCAGCGCATCACGCGCATTCCCCTGGCTCCGCCGGAAGTGGCAGGGTCGCTCAATCTGCGCGGCCGCATCGTGACCGTGATCGATGTCCGGATGCGCTTGGGCCTGCAACGCCGCGCCGACGAGGCCGAGGCGCGGAGCATGAGCGTGGTGGTCGATCTTCGGGGTGAGCTTTATTCGCTCAAGGTCGATTCGGTGGGCGAGGTCTTGAGCCTGCCGGCGGCCAGCTTCGAGAGAAATCCGCCGACGCTCGACGCCTTGTGGCGTGAGTTCAGCACCGGGATTTATCGCTTGCAGGACAAGCTGCTCGTCATTCTCGACGTGCTCAGACTGCTCGATTTCAACCGGTCGGATTCGCCGTAACGGGCGAGGATAAGGAAGCAAGGCATTTCTGCGCGACATCAGGAACGCGAGGAATGCGGGTTCATTCAGGAAGGTGATGGGTACATGAAGTCCTGCCTTATCGTCGACGACTCCAAGGTCATCCGTATGGTCGCGCGGAAGATACTGAACGAGCTTGGCTTCGCCACGGAAGAAGCCGCCGACGGTCAGGAGGCCATGGCGCTTTGCGAAAAGCAGATGCCCGATGCCATTCTGCTCGATTGGAACATGCCCGTGATGGATGGGATGCAGTTCCTGCTCGCTTTACGGAAAATGCCGGGCGGAGAAAATCCGGTCGTCGTGTTTTGCTCCACCGAAAACGACCTTGCGCATATTCAAGAAGCGATCGGGGCCGGGGCCAACGAATACATCATGAAGCCCTTCGACAGCGAAATCGTTCAGGCAAAGCTGTCGCAGGTCGGTCTTCTCTAAAATAAAGATTTTCCCCATGGCCACGGATTCTGGATCCTCTCGTTTTTCGGCCCCGCCACCGTCGTCGGATCGTGTGCGGGTGATGGTCGTGGACGACTCGGCGGTGGTGCGCGGGCTGATTACGCGCATGCTGGAAGAGGACCCGGCTTTCGTCGTGGCGGCCTCGGTCGGCAACGGCCAGATGGCGATTTCGGCGCTGGAACGCCACGATATCGAAGTGGTGGTGCTGGATATCGAGATGCCGGTGATGGACGGTCTGACCGCCCTGCCCAAGCTGTTGAAGGTCGATCCCGATCTTCAGATCATCATGGCCTCGACCCTGACCTTGAAAAACGCCGACATCAGCATGCGGGCGCTGGAGGCGGGGGCGGCGGACTACATCCCCAAACCGACTTCG
The DNA here is from genome assembly GCA_034926235.1 of Rhodospirillaceae bacterium. Classification (GTDB taxonomy): domain Bacteria; phylum Pseudomonadota; class Alphaproteobacteria; order Rhodospirillales; family Magnetospirillaceae; genus JAYFRE01. The sequence goes on from JAYFRE010000143.1 coordinate 15,015, forward strand.
TCGCGTGAATTGTCGGGCGGACAGGACTTCAAGCATGAATTGCTGGAGAAGGTCCGCGCCTTGGCTGCCCGGCGGCGGCGCAAGAAAGGCGGGCTGCGCCCGATTCCTTCGGCTTCGGCATATACTGCGCCCGGCGCAGGGGCTGCGCCATCTTCCGTTGTATCTCCCGTTCTGGCGACACGGCCGAACTTTGGCCGCGCGACCGGGCCGATCACCCTACGTCAGGCTTCGCACGAAATTCCCGAGGTCATCGCCATCGGTTCCTCGACGGGCGGACCGCAGGCGCTGTTTTCGGTATTCGGTGCGATCAAGGCGGGAACGGTGCATCAGCCGATCCTGATCACGCAGCATATGCCGCCGACCTTCACCACGATTCTCGCCGAACACATCTCCCGCGTCAGCGGTTGGAAGGCGGCCGAGGCGCAGGACGGCGAGGTCATCACCTCGAACCGGATCTATGTCGCGCCCGGCGATTTCCACATGCTGGTCGAGGTCAAGGGCGGCGATAAGGTGGTGCGGATCACCAAGGACCCGCCGGAAAATTTCTGCCGTCCTTCGGTCGATCCCATGCTGCGCAGCATATCGGCGGCCTGGGGACGGCGGGTGCTGGCGGTGATCCTGACCGGAATGGGATCGGACGGCGCCAAGGGCGGTCAGGTGGTGGTCGATAATGGCGGCACGGTGATTGCCCAGGACGAGGCGAGCAGCGTGGTATGGGGTATGCCGGGGGCAGCCGCAGGAGCTGGAATTTGCAGCGCGATATTGCCACTGTCCGAAATTCCGCAATACATCATCCGGCAAGCGGCGAGGCGTTAGAGATGCTGCGCCCCGAGGATTTCGACTTTCTCGCCAAGCTTCTGAAGGATCGTTCGGGTCTGGCGATCACGCCGGACAAATCCTATCTGCTGGAAAGCCGCCTGATGCCGCTGGCGCGGCGCTATGGGCTGAAGAGTCTCGACGAAATCGTCGCACGCTTGCGCGGGCATAATGTGGAATTGGCCCGCGACGTCACCGAAGCGATGACGACCAATGAATCCTTTTTCTTTCGCGACCAGAAACCTTTCGATCTGTTCCGGGACGTGGTGTTGCCGCGTCTTCTGGAAACGCGGGCGCAGCGCCGCTCGTTCCGGATCTGGTCGGCGGCCTGTTCTTCGGGCCAAGAGGCGTACAGCCTGTCGATCCTGCTGAAGGAAGCGGCGGCCAAGCTGGCGGGCTGGAAGATCGATATCATCGGCACCGACCTTTCCAAGGAGGTTCTGGCCAAGGCCAAGGCGGGGCTTTATTCCCAGTTCGAGGTGCAGCGCGGCCTGCCGATCCAGATGCTGATGAAGCATTTCGTCAAGAAGGACGAAAGCTGGCAGATCGATGCGAGCTTAAGGGCGATGGTCCGTTTCCAGGAATGGAACCTGCTTGAAGACCTTAAGGGGCTGGGCCAATTCGACGTGGTGTTCTGTCGCAACGTGCTGATCTATTTCGATCCGCCGACCAAGTCCCGTGTGCTGGCCAACATCGCGCGTCAGATGCCCGACGACGGTATTCTGTTCCTGGGTGGCGCCGAGACGGTGCTGGGAATCTCGGAAAGCTTCAAACCGATGCCGGGTCATCGCGGCCTTTATTGCGTCAATCGCTGACGGAATATCGGGAATCGAAAAGCGGGATTGCGGGGGATCGCCGGAAAATCGGGGGGCGTAAGACCGGGCCGCCAAACGAATGGCGGTCGATCCCAATCGGTTGAACGCCGCCACTCACCGGGCGGGAGAATCCGTTTTATACGGCCCGGAGCCCCAGCACCAAAAGAACCCTTCCCAGAATCTCGAAATCCACGCCGCTGTTCAGTTGGACCGTGTAGGCCTCATAGGCGGCATTATCACTTGTGACCCGGATCAGACCTCCCGGCAGATGCTGTAGGCGCTTGACCAAGATAGTGCCTTCGAGGCGGATGACGAATATGCCGTCTGTTGGCGCGCAGCCCTTCTTGCTGGTATCGAACAGGATTAATTCATCGCTCCGGATGGTGGGCTCCATGCTTTCGCCGGTGGTGGGGAAAACAGCCAGGGTCGCGGGTCTGACGCAGAAATTCCGGTGCAGCCAGGCCTTATCCAGCGCAACGAGGCTGCTTGAATTCTCATCGATCGTGGTGTTTCCGGCGTCGGCGGACGCGTTATAGACCGGAATCGCTACCAATTCCGGTTTCAGCCCGTCTCTATCGGTCTGCCCGGCCCGGTGGACGGAAAGGGGGGCGCCGCAGTGCGGTGCTTTGCCGGAAGCGAGCCAATTAAGATCTTCCCCCGCAGCTTGGCATAGCCTTACCAAGCCCAAAAACGATGGATCGGATTTTCCCTCGATCCAATTTTGAAGGGTTGATTTGGCGACGCCCGCGGCCTTGGCGGCAGTTTCTCGATTCGAGAACCGCTTTTCAAGTTCGCGTAGCCGGGAGCCTAGATCGGACCGGAAGGTAAAAATGTCCGGATCGGGACCGCTGTCACACCTGTCATTCTTATAAGACATTGATTTCACGCAATAATTATAGAGATTGGGGGAGGGGGTCAAACGGGGGGCTTGGTCAAATTTTTGGTTTGATTGGGTCAATAAATCGGTTCATACTGCTTTCCGTCAGTCAGGAGTGTTTGGCGAAATGAACCGGCCTGGGGGGCGGTTCATGGAGGTGGGGGGGGGAGAGGGATTGCAGTACAGCTGGATCAACGAAATCCCGGTCGAAATCAGGCGCTTGCCGCATCGCAATGGCATGACCCTTGCCAGGGCGAGCCGCAAAACGGTTCGTGCGTCGCAAAACACTGATGCGCGCCGCTTTGTGGAAGCCCGGTCATGCCGTTCGGCGCATCTCGCGTCCGCGCGGGTCGGTGGCAGTCCGTTCAGGGTCCCGCAGCACATAGCCGCGGCCCCAGACGGTCTCGATCAGAGAGTCGCCTTTGACCGCCATCGACAGCTTCTTGCGCAGTTTGCAGATGAAGACGTCGATGATCTTGAGTTCGGGTTCGTCGATGCCGCCATAAAGGTGGTTCAGGAACTGTTCCTTGGTCAGGGTTTGGCCCTTGCGCAAGGACAAAAGCTCGATGATGCCGTATTCCTTGCCGGTCAAATGCAGCGGGGTTCCATTCACCTCGACCAGACGCCGTTCGAGGTTGACGGACAAAGGCCCGGTGCTGATTACGGATTCGGCATATCCTTTGGACCGGCGCACGATCGCCTGGATGCGTGCGACCAGTTCGGCGCGGTCGAACGGCTTGGTCAGGTAGTCGTCGGCGCCAGATCCCAGCCCTTTGACCTTTTTGTCGGCGTCAGCCAGGCCGGAGAGGATCAGGACCGGGGTCTGGATGCGGGCGGCGCGCAGGCGGCGCAGCACCTCATAACCATCGATGTCGGGCAACTGGAGATCGAGGAGGATGATGTCGTAGTCATACAGCTTGCCGATTTCCAGGCCGTCTTCACCCATGGAGGAACTATCGACGACCATGCCTTCGGCTTTGAGCATCAGCTCAAGGCTGCGGGCGGTGGCCGCATCGTCTTCGACAATCAGGACGCGCATAGGCGGTGTCCCCAATAAACTTTGTGGACCATTTGAATCCTGGATGTAAGCCCCCCCCACCCGAAAACAAGCACCTTTATCCGTTTCCGAGATATGACTCGGAGTTTACCAAGCTTTAAGTATGCTCGGCTAGGTATAAACGATCACAGTTTCCGTGCGTGCGCCAGGGGCTTGCGGCAAGCTATAGTCCCGGTTTGCGGATGCCCGTGCCGAGGGAGGCCCGATTCGCGTGGCCATTTTGATCAAATCGCTGCTGAACGACGTAGAGCGGGTCCCTTCGATCCGATTTTATGGCAAGGTCGAGGCTGTACAGGGACTCCTGGTCGAAGCCAGCGGGCTGGCCGGCAGTTTGTCGGTCGGGGACCGCTGCCGGATCGTCGGGCGGGATCGTTCCGTGATATGTGAAGCGGTCGGATTCCGTAACGGCCGCGCCTTGATCATGCCGTTTGCCGGTCTCGACGGGGTCGGGCTGGGCAACCGGGTCGAGGTGCTGAACACCGATCCGGTCCTTTATCCGCACATCGGCTGGTTGGGCCGGGTCATCAACGCCATGGGCGAGCCTGTCGATGGGCTGGGGCCGTTGCCGACCGGCGATGTGGCCTATCCTTTGCGCAACAGCCCGCCTTCGGCCCATGCGCGTCAGCGCGTGGCCGGCAAGGTCGATCTTGGCGTACGCGCCATGAACACCTTCCTGACCGTGTGCCGGGGACAGCGTATGGGCATCTTTGCCGGTTCCGGCGTGGGCAAATCGTCGCTTTTGTCGATGATGGCCCGGCACACCTCGGCGGATGTGTCGGTGATCGGGCTGATCGGCGAGCGCGGCCGCGAGGCGCGCGAATTCATCGAAGACGATCTGGGGCCGGAAGGATTGGCCCGCAGCGTGGTGGTTTGCGCCACCTCGGACGAATCGGCGCTGATGCGCCGTCAGGCGGCCTATCTGACGATGACCGTGTCCGAATTCTTCCGCGATCAAGACCGCGACGTGCTGTGCATGATGGACAGCGTCACCCGTTTCGCCATGGCCCAGCGCGAGATCGGGCTGTCGGTGGGCGAACCGCCGGCCAGCAAGGGTTATACGCCGTCGGTTTTCGCCGAATTGCCGCGCCTTCTGGAACGGGCCGGTCCGGGGGGGCCGGGCCAGGGTTTCGTCACCGGCCTGTTCACCGTGCTGGTCGATGGCGACGATCACAACGAGCCGGTGGCGGATGCGGTGCGCGGCATTCTCGACGGCCATGTGGTGTTGGACCGCGCCATCGCCGAGCGTGGGCGCTATCCGGCCATCAACATCCTGCGCAGCGTTTCGCGCACCATGCCGGCCTGCAATAACGACGAGGAAAATGCTCTGGTCAGCCGAGCCCGGCGGCTTTTGGCCACCTATGACGACATGGCCGAGCTGATCCGGCTGGGCGCGTACCGCAAAGGGTCGGACGCCGCCGTGGATGAGGCGATCCATTTCTTTCCGGCGTTGGAGGCGTTCCTGACGCAGGGCAAGAAGGAAGTCACCAATCTGGCCGACGGCTACGCCATGCTGGCCAAGATCCTGGCGGGCTGATCCGTGGCTGGCAAGAAAGCCAAGGATCTCGCCTCGCTGATCCGGCTCAACAGCTGGGGGGTCGATGAAAGACGGCGCGAATTGGGCGTTCTTCTGGCCCGGGAAAGCGATTTTTTGCGTGAACAGGCGGCGCTGGAGCGCCAAATGGTTGAGGAACGCGCGGCGGCCGCCGCCGATCCGGCGGGAAGCGGTTTCATGTTCGGCTCTTTTGCCGCCTATCATCGTCAGCGGCGCGAAGAACTGGCAGCCAGGCTGGCCCTGCTGCGCGCCGAGATCGACGCCGCGCGCGAACGGCTTGCCGCCGCCTATCGTCAGCTCAAGGTCTATGAGGAAGTGCGTGATGCGCGCCTGGAGGCCGAACGCAAGGAAGACGCGCGTATCGAGCAGGCCACCTTGGACGAGATCGCCCTGACCCAGCATCTGCGGCGCAATTGACGAATCGTCCGCCGGGCGTCACTCCCGGTCGAGATAGGCGTCCAGCGCGATTTCTTGGGAGCGGTCCGGTTCCGGCCCGATGGGCGGAATGACCAGTGTGCCGTTCCGCGCTGGAATCTGGATCGGTCCGGTTTGGGGCGGGCGGTAGGTCTGCATCTCTTCCAGGAACAGGCCGCAGGCGCGGCTGAAATGTTGCCCGGTGGCGAAAACGGCGTCGAACCGGCCCTTGGGTACGCCGTCGATGCGGGCACTTTTGCCGCGTGCGACAAAAAAGGCCATCAGGGTCGGTCCCGCCGGGGTTTTCAGCCGCATCACGATGTCATGGCCGGTAGCGTTGACGATTTTCAACTCGTGCTCGCCGCCGGTCCGGCGCATCAGCACATCGCCATTGACCGGCGGCTCGCCCATTTGGCTTTTGCACCAAAGGTCCCGGCTCTGCGCTCCGGTGCCGCCGAACAGCAGACGCTGCGGGACATAGCCGACCACGCCGCCGGGGGTCATGATCCGCGCCCATTTTCCGTCCTGGTCGGCAGCCATGACCCGGACCAGCATGAATCGGTCCAGCAGGGCGACGACCGGCTGATCCTCGGCCGGAGCCTGGCGGACCTTCAGCATGTCCACGGCGACATGGCGCATATCGCCGGGGTGGGCGGGGGGGACGACGATTTCGGCGGCGGCGCTGTCGGTGCGGTCGCGTAAAGCGAACAGCACCGTCGCGGCCAGCAGGGCAAGCGTCAGAGCGATGAGCGGCAGAGTCTGGATCACCGCGGCATAACCACCGCGCCGCCATCGGTCTTTGAGCGGCCGGCCGGGACGGATCGCGTCCTGGGTCAGGGAGTCGATGGCCATGCGTTCGTCGTCGCTGGCGGCGAAACGCCCGGTCTGATCGGCCATCGCCGACAAAAGCTCGTAACGGCCTTCGGCGCGGAAGGCGCGGGTCTGACGCAGCAGCAGCGCCAGATTGGCGTCGCGCGGGCGTTCGCCGCCTTTCAGATTGTGGATCAAGGCGGCGACGGTCTGGGTCGGACCGCGCGGTCCCCACCATCCGCTTCGCCAACTCGCGGTGCTGGCGCGAATGGCGATATGATCGGCGCAATCTTTGCAAAAAATGCCTTCGATGCTGTGGCGGCGGGTTTTGAACAGCCGGCTCGACACATGATGGAAACGGATATAGCGGGGTTGTGTCGAAACCTTGCCGCAAACGGAACAGGCCAGGGGGTCTGGGCCGTATTCGTCCGGGTCGGGGTCCTGGAAGGGCGGTTTAGGCAAGCGCAGCGTGGCGTCATAGGCGGCCCGTTGGCGTAGATCGCTTAAAACGCGGAAAGCGGTTTCGAGCGCCTGGCGTTTTTCGTCATTCTCTTCGGGTGACAGCGAGTCGTCGTCGGGCAGCGCTTTCAGGCGTCGATAGGCGGCGCGAATCAGGGCTGCGTCGGCCAGGGGGCCGACTTCCAAACATTCGTAATAGCCTAAGGGGTCAGAAGGGGACGGTTCACGCATCTCGTCCCGCGCCATGGCGCTTGTCATGTGGGCGTCATCTCAAGGTGATGTGCCGTACCGGCTCCCCTGTATGGAACGGCTGTTCCGCCGGCACGATTATGCGCCAACGCAAAGCCTCCTTAAAGCGCCGTTCGTCATGGACGCGGCGTTCAAACCGTCACATCCGGCGGTTTCGGCGGCGGCTCGGGGGCGACAAAACGGTCGGTGCGCTGGAAACCGGCCTCGCCGGTCATGCCCATGCCGTCCAGAGCGGCAGTGAAAATCCGCCTTATGTCCTGGCGCATCTCTCCCGGCAGGGGTGTGTGTGTGCGTAGGATCAGGTCGAACCGCCGGGCGTCGCGCCGGATCAGCCCGTCGAGCTGCATGGGGCCCAACCGGCTGAGATCGAGATCGAGCAGGAAACGGACGCCCTCCTGACCGCGCCGGTTTTTCTCCTCCTCGTCCCGGGGCTGGGGGCGGGTCATCAGCCGGATACGCTCGATGCGTCCATCCACCAGCAGCGGCAGCAGCCAGGATTGCCAATCATCGCCGCCGCGTCCCCGCAGCGGTTTGCCGATCAGAGAATCCATCTCCTCGATGGCGGCTTCGGCAAGGTCGCGTCGTCCCACCTTGTCCAAAGCGTCCGTGATGCCGGTCAGCCATCTGGGCTGTGTTCCGCGCACGGCGGCGCTGAACAGGGTGAACAGGCTGGCGGCGAGTTGCGCGCCCGGTTGCGGCAGGCGGGCCGCCAGCGCGGTCAGCGCTTCGGGAGCGGCGCGGCTTAAGATGTCGGCGGCATTGGTCAGGGCCGGCCAGGGAACCGGCAGCGGCGCAGATGAACCGGCGGCGGCAGGGGGACCGGGCAAGCCGACGATGTCGAGAAGAAGCGATGTTCCGGGCGGGAAAGTCTGCGGCGTGGCCAGTGACAAAAGCCCCAGGCTGGTCGCCACCAAGGGCTGACCGGCATAGCTGTTGCTGGCCACGGTCCCGGTCAGGCTTTGCGGCGGCAGGGATGCCGTTCCCGGCATGCCCTGTGCGGAGGAGGGGGCGGCGGACGGTCTGCCGCCGGGGGGCGGTGGGGCGGGCGAGGGCGCTGCCGCGGCTCCGGACGATGCA
>JAYFRE010000040.1:0-7127 GCA_034926235.1 Rhodospirillaceae bacterium
ATAGTCAGCGTGGCCGGGGCAGTCCACATGCGCGTAGTGACGGTTCTGGGTCTCGTATTCGACGTGAGACGTCGAAATCGTGATCCCACGAGCCTTCTCTTCAGGCGCCTTGTCAATCTGGTCGTACGCCGTGAACGTCGCTCCGCCAGTTTCCGCAAGAACCTTCGTGATCGCCGCCGTCAGTGACGTCTTGCCATGGTCAACGTGACCGATCGTGCCAACGTTGCAGTGCGGCTTCGTCCGCTCAAACTTTGCCTTCGCCATGTTTTCAAAACCCGTTCGTCAAGTTCAACAAGGACCAATTCCACACGTCATTTAGCGATGGAGCGGGTGATGGGAATCGAACCCACACAACCAGCTTGGAAGGCTGGGGCTCTACCATTGAGCTACACCCGCCGAATTTCCGCCCGCCGGCACGACGCCGTCCGACTTATACCAAGGTGCGTGGTGGAGGGGGTAGGATTCGAACCTACGTAGACATTCGTCGGCAGATTTACAGTCTGCTGCCATTAACCGCTCGGCCACCCCTCCCCAGCCCGCACAGCCAAGCCGGTGCGGCGGGAGAACGGAAGAAAGAGGATTTAGCCGCTATTGTCAATCTGAAAAGAGCAGGTAAAAGAAGGTTTCACGCGTTTCCCTATCCAGCAGTGAGACTCCGACATGTCCCGACGCCCCCCACGCCACGCCTTTCCATCTTCCGGCGAAAAAGCCGCTCCGACCTCCCGCCGGAAAAGCGATTCGCGGCAAATTTGGCTTTGGGGCACGCATCCGGTCCTGGCCGCCCTGGCGAACCCCGAACGGGTGCGTCAGCGCCTGCTGCTCACCGCCGAAGCGGCGCGGGGGAATGAAGCCCTCCTGGACTCGCTCCGCGCCAGCGACCCGCATCTTCAGCCCGAGATCGTCGAGCGTTCGGTCATCGATTCTCTGCTGCCGCCCGGCGCCGTGCATCAGGGATTGGCGCTCAAAGTCGCTCCCCTGCCCGCGCTTTCGGTCGAAGACCTCGTGGACGCAGCGCGCGATCTGGACCAGGCCGTCATCATGGTGCTCGACCAGGTCACGGACCCGCATAATGTCGGCGCGATCCTGCGTTCCGCCGCGGCCTTCGGCGCGATCGGCGTGATGGCCCCCGACCGCAACGCCCCCGACGAAACCGGAACGCTGGCCAAATCGGCTTCGGGCGCTTTGGAACGGCTGCCCCTGGTGCGGACCACCAACCTCGTCCGGGGTTTGAACATCCTGAAAGACGGCGGATTCTGGATCGCGGGCCTGGACGGCGAAGCGCCCAAAACCCTGGCGGAAACGGCCCTGTCGGGAAAAGTGGCCCTGGTGCTGGGCGCCGAAGGCGAAGGCTTGAGGCGACTGACGCGCGAAAGCTGCGACTATCTGGTCCGGCTGCCGCAAACCAGCCTGGTGGAAAGCCTGAACGTCTCGAACGCCGCCGCCGTGGCGCTGTACGAGCTGGTCCGCCGCTAACGCGACGAGTCCTTGCCACGGGCTCTTGCGTCCGAAGCCCCGCCCCCTTACTTTGTCGCCAACGTCTCAAAGGCGAGGCAAGCCGGTTTAGCTCAGCTGGTAGAGCACCTGATTTGTAATCAGGGGGTCGCGGGTTCGAACCCTGCAACCGGCACCATTCCCTTTTCTCCCCGTTCGCCGAAGCTCGCACAGGATGCAGCGCGACACGGGCCTGCCGGGCATTGGGCACGCCCGGATATCTCGCAGATGCGCCATCGAATCCAAACCTCAAGCTCGCCCTTACCGATTGCCTCCTGTGGCGACTTCGGACATGATGCGCGCCGCTTCCGCCCCCCCTTGACACTAAGATTGGGTGGCACATTTCAACCGGAAGAAGAGGCCCGGCCATTCGTCTTGAATATAAATTGTTGAAAGCAAATTCATTCTCGTTATGAGAAACCGTTTCCTCGCTCAAAAAAACAGGCTTCCCCGGTGAAAAATGCTGTTTCCTACCCTTCCTGAAGCCAAGTAGCCGGGCTCGATCTTGAAACGTGAACGCTTGCCAATATATATATGGCGAAAGAATGATTCTGGGATCTGCCGATCCCACACAATATGTAAAACAAATATAATCTATGGTTGTCTCGAAGGGTTGGAGCAAGTCAAACATCAATGAATGACCCGATCCGCCCCACCAAGCTGGCCGATGTTATCGCTGTCAGGCTTGAACGCTTGATTCTTGAGGGGGCGTTGCGCCCTGGCGAACGCTTGTTACCGGAACGCGAACTCGCTCAGAAGTTCGACGTCTCGCGCCCTTCGTTGCGCGAAGCGCAGGACAAGTTGGAGAAGCGGGGCCTGCTTTTCACCGGCGCTGGCGGCGGAACTTATGTCGCACCGCTCCTCGGCGAAGATTTCATCGCCCCCCTGCTCCAGGTGTTGCAAACCCGCCCTGAAGCGACGTTCGACTATCTGGAATTCCGGGCCATCGTCGATGGTGCCGCCGCCTATCTCGCCTCGCTCCGCAGCACGCATATCGACCGCGAGGAAATCCAGAAATGCTACGAAGCCATGGTCCTGGCTCATTCCCTGGACGACCCCACCGACGAGGCCAAGGCGGACGCAGATTTCCACATCGCCATCTATGAAGCGTCGCATAACATGCTGATGCTCCATATCATGCGCTCGCTCGCCGGCATTCTTCATCACGACATACTCTATAACCGCACCAAGCTCTATCTGCGCCAGGGCGTCCGGGAACTGCTGCTGGAGCAGCACCGCGCCATCTATGAAGCGGTGATGTCCGGCGACGCGCCGGCGGCCCGCCTGGCTGCCGAAACCAACGTCACCTTCACCCGTGACGCCTTGCATGAAATCGCCGACGCCGACGCGCGCCTGGAAGTCTCCTTGCGTCGGATCGCCCGCAGCGACGCCCGCATGGTAGCGCGCCGCTGATCGCCGCTCACCCACCCTTGCCGCGCCCAGGATTTCCTCCATACGGACAGACCCGCCCCATTCTTTAGAAAAAGAAGCTCCCGCCGGCCGGCCGCACATCAGGCAAAAGAGGCCCGGAGAGCTTTCACTCTCCGGGTCAATCTGTTCCAGCACGGGGACAGCTGGCCGGAACAGGCCGCGACGGTTAGTGCGGAATGATCCAGGGCATCACATAGGCATAGAGACAAGTAAGAGCGCCGATGAAACACACGAAGATGATCGAGTGGATCACGGTAAAGCGGAACAGGCTGGATTCCTGACCGACCAACCCCACCGCAGCGGTCGCGACGGCGATCGACTGCGGGCTGATCATCTTGCCGGTGACGCCGCCCGTGGTGTTGGTCGTCACCAAGAGAGTGTCGGAAACACCGACCTGCTGGGCCGTGGTCGCCTGCAAGCCGCAGAATAGAGCGTTCGACGACGTGTCCGACCCGGTCAGGAACACGCCCATCCACCCCAGGATCGGCGAGAAGAACGGGAAAGCGCCGCCCGTACCGGCAAGCACCAGGGCAAGCGTCGAGGACAGTCCTGAGAAATTGGCGATGAAGGCGAACGACAGAACCGAGCCGATGGTGAAAATCGGACGCTTCAATTCGTTCAGGGTTTCAAAAAAAGTCTTGATCGCAAGGCCGCCATTGACCCGGAGCATAAGAACCGAGATGACCGCCGAGATCAGGATTGCAGTGCCCGTGGCCGAAATCAGATTCAGCTCGAACACGGCCGGCATCGGGGTCGGTGCACTGACGATCGGCGCGGCTTTCAGCACCAGCTTGTCAACCAGGCCGATCGGGAACCGGATGATAGAGCCGGACAGAACGCCGCCGGCGGCGAACATCGCCTTGAAGGCCGGCAGGCTCCACACGATGACCACTGCGGTCAGGACCAGGAAGGGCGACCATGCCCTGAAAATCTGGCCTCCGTTGTAGCTGGCGCTGTCACGCTCGGCCTGGGTGATTTCGGTAAACCGGAAAATGCGCTTCGGTTTCCAGAACCTCAGGAACACAGCGAGCGAAGTCAGGCTGATCAGGGCCGATGTAATATCCGGCAGTTCCGGCCCGATATAATTCGAGGTAAAGAACACCGAGATGGCAAAGGATCCGCCGGCGACCAGAATGGCCGGCCAGGTTTCCTTGATGCCTCGCCAGCCATCCATGATGCCGACGATCCAGAACGGCACGATAACCGACAGGATCGGCAACTGACGCCCGGCCATCTGGCCGATCACGAAGGGATCGATACCCGTCACCTTGCCGGCGACGATCATCGGAATGCCCATGCCGCCGAAAGCGACCGGGGCGGTGTTCGCAATCAGACACAGGCCAGCGGCGTAAAGCGGATTGAAACCCAGCCCCGTCAGCAATGCGGCCGTGATGGCCACCGGAGCGCCGAAACCGGCGGCGCCTTCCAGGAAGGCACCGAAAGAAAAGCCGACCATCAAAAGCTGCAGGCGCTGGTCTTCCGTGATGGAAACCACGGAAGCGCGAATGATCTCGAACTGCCCGGATTTAACCGTGATCTTATAGAGAAATACCGCGCCGATGATGATCCAGGCGATCGGCCACAATCCATAAAGAAAACCATAAACAATAGAACCAACAGCAGCGGAAGCAGGCATTCCAAAGAAAAAAATCGCGACACTCATAGCAATAGCGACGGTAATAACGCCCGCTACATGCCCCTTCATGCGAAATACAGCTAAGGCAAGAAAGAAAAAGATGATCGGCAATGCGGCAATAAGCGCAGAGAGCGCGAGATTATCCACCGGGTCATATATCTGTGTCCAAGGTTGCATATTCCCTCCCCTGAGCGCCGACCTGTTGGCTGATGCCGCTGACGGCCTCAAGGCACGCCGAAATCAAACCTATCCATCGCCGCCCTACTGGTAAAAAGTTTTAACCATATATGATTACGTGGATAACAGGATTCTTGGAGACTCGCAAATCCAAAAATTTAATTTTCCACTCCGTTTGCGTTTGGAAAATTGTGCGACCAGCGCTATGATTTGGGCATGGATGACCAATCTGCTTTGATCGGCCTGGACAGCGAGGATGTGCTTGCCAGCATGCTTCGCTCGGACCCGGAAACAGCGTTCGACTATCTGGAATTCCGCGGGATTCTGGCTGGGAAATGCGCGGCTTTCGCCGCACAGCGCGCCACCGACGCCGACATCGCGATGATCGAAAAAGCCTTCAATGAAATGGTGGCGGCCTATCACACAGGCGATCCGGCGCTGTCCGCCCAGGCCGATGCCCATTTCCACCTGACCACCTATGTCGCAGCCCATAACGAGATGATGCTTCACGTCATGAAGCGGCTATTCGGGCTGCTATGCGAGGATGCCTTCTTCGATCACGGCGAGCTTTATCAAAGAGTTGGCGTGCGCGATCGCTTCTTGCGCCAGCACAAGGCGATCTATTCCGCCATCGCCGCCCACGATCCCGAGGCGGCGCGCATCGCTGCCGACGAACATTTAGCCTCGACAGCGGAAGCCGTGCGCGAGGCGCAGCGCGCCGGACGGCGCTTGCAAACCTCGATACGCCGGCGGCACGGCATGACCCTGACGACAACCGGCTCATAATACGAAACGATTGTTTCGTTAAATGACTTAGGGTCTATCCCTCCCTGGTACTTTGAATGGCCCCTAGAGGGGTAGACGCCTTGCCCCCTAAAGCGGGGACAGGGCGCGGCATGTTGTCCGAACCGCGTCGCCCGTTTGGCCAGGCTTGCGGGCATCAAGGCTTTGATCGGCCACAAGCGTCGTCCGGGTAGCTATGGCGGCAAGCCGGCGGTGGATCGGCGGCAGCGGCGCTCTTGCCCGGCAGTTCGACGCAGGAACCCCGGACAAAGTCTGGGTGACGGACATCACCGACATCAGGGCGCAGGAAGGCTTCGCCTCTCTGGTCGTGGCAATCGATCTCCATTCCCGCCGATTGAGCGGCGTTCCTGAGGGCGCATAATCTTGAGCATTCGATGCGCCGCCGCGGAAACTGCCATGATCACGCCGTCGCCGGTCGAGTTCGAACGGCAGGGAAAACTGACCCAACAGGGCGTCTAGAAAGCTAGGGGCTATTTACCGGCTATTCCCCTTTCACGTCCTCCCAAGCCTCTTTCGCCGCGTCACCGACCCCTTGCACAGCGCTGCGCGTTCCATGGCCGATGGCCTTTACCGCGTCTCTCGTCCCGTGGCCGATGGCGGTCGTGACGTCCCGTGTGGTTTCACCGACGGCGCGCGCGCCATCCTTGACCGCCTGCTTGGCCTCGCTGGCCGATGGCAGGGAATCGGACTGCGCGGAATCTTCGGCTCTCAGAGCCGTCGCCTGAAGCAATCCGACAAATATTACGGCCGCAAACAAAGACGTTGAGCGTATTGTCATATCGATTCGTATCCGTTTATTCGCCGTTATCTTTGACTATTTAGGGAAACACACCCGATCTGCAATCTTTGAAGCGCCATACGTCGGCACCCGCGCAGCAACGCCCGCCTACGCCCATTCCATCACGGCCTCGGCCATCGGCTCATCATGGCGGGCACAGACGGCCAGGGAAAAAATGCTGTTTTCGCAATGGTGTATGCGCAAGCCCTGTGCCTGGAGAGACGGTTCAGAGACATCCCCCAGATCCGCCATCGACCAGACCCCCAAATTCCGCTGCTTCAGCACCGCTTCCCGTATCGTCCAGATATGCCAAAATTTTTTAAGCCGGCATCCAGGGGCCAATGCGGCGATGGCCTGCCGCTCGGTCAAACAGAACGAGGATTCGCTCAAGGCCGGCCACCCCGGACGCGGGCGAATCATCTCGATATCACAGCCCACCGGGCCGTGCCCGCTGATGGCGGCGGCAACCCATCCCAGGCTGTGGCTGAGGCTGAAGAACGGCCCCGCCCCATCGGCAAAGACGGGTTTGCCGTTCCCGCCATCGGCAAGACGCGGCAAAGGCTTTTGATCCAGCATTTGCGCCAGCAAGACCCTTCCCGCCAGCCACGCGGCGCGCCGCCGGCCCGAAGGAGCCTCGGCCCGAAGGGCCGGCGACAACCATTCCGAGATCCGCTCGGGTGCGCTCAAACCGTCAATGGCCCCATAGCCGGCCCGCATTTACGAATCGCCGCGCCGGAAAATCAGCGAGGTGTTGATCCCGCCGAACGCGAAATTATTGCTTTGCAGAAACTCGCATTCCAGCGCGCGCGG
>JAYFRE010000125.1:0-11795 GCA_034926235.1 Rhodospirillaceae bacterium
GGCTGGCCGCCGACAACGACGGTGCTTTGATATTCACGGCAGTAGGAGCCGTCCGCGGCGTTACCATCCCGGGTCGCCATATAGGATCCGTGATTGCCGCTTTCGGGATTGTTCCAGGTGATCTTCTGGCCGATCGGCGCCGAATAAGCCTGTGTTTCGGCCCGCTGGGCATAGGCGACGTCCGCACGATCCAAGGATGCGCCCACTTCATTACCGAGCAGCGCGCCAAGCAGCGTGCCCGCGCCGACCGCCACCAGCCGACCGCTTCCTCCGCCGATCTGCGAGCCGAGGAATCCGCCGCCCACCGCGCCCAGCACCGTGCCGGCCGTGGTCTTATTAGCTCCGAACTGCCCAGGCCCCTGCCCCTGATTGGCGCAGGCCGCCAGCAGGGGAACCGCCAGAAATATGGAGAAAAACGCCTTGCGCATAGCCTGTCCTCACATTACCGCGCCATCATGATGGGTTATTCTAACCCGACAATTGTAGTCAGATTATGTCCTAAATGCTTCGTTTCCGTAACAAGTCAAGGGTATGAGGGCGTTTTCGCGTCTCCGTCCAATCGGTTGCTCACCTTTTGCCGGGCGGCGGCAATGTTTCATCTTCACAAACCTGCTCGCCATCGCCGATGAAACATTCGCCGCCCGTGCGTGGAGCGGGCTTGCGATAGTCCTTTAGGACCGCGGCCAACCGATCATATAGCCGTGTAGACTGCGACGGACGGCGTATCTTGCGCCGGTCCTTGACCAGGATTAGGCCGGAATCGGAACGCGTCAGCACCAGCTTACGGCGATGCCAGACCTCTAGCCCGGCATGACGGCTCACCGTCAGGACCGTCGCATCCTCGAACATCTCGTTCAGCATTGCCATCAACTGGGCCTCGCCTTCGGCGCTCTGAGCGTCGGTGGCTTCCTGAATGAAAATCCAGTTGGGGCGATGCAGCAGCAACCGCACAAACCCCAGACGCTGGCGCACATCGAGCGGCAGGACTTTTTCCCAAGCCTCTTCATCATCCAATCTTTGCGTCAGATGGCTGAGTCCGACACGCTCCAGCGCCTCTCGGATATCCCCGTCGGCAAAGGTCCGCCCCTCCGCCGGATAGGCGACCGCGCCCCGCAATTTACCCTGCGGAAAATAGGGATTCTGCGGCATGAAAAAGACCGCGCCATCGACGGGCAATTCGATCTGCCCCCGACCCCAGGGCCACAACCCGGCCGCTGCCTTGAACAATGTCAGCGCCGCGGAGGGATCGCCGCTGATCAACACATGCTCACCCAGCGTGATTTCGGCCGAAAAACCGATGATCACCGCATTCCCGTCCGGACTGGCCAACGATACGTCACGGAAAGCCAGCACAGATGCAGCGCCCGTCACCACGGTAAGCCGGTCGCCATTGCGGGCGGCGAGGTCAAGGTCGATCTCGCTCAGCGCGTCACGAAGCCCCAGAATGCGCTCGACCGACGCTTTCCACTCTGCCGCCTTGGCCAGATTGTCGATCGGCCAGGACAGGGCCGCCTGCATCTGCTGAAAAGCCTGAGCGGTCTGCATCAGAACGCCCAAAGAAATCTCTCCGGTTATGAAGCGCGGCGCGGCCACCAAGAGGGGAAAGGCCGTGGACAACACCGAATAGCTGGAGGTGAACAGAAAAATATGGACCAGCGCGCGGGTCTGGCGGTCCCAGGCCGCCTTCAGCGCACTAAACAGATCGATCAGCCGGCGCCGTTCCAGCGTTTCGCCCTTGATCAAGGCCACCGCCTCCGAACTTTCCCGAACCCGGACCAGCCCGAAACGGAAATCCGCCTCGCGCGTCTGGCGATTATTGACCGCCCGGACCAGGGGGCGCCCCAGCAGGACCGCGACGGTCGTTCCCACGGCGGCATAGGCCAGGGCCAGCCAGACGAGATAGCCGGGGATGGGGATGACGACACCTCCCAACGCGATCCGGGCCGTACCCGACAGGCTCCACAGGATATGGGTGAAGCTGGCCAGCAACGCTAAGCAGTAGAGCAGGGAATGGGCCAGATCGACGGCATATTCGGTGGTGATGCGAATGTCTTCAGCGATGCGCCCATCGGGATTGTCATGTTCGCCCGGCATGAATCCGACCAGATAATGCCGTCCGCGACGCATCCATTCATTGAGAACACGCCGGCTCACCCAATCGCGCCAGCCGACCTGAAGGCGGCGGCGGAACCGCAGATGGGTCGTGGTCACCACCATATTGGCCAGGATGATCCCGCCCAGCATCCCGACCAGGGGCAGAATGCGCTCCATGGCCCGCGCTTCGAGCGCGTCGAACAGTTTCTGGCTCCAAAGATTGATGCCGACGGGAATCAGCACCTGGCAACCGGTCAACACGATCAGAGCGCCGGTCAGCCACCAGGCCTTCCATTTCTGCTCGCCGGTCCAGTAAGGGCCCGCCAACGCCAGGAATTTTCCTACAAATCCCGGAGAGACCATCTCCGCGTCATTCTTGGTCGTCGTCTCCGACATGCTGCTGTCGATCCAGTTCGCGCCAGAGAAGTTTTCCGTTTCAACTAAAACACGCTCCGCGCGGCGGAACAATCGGCGAGAACCGAAACAAAGCCCGAACCCAAAGGATCAGCCGGCGTTTTCCAGCCCCTCGGGCATCTGACCATCCCAGCCCCCGCCCAACGCCTTGATCAGCCCGACAATCGCCTGCAGATGGTCGAGACGCGCCTGAACCAGACCATCTTCCGCCGCGAACAGCGTTTTCTGGACGTCGAGCAGGGTCAGCACATCGATCGTCCCGGCGCGCATCCGATCCTGAGACAGATCGTAGGACCGTCTGGCCGTTTCCACCACCACGCGCTGGGCCTTTTCTTTCTCCGCCCCCTGCCGCACCGCGATCAGGGCATCCTCGGTGTCCGACAGGGCCGACAGCACGCTTTGGCGGTAGCCGACCACCAGTTCCTCGTAAACGCCTTCCTGGCGCGCGACCTCGCCCCGCAGCGCGCCGCCCCGGAAAATCGGCTGCGTCACCCCGGCGGCGACCGACCAGAGCGCGCTGCCCTGATCGAGCAGGCTGGACAGGGCCAGGCTTTCGAAACCGTATTGTGCCGTCAAGGTAAGCGACGGGAACAAGGCCGCACGCGCCGCGCCCAGATCGGCATTGGCCGAAACCAGGCGGGATTCGGCATGGCGCACGTCGGGACGGCGTTCCAGAAGCGTCGAAGGCAATCCCGCCGCCACCATCGGCGCGGCCAGAGATTCCAGCTTCTCATCGGGAAGACCGGCAAGCCCACTGCTCCGCCCGGTCAGAAGCAGCAAGGCGTTCCGATTCTGCCCGACCGCCCCTTCCAGCGGCGGAATGGCGGCGCGGGCCTGGGCGACGACGCTTTCCTGCTGCACCGTTTCCAGGGACGTCGCCATGCCCAGGGACTGGCGGTCTTCTATCGCGGCCAGCACGTCCTCGGCATTGGCGAGGTTGCGCCGGGCGACCGCGAGCCGATCGCGCGCGCCAAGCCAGGAGAAATAGGTCGTGGCCACCGACGCCCGCACCGTCATCAGCGCCGTCTGCCAGTCGAAACGACTGGCCTGCGCCAGCGCTTCGGCGCTTTCCTGCGCATAGCGGTTTTTCGACCAGAAATCGATTTCGTAGCTGGTGGAAAGGGAAGCCCCATAGGCGTTCCCGACCTGTCCCGAACGCTGTTTCGTTTCAGCGCTTTTCTTGCGCGCAGCATCCATGGACAGATCGAGCGTCGGTAAAAGCCTGGCCCCGCTGACGCGCAAGGCGGCATCGGCCTGATGGATCCGGGCTACCGCCGCCTTGAGATCGAGATTGCCGCCCGCCGCCTCGGCCATGACCCGATCGAGCCCGGGCGAGCGAAAACCGGTCCACCAGTCCGGCTCCGCTTTCAGGTCCTCCTCGGCAGCGGCGGAGAAAGAGGCCGGCACATCGAGATCGGGCCGGCGGTAATCTTCCCCGGCGGCGCATGCCGTCAACGCCAGGACCAGACCCAGCACCCCCGCCCAGCCGGGAGAAAAGAGGCGTCCGTCCATCATGCTTTTTCTCCTCCCCGGACCGCGACGAGACGGCGTTGGCGGTTTCTGGCCAGCCGGGCCAGTCCCAGATACACCGCCGGTGTCGTGTAAAGCGTCAGCATTTGCGAGACGAGCAACCCGCCGACCACCGCCACGCCCAATGGCTGGCGCAGTTCCGAACCGATGCCGTTCGCGACGGCCAACGGCACCGCACCCAGAATGGCGGCCAAGGTCGTCATCATGATGGGGCGGAACCGCGCGCGCGCCGCCTCGAAGATCGCGCGTTCGGGCGACAGGCCGTTCATTCTTTCGCGCTCCAGCGCAAAATCGACCAGGATGATGCCGTTCTTCTTGACGATGCCCATCAGCAGAATGACGCCGATGATGCTGATCAACGACAAATCCAGCCCGCTGACCAGCAACGCCAGCAGCGCCCCCAATCCTGCCGAAGGCAGGGTCGAAATGATGGTCAGGGGATGGAGAAGGCTTTCGTAAAGAATGCCGAGAACGATATAGATCGACAGAAACGCCGCCAGGATCAGCAAGGGCTGATCGCGTACGGAACGCTGGAACAGCTTGGCGGTACCCGCCGATTCGGCGTGAATCGATGCAGGCAGCATCATTTCGGCCATCACCCGGTTCAGCCGGTCCAAGGCGGCGCCCAAATTGCCGCCATCGATCAGATTGAACGAGATCATCGTCGTCGGGAACTGCCCCTGATGGGTGACCGACAGCGGCTGCGTGCTTTCGGCGAAGTGCGCCACCGCCGACAGCGGCACCGCAATGCCGGAATCGGATGGAAGATAAAGCCGGGACAGGGCCGAACGGTCGTTCTGGAACAAGGGATCGACTTCGAGCACCACCTTATATTGGTTGCGCTGGGTATAGATGGTCGAAACCTGGCGCTGGGCGAAAGCGTCCTGCAAGGCGTTGCCGATCCGCGTGACATCCAGTCCCAACCGGGCGGCGGCGTCCCGGTCGATGACGACGACGACTTCCTGGCCGACATTGTCCTGATCGCTGCCGACATCGGCGAATCCGGGCTCCTCGCGCAGCCTTTCGACCAGCCGCAACGTCCATTGGCGCAATTCGTCCAAGGAATCGCTTTGCAGCACGAATTGATACTGCGCCTTGGCCTCGCGGCCGCCGACGCGCAGATCCTGAACCGCGACCATGAACACCGAGATGCCTTCGAGATTGGCGAGCTTCGGCCTTAGCCGACCGATCACCTGCTGGACCGAAACACCGCGTTCGCTCAACGGTTTCAGGCTGATGAACATCCGTCCCGAATTGGAAGCCGTGTTGCCGCCGCCGACGAACGAGCCCAGCCGGTCCACCGCCGGATCGTCAAGGATGATGGCGGCGGCTCTTTGCTGGCGTTCGGCCATGGCGGAAAAGGAGATGTCCGGCCGCGCATCGGTCATGACCATCAGCATGCCGGTATCCTGCTCGGGCACGAACCCCTTGGGGATGAAGATGTAGAGCGAGATCGTCAGCAGGATCACGCCGGCCAGCGTCAGCAGCATCAGCCCTTGGCGGCGCAGGCTCCAGATGAGCCCTCGCTCGTAAAGCCGTTGCACCCGTTTCAAAATCCGTTCACCCAATCCCGGACGGACATTCCCGGGCCGGGTGGGCAACACAGCCATGATGTGCGCGTAAAGACTGGGCGTCACCGTCAACGACACCAGCGCCGAAATTCCGATCCCCACCGTCAGGGTGACGGCGAATTCGCGGAACATGCTGCCGACGACGCCGCTCATGAACAAAAGCGGGATGAACACCGCCACCAAAGAGACGCTGATTGAAATCACGGTAAAGGTGATCTGCTGTGCGCCGGCGATGGCCGCTGCGAACGGATTCCGCTCGCCCTTCTCGATCTGGCGGACGATGTTCTCGATCATGACGATGGCGTCATCAACCACGAACCCGACCGAGACGATCAACGCCATCAGAGAAATATTGTTGAGCGTATAGCCCAAGGCCCACATGGCGGTGAAGGTGCCGGCAAGCGACAAGGGCACCGTGATACAGGCCGCCACCGTCGGCGTCTTGCGGCCCAACGCCAGGAAAACCACCATCACCACCAGGGCGATGGTGACGAGCAGGGTGAATTCGACGTCGTGCAGACTGGCGCGGATAGTGCCGGCACGGTCATTGATCACCGTGATCTTAACGCCGGGCGGCATCCAATCTTCGAGCTGCGGCAAAAGCGCACGGATGCGATCGACCGTCTCGACGATATTGGCGTCGGCCTGCTTGCGCACGATCACCAGCACCGCCCGATCCCGGCCGGACCAGGCGGCGCGGCGGACATTCTCGACACCTTCCGTGACCGAGGCGATATCCGACAGCCGGGTCACGCGGTTGTCCTCGGCATTCAGAATCAGACGCCGATAATCCCGGGGCGTACTGATCTGTTCGTTGACGCCGATGCTCATGGCCCTATCCGGACCGTCGAATCCGCCTTTGGGCACCAGTAGATTGGCTTCGGCCAAGCTGGCGCGCACCTTTTCCATGCCCAGTCCCATGGCCGCCAGCCGGGTAGGATTGACCCGAACCCGGATCGCCTGTTTCTCGCCGCCGCTAACCGACGCCTGAGCCACGCCTTCGATCTGCGAGATCCGGCTGGCCAGAATCGTGTCGCTGGCGTCATAGAGCGCGCCCGATGTCAGAGTGTCCGCCGTCACTGCCAGGATCAGAATCGGCATGTCGGCCGGATTCAAGCGGCGATAGGTCGGCGGCGACGGCAGATCCTGCGGCATATCGGCCGCGGCCGCGTTGATCGCGGCCTGAACGTCCTGGGCCGCGCCATCGATATTGCGGGCGATATCGAACTCCACCGCGATCGACGTGCTGCCGAGCGAACTGCTCGACGTCAGTTCGTTCACGCCCGCAATCGCACCCAACCGGCGTTCCAAAGGCGCCGCGACGGTCGCGGCCATGGTTTCGGGGTCCGCGCCCGGCAGGTTCGCCTGCACCACGATCACCGGCAGTTCCACGCGCGGCAAGGGCGCTACCGGCAGATGCAGAAAGGCGACCGTCCCGGCGGCGAACAGACCGATCGCCAGCATCAGGCTAGCGACGGGACGGTTGATGAAAAAGGCCGAAATCCCCATGGCCTATCCTTCATCCCGCGCCGGGGCCGCCGGGCTGTCCAGCCTCGCGCGCCGCCGGCACCAGAGCCGGACTCGTTCCATGTAAAGATAGATCACCGGCGTGGTGTAGAGGGTCAGAAGCTGACTGAAGACCAGGCCGCCGACAATGGCGATGCCAAGCGGGCGACGCAGTTCGCCCCCGGTGCCTTGATCGAGCGCGAGCGGGATTGCGCCTAAAAGGGCGGCCAGGGTCGTCATCATGATCGGCCGGAACCGCAGCAAACAGGCCTGAAAGATCGCCTCGTCCGGCGGTTTGCCTTCCTCGCGTTCGGCGACCAGGGCAAAATCGATCATCATGATCGCGTTCTTTTTGACGATACCCATCAAGAGAACGATGCCGATCAGCCCCAGCAGCGACAGATCCTGGCCGGCGGCAAGCAAGGCCAGTAGCGCGCCGATGCCGGCGGACGGCAAGGTGGACAGGATCGTCACCGGGTGGATGGCGCTTTCGTACAACATGCCGAGCACGATATAGATCACCACCAACGCAGCCAGGATCAGCAACGGCGTGCTTTCCAGTGCGACGCGGAATTCGGCGGCATCGCCCGAAAATGCGCCCTGGACGGTATCGGGCACGTTCAAGCCTGCCTCCGCCGCCTCGATGGCCGCGACCGCCTCGCCCAGGGACACGCCCGACGCTAAGTTGAAGCTTAAGGTGACGGACGGGAATTGCCCTTCATGCGTCACCAGCAAGGGTTCGGTTTCAAGCGAGATCCGGGCGAAAGAGGACAGCGGCACCAGGGTCCCATTATCGGATTGGACGTAAAGCCGCGCCAGGCCTTCCGGGCCGCTCCGGAACCGGTCGGTCGCTTCCAGAATGACCCGATACTGGTTGACCTGGCTGTAGATGGTCGAAATCTGGCGTTGGCCGAAGGCGGAATAGAGCGTGTTGACGACCGAGGACATGCTGACCCCCAGACGTCCCGCCTGGTCGCGGTCCACCTCGATCCTGGCCTGAAGTCCCTTATCCAACTGGTCGCTGGCAACATCCGTTAATTGAGGCAGCGCCTTCAGCGCTTCTTCGATCCTAGGTGCGATGCCCGCCAGGCGCTCGCCATCCACATCCGTCAGGGTGAATTGGTATTGGGTGCGGCTGCTGCGCGCCCCGATCTGGATGTCCTGCGCCGCCTGCATATGCACGGACAAGCCGGGCAGGGACGCCAAAGCGCGGGATAGCCGGCCGATGATGGTGTCGATAGAGGCGTTCCGCTCGCCTTTCGGCTTCAGCGCGATCGTCATCCGGCCGCTATTGGCGGTGACGTTGGTCGTCCCCGCTCCCAGAAAGGACGCCACGCCGGTCACGTCCGGATCGGCTTTGACAATCTCGGCCGCCTGGGCCTGAAGCGCCGCCATCGCCGGAAAGGAGATGTCCTGGCGGGCGTCGGTGGTGGCGACGATCAGGCCGGTATCCTGCATCGGCAGGAATCCCTTGGGCATCGCCACATAAGACAAAATCGTCGCCGCCAGCGTGACCAGGAACAGGATCAGTGTCGCCCGCTGATGGCGCATCACCACCGTCAGAGTCTTTTCGTAGAATGCCAGCAAACGCTCGAACAGCCCATGCCGGCTCGGCGCTTCCTCTCCTGGCGGCACGGGACGCAACATATAGGCGCACATCATCGGGGTCAGCGACAAGGAGATCGCCGCCGAGATCACGACCGCTATGCTCAAGGTCAGGGCGAATTCGCGGAACAAACGTCCGACGATGCCGCTCATGAACAAAAGCGGGATGAACACCGCCACCAGCGAGACGGTAAGCGAAACCACGGTAAACCCGATCTCGCGCGCACCGAGATAGGCCGCCTTCAGCGCGGAATGCCCTTTTTCGACATAGCGCATGATGTTTTCGACCATCACGATCGCGTCATCGACCACGAAACCAGCCGAAATGGTCAGCGCCATCAGGGATAGATTGTCGAGCGAGAACCCTAAAAAGGACATGACGCCGAAGGTCGCCACCACCGACAGGGGCAAGGCCACGCCGGGGATCACGGTCGCGCGGCCCGAACGCAGGAACAGGAAGATCACCATCACCACCAACCCGACGGTCAGGATCAGGGTGAACTGGACGTCGGCGACCGAAGCGCGGATGGTCGCCGTGCGGTCGGCCAGAATCGTCACATCGACCCCTTGCGGGATGGAACGGCGCACCTCGGGCAGACGTTCCTTGACCAGATCGGCGGTGGCGACGATGTTCGCCCCCGGCTGGCGCTGGACATCGACGATCACCGCCGGCTTTCCGTTGAACCAGCCGCCGACTTTGGTGTCTTCAAGCCCGTTAATCACCGTGCCGACATCACGGACGCGCACCGGCGCGCCGTCCTTCCAGGCGATGATCTGCGCCGCATATTGGTCGATGTCGGTGATTTGGTCGTTGGAACCGACGGACAGCGACTGAAGCTCGCCTTCAAGCGTGCCTTTCGGCAGATTGGCGTTGGCCTTGGCCAATGCGCCGCGCAGGCTTTCGATGCCGATGCCGTAGGACGCCAGCCGGGCGGGATCGATCTGGATGCGAAACGCCGGACGCTGTCCGCCCTGGACCTGGACCCGGCCCACACCCGAAACCTGCGAAAGCTTCTGGGCCAGCAGCGTATCGACGATGTCGTTGAGCCGGGTCGCCGGCAGGGTGTCGGACGTCAGCGCCAGGGTCAGGATCGGCGGATCGGCGGGATTGACCTTAGCGTAGGAAGGCGGGTAGGGCAGGTTGTCGGGCAGAACGCCATTGGCGGCGTTGATCGCCGCTTGCACATCCTCGGCGGCGGAATCGATGCTTTTGGTCAGGATGAATTGCAAGGTGATGGCGCTCATCCCATAGGCGCTGGTTGAGCTCATCGATTGCAGGCCGGCGATCCGCCCGAACTGACGTTCGAGCGGCGTCGTCACCAGCGAAACCATCGTTTCCGCCGATGCGCCCGGCAGGCGCGTCGTCACCTGAATGGTCGGAAAATCGACCTCGGGCAGCGCCGACACCGGCAACATGCGATAGCCCAGGAGTCCGCCCAGCATCAGCGCGAAAGCCAGCAGCCACGTCGCCACCGGCCGCGCGATGAAGGGCGCGGAGATGTTCATCGCCGTCTATTCCCCGCTCTTCCCGGTTTCGCCGGCCAGCCGGACCTTGGCCCCCGGTCTGAGCCGGGCCATGCCATCGACCACCACGGTTTCTCCGGCCTTGAGGCCGTCATCCATCAGCGCGCGCCCATCCTCGATCACGGCCACCGACACATTGCGCATCTCGACCGTGTCGTCGGGCTTCACGACATAGACATAAAGCCCTTGCGGTCCGCGCTGAAGAGCGGGAGCGGGGATCACCAGTCCATCTTTGCGCACGGACAGACGCAGGCGGACATCGGTGAAACCGCCGGGCCACAGATGACGTTCCTTGTTCGGAAACACCGCCTTCAGCGTGACCGTGCCGGTGGACTCGTTGATCTGATTGTCGATCACCTCCAGCCGCCCTTCATCGACCACCGTTTTACCGTCCGAATCCACTGCCAGGGCGGTAAGCGTCTCGCTTTTGCCCATTGCATCGGCGATGGCGCGCAATTTCTGCTGCGGCACGGTGAATTGAACGGCGATGGGCTCTATCTGCGTCACCATCACGATGCCGGTACTGTCGCTGGAACGCACGATGTTGCCCGGATCGATCAGACGCAACCCGACCCGGCCCGAAATGGGGGCGGTGATGGTCGTGTAATCCAGTTCGGTCCGTGCGCTGGCAATGGCCGCCTGACCGGCTTTGACCGCAGCCTCCAATTCCCGGACCGTGGCGCGCTGGGTATCGACGGTCTGCCCCGACACACGATCTCCCAGCCCGATATAGCGGGCAAGATCGAGGCGGGCGGCGTCGAGCTTGGCCTGATTCTGGTCCCGATCCGCCACGGCCTGGTCGTATTGCGCTTGATAAAGGCGGCGATCGAGACGGGCGAGGACATCGCCCGCCTTCACATCCTGGCCCTCCTTGAACAGGACCTCCAGCAATTCGCCATCGACGCGGCTTTTGACGGTGACGGCGTAATAGGCATGAACCGTGCCGATCCCGTCGAGATAGATCGGCACGTCTTCCTGCATGACCGGCTGGGCCATAACCGGCAGCGCCGGCACGCCGCCGGGTCCGCCGCCGCCTTTACCGCCATGGCTTCGATACCAAGTCAATCCGGCGATAGCGGCCAGCACCAGGGCGAGAAGGACAAGAGGGACGACCCGCTGGGGCCGTTTGCGCATTGCTTGAATCATCGATCCGACTTTCTGCCACATCCCCGCCGTCATACCGCTTGGCGCGCGGCGCCCTGGCGGAAGCATCCTGGGAACAACCTGTTACACCGTTATGACCACCGCCGCCCGAACCCGTGACAATCTGTTACCGCGCCCCCGGGGCCTATTATCTCTTTTCCCGCCCTTCGCTTTTAACACAAAAGAAAAGCCCCGCCGCCATCCCCCGAAGATCGGAAGAGGCTGCGGGGCTTTCCATGGATCACGGAAAAGACCGCCGGGATCAGGCCGTGGGCAGGCTCATCTTGGAGATGACCTCGTCAGCAACCTGCTTGGGCACCGGATCGTAATGCGAGAATTCCATGGTGTAGGAGGCACGACCCGACGTCATGCCGCGCAGCTGGCCGATATAGCCGAACATCTCGGACA
>JAYFRE010000156.1:0-36405 GCA_034926235.1 Rhodospirillaceae bacterium
ACCAGACCAGAAGGAAAAACAAATGAGAACAGTGCAGGATGTGGTGATCGTCAGCGGCGTGCGGACGGCCATCGGCGGATTCGGCGGCAGCCTCAAGGACGTCCCGCCGTCGCAATTAGGCGCGATGGTCATCCGCGAGGCGGTGAAGCGCGCCGGGATAGAGCCTAAGGATGTGCAACATGTCGTGATGGGACAGGTCATTCCCACCGCCCCCAAGGACGCTTATGTGGCGCGCGTTTGCGGCGTCGACGCCGGGATTCCGGTGGAAACGCCGGCTCTGACCCTGAACCGGCTGTGTGGATCGGGCTCCCAGGCGATCGTGTCCGCCGCCCAGATGGTCCAGTTGGGTGAAGCCGATATCGTCGTCGCCGGCGGTACCGAAAGCATGTCCCGTTCGCCCTATGTCACCACCACGCATCGCTGGGGCACGCGCATGGGCGACACCACCATGATCGACGCCCTGACGACGACGTTGTCCGACCCCTGGGCCGGCGAACATATGGGCCTGACGGCGGAACGCGTCGCCGAACGCTACGGCATCACGCGCGAGGAACAGGATGCGCTGGCCCTGCGCAGCCAGAAAAACGCCGCGGCGGCCATCGCCGAAGGCCGTTTCGCCGAGCAGATCCTGCCGGTCGAGATGAAGACCCGCAAGGGCGTGACCGTCTTCGACACCGACGAGCATGTGCGCGGCAACACGACCTTGGAAGCGTTAGCGGGCATGCCGACGGCCTTCAAGAAGGGCGGATCGGTGACCGCCGGCAACGCGTCCGGCATCAACGACGCCGCCGCAGCCGTCGTCATGATGACTGCCGCCGAAGCCGAACGGCGCAAGCTGCGCCCGATGGCGCGCATCGTTTCCTGGGGCCATGCCGGCGTGCCGCCCGAAATCATGGGCGTCGGACCGGTTTATGCCGTGCCGATCGCGCTGAAGCGGGCCGGGCTGACCGTCGCCGATCTGGATGTGATCGAAAGCAATGAAGCCTTCGCCGCCCAGGCCGCCTATGTGTCGCGGGAATTGGGCTTCCCGGTCGAGAAGGTCAATCCCAATGGCGGCGCGATCGCCATGGGTCACCCGATCGGCGCAACCGGCGCGATCCTGACCGTCAAAGCCTTGTACGAACTGGAACGCATCAAAGGGCGTTACGGCCTGATCACCATGTGCATCGGCGGCGGCCAGGGCCTGGCCACGATCATCGAACGCCTGGGATAAGGCAAGAGGCTGGGCCGCTGCCGTTCTTCCGATCAAAAGGGAACGGATAAGGCGGCTGCGGACCGATCCGCGAAGGGGACGCCGGTTAAGGTGTCCCCTTCGTTCGTTTCCGCGTCAAGCGCCGGGTGTTGCGACCGGCGCCCACAAGATATCGTCGATGGCCGCGGCATGCGTGGCCAGCATCGCCAGCCGGTCGAAACCGAGCGCGATGCCGGATGCATCCGGCATTCCCGATTCCCACGCCGCCAGACAATCCTCGTCGATCGGATAGCGCTGGCCGTACAGACTCTCCTTGAGCGCCATGTCGGCCTCGAAACGCCGGCGCTGCTCGGCCGCGTCGGTCAATTCGCCGAAACCGTTGGCCAATTCCACCCCGCAAGCGTACAGTTCGAAACGCTCCGCCGTGCGGGGATCGTTCGGATTGGGCCGCGACAAGGCCGCCATCGACAATGGGTATTCATATAAAATCGTCGGGCGTCCCATGCCCAGGAACGGTTCGATATGTTCCAGCATGATGCGGAAAAAAATATCTTCCCAACTATCGCTGTCGGACACGAACAGGCCGACGCGGCGCGCCTCGGCAGCCAGCCGATCGCGGTCGGGATCGCGCGGATCGGGCGTGGTCGCCAGAAGATCGATGCCGCACCGCTCCTGGAACGCCTGGGCGACGGACAGACGCTCGGGCTCGGCAAAGGGATCGCAATGAAAATCGCCATGACGGAAATCGGCGGTTCCGGCCGCGCGCGCGGCGGTTTGCATCAGGGCGGCGCAATCTTGCATCAACCGGGTATAGGGTGCGCGGGCACGGTACCATTCCAGCATCGAAAATTCGGGGTGATGACGTTCCGACCGTTCGCCGTCGCGCCAGACATGGGCGATCTGGAAGATGCGGGGCATTCCCGCCACCAAAAGTTTCTTCATCGCGAATTCAGGCGAGGTGTGCAGGTAAAGCGTCTGCCGCCCCCCTGCCAGGGGCTCGGCCAGATCGGTGGACAGCGCCATGATATGGGGCTCCATCCCCGGCGATATCTGCAGACAGGGCGTTTCGACCTCGACGAACTCTTCGTCGGCGAAAAAGGATCGGACGGCGGAAAGAATGGCCGCACGCGCCAGCAGCATGGGTTGCTTGCGTGCGAAATTGTCCGCCCGCCACCATTGCCTGCCACCCATGACTCGTCCCTCTCTTGAATTTCAAGCCCTCAAGGCGTCACCATAGCGCCGCCGTCCTCTTCCGGCCAACCGCCCATTCCTGAAAGCTGACCTCTCAACTGCTATGCCCGAACAGCATCTTCTGCCCGAACGACGCCCAAGCCTGCGCAACGGCGGCGATCTTGCCGCCGCCGGACTGATCCCGCCTGAACGCGCCGCCGCGATCGACGCCGTCGCCCTGCGCTATTCCATGGCGATCACCCCTACATTGGCCGGGCTGATCGATCCCAATGATCCGAACGATCCGATCGCACGGCAATTCATCCCCGATCCGGCGGAGTTGGAAAATGCGCCCGACGAATGCGACGACCCCATCGGCGACATCAGCCATTCGCCGCTGAAAGGCGTCATCCATCGTTATCCAGACCGATTGCTGCTGACCCCGGTGCTGCGCTGCCCGCTCTATTGCCGTTTCTGTTTCCGGCGCGGCTGGACCGGCGAGGCCGATGGGGCGCTCTCCGACGCAGAAATGGAGGCGGCGCTGGATTATGTCCGCTCCCATGATGAAATCTGGGAAGTGATTTTGAGCGGCGGCGATCCCCTGATGCTGCCCTCCTCCCGGCTCAAAGCGCTGATCGGCGCTCTGAACGCCATCCCCCATGTCGCGGTCATCCGCATTCACAGCCGGATTCCGATCGGCGATCCCGGACGGGTCGGCCCCGCCCTGATCGACGCCCTGACCGGCGACACGGCCTTATGGCTGGCGCTGCACTGCAACCATCCGCGCGAACTGGGGCCCGATGCCGCCGCCGCCTGCCGCCGCCTGTCCGCCGTCGGCATCCCGCTCCTGGGCCAAACCGTGCTGCTGGGCGGGGTCAATGACGACGAAGAGGTGATGGAGGCGCTGTTCCGCGCCATGGTGAAAAACCGCATCAAACCTTATTATCTGCATCATCTGGACGCCGCCCCCGGCACGCGGCGATTCCACGTTCCCCTGGCGCGCGGGCAGACGATCATGCGCCATTTGCGCGGCCGGGTTTCCGGCCTGTGCCCGCCTACCTATGTGCTGGACATCCCCGGCGGCCACGGCAAGGTTCCGATCGGACCGGCCTATCTGGAGGAAGGCTTCGTGCAGGATTGGCAGGGCCACAATCACAAAGCGCCCGACTAGGAGGCCGTCTCCGCGCAAGGGCGGTTGCGCGACAAAAGCCAAGCTGCTAGGGTCCGCCCCTGATTTCCAAAAACCCCCCGGTTCCGTCATGAAGATCAACGCCAATCTGATTCGTCCCGGCTTTGTCCTGGACCACAACAACCGCCAATGGGCTGTTCTCAAAATTCAGCTCATCCAGCCCGGCAAAGGCGGCGCTTTCATCCAGGTCGAAATGCGCGACGTCAAGACCGGCACCAAGACCAACGAACGCTGGCGCACCGCCGACACGGTCGAGAAGCTTCAGGTCGATGAAAAGGAAGCAACCTTCCTGTTCAGCGACGATGATGGCTACACCTTCATGGACGCGGAAAGCTTCGAGCAGTTCACCGTGCCGCGCGACATGATCGGCGACCCGGCCGCCTTCCTGCAGGACGGCATGCTGTGCACCGTCGATCTGATCGAAGGCAGCCCGGTTTCGGTCACCCTGCCCGACAAGGTGACGGTGACGGTCACCGAGGCCGACCCTGTGGTCAAGGGCCAGACTGCCGCCTCTTCCTACAAGCCCGGCATTCTGGAAAATGGCGTCCGCGTCATGATCCCGCCCTTCATCGAGGCCGGAACCCGTATCGTCGTCGCTACCGCCGACGCCACCTATGTCGAGCGAGCCAAGGATTGATCGGCGCCCGTTCCGCTTCGATCAATGTCATGACCGCCGCCGCCCGCAAGGCGGCGCGCGGTCTTTTGCGCGATTTCGGCGAGGTCGAGCAACTCCAGGTCTCGAAAAAGGGGCCCGGAGACTTCGTGTCGGCCGCCGATACCAGGGTCGAGAAAGTCCTGCGCCAGGAACTGTCCAAGGCGCGGCCCGATTATGGCTTCCTGCTGGAGGAATCCGGCGAGATCCCCGGCAACGACCGTCATAATTGCTGGGTTGTCGACCCCCTGGACGGCACCACCAATTTCCTGCATGGCATTCCGCATTTCGCCATCTCGATCGCGCTGGTGCGCGACGGGGAACCGATCTCGGGCGTGATCTATCAGCCCCTGACCGATGAGCTGTTCTGGGCTGAAAAGGGACATGGCGCGTTCGTCAACGACCGGCGGCTTCGCGTGTCGGCCCGAAACAAGCTGGAAGAATCCGTCATCGCCACCGGCATTCCCCATCAGGGGCGTCCCGGCCATGACCGTTTCATCAAGCAGCTTTCGTCGGTCATGACGGCCACCGCCGGCGTACGCCGGTTCGGCGCGGCCTCGCTCGATCTGGCCTATGTCGCGGCGGGCCGTTGCGAAGGGTTCTGGGAAATCGGCCTGAAACCCTGGGACATCGCCGCGGGTATCATTCTGGTGCGCGAGGCGGGCGGCTATGTCAGCGAGATCGATGGCGGTCACGACATGCTGACCTCGGGTCATATCCTGGCGGCTAACGACCGGTTGCATCTGCCGCTGGGCATGCTTTTGCGTCAGGGAGTCTGAACGTCGAGGACTTTTGCCCCAACAACCGGCAAACGAGTTGTCGCCTAAGATTCCTTCAGGTACTCTTCAAACTTCCTGGGGATTTCCTAAAATTGGGGACAGCGGTGCGCAGTTTCAGGCACATCCACTTGGCGTTGGCGGCAGCCATAGCCTTGACCGCCTTGCCCCTGGGCACGGCCGAGGCTCAGACCGTCGTTGGGGACGACCGGAAACCCGCCGTCGAGGTCGATCTTTCCGTGCTCGACCGGCTGGGGACCGAGCCGACACTACCCGATCGGTTCCTGAACCGGCATCCGCAAAGCCGGATGCCGGCAGTCACAACGACGGAAAAAATCATCCTGAAACGCCCGGTCAAAAAGACCGCCGCCAAACCTGCCGAGCCTGCGGCCAAGGCCCCGCCGAAAAGCGTGGCGAAAGCCGCCCCGAAGCCTGAAAGCCTGCTGCCGGCCAAGAGCCCCGAGCCGACAATGCAGGCGGCGGCCGAACCGGCCCCGGCGCCCCGGACCGAATCCGAACCGTCCGATGCAGTGAAGACGCCGGAAGCCAAGACCGAAGCGCCCATTCCGGTCCCATCCGACACCCCGGCTCAAACGGCGACGCCTGCCCCCGCCCCCATCCAGACCGACGCCACTCCGGTGAAAACGGCAACGGCGGAAACCGGCGGCGGGACCACGGCTACGGCGGGTGGGGGCATCCCTCCCCGCTCCGTTACACCGGCGGCCCCGTCCATTCCCGCACCGGCGGATGCCGTACCGGCGGCAACGGCCAAGGCGGCAATGGACGACGCCAAGACCACGCCACCGGCTCAGTCCACCACTGCCCCCCAGTCTCCGGCGGTTTCGCTGGAAGTGTCGACTTCTCTTGCTTTCGACCCCAATGGCGCGGTGCTGTCCACCGAAGCGTTGCAAAATCTGGACAAGATCGCCGCCCGGCTGAATGGCGACGATTCCCTTAATCTGCTTTTGATGGCCTATGCGTCGAGCAGTGACGACAGCGCCAGCCGCGCGCGCCATCTGTCCCTGTCGCGCGCGCTGGCGGTACGGTCCAACCTGATCGACCGGGGGGTTCGCAGCACCCGCATCGAGGTGCGCGCCCTGGGCAACAAGACGCCGGGGGGCAACCCGGATCGCGTGGATTTGATCCTGCAGAAGCGCTGACGGCTTCGGGCCTTGGCGGTCTGCCCCGCTTCTGACGCATTCATGCGTTAAAGTGGGTAAGTTTGAGCGACGTTGGACCCTGACGCATGTCTCATCCCAAACGGTTTCTTGGCCGCATGGCCCTGTTTCTGGCCGCCGTCATCGGCGTCGTCATCCTGCTGTTTCCCGGCCTGGCCCGGGCTTTTTCGCATAATGTCGGGCTGAACAGCCTGATCCTGAGCGTGCTCTTGATCGGGATCGTGCTCAATATCCGCCAAGTCCTGCTGTTGGAACGCGAGGCGCGCTGGGCCGACGCCTTCCGCCAGGGCAGACCCGAACCGCCCGGCTATCAGCCGCGTCTGCTCGCCTCGCTGGCCACCATGCTGGGCGAACGCCACGACCGTTTCACCATGTCGCCTTTGTCCCTGCGCTCGGTCCTGGACGGCATTTCCGCCCGGCTGGACGAGGTGCGCGAAATCGCCGCCTATTTCACCGGACTGATGATCTTTCTGGGACTCCTCGGCACCTTTTGGGGTCTGTCGCAGACCGTGGGATCGATCGGCGACGTCATCCGCAACCTCACTTTGTCGGGCGGGGATGTCGAAAGCGCCTTTAGCGCTTTGAAAGACGGTCTGGATTCGCCTTTGTCGGGCATGGGCACCGCTTTTTCCTGCTCGTTGATCGGGCTGTCCGGTTCGCTGGTGCTGGGTTTTCTCGCCCTGCAGATGGGGCAGGCGCAGAACAGCTTCTACAATGATCTGGAAGAATGGCTGTCGGGCCAGGTCAAGCTCGCCTCGGGCGTCATCGGCGGCGGCGAAGGCGGCGACCAGCCGGTACCCGCCTATATCCAGGCCCTGCTCGAACAGACCGCCGAAAGCCTGGACAATCTGCAACGCACCATGGCGCGCGGCGAGGAAGGCCGCATCTCCGCCAACACCAATATGCGCCAATTGACCGACCGGCTTTCGACCCTGGCCGAGCAGATGAAAACCGAACAAAGCCTGATGCTGAAGCTGGCCGAAAACCAGCTTGAGATGAAGCCGATTCTGGCGCGTCTGGCCGATGGCGCTGCCGGATCCGGCGCGGACGAAGCCAGCCGCATCCATCTGCGCAACATCGACGCCACCCTATCGCGGCTTGCCGAGGAAATCTCGGCGGGACGGGACGAAGTCGTGCGCCAGATGCGCAGCGAATTCAAATTCCTGGCCCGCACCATCGCCGCGATCGCCGAGGAAGAAACGCAAAATCACGGCCCGTCTTCGCGCGCCGGACGAACGGACGGTTAGGCCATGAGCCTGCTGTCCGGCCGCAGGCGGCGCAGCGGCGTCAATATCTGGCCCGGCTTCGTCGACGCCCTGGCCTCGCTCCTGCTGGTCATCATCTTTGTCTTGCTGGTGTTCGTCTTAAGCCAGTTCTATCTGGGCCAGCTTTTATCCGGCCGGGACGCCAAGATCAGCCAGCTTTCCCTGCAATTGGGCCAATTGGCGGAAATGCTGGACATCGAACGCCGCGCCAACGCCGAATTGAAGGTCAATATCGGCTCGCTGACAGATGAATTGCAGCGCTCCACCGCCGAGAAAGACCGCCTTCAGGCCGAAACCACCCAGAACAGCGCAGCGCTGCAACAACTGGCCCAACTCCAGCATGACGTCGCGGCGCTGGAGGCATTGAAGGCCGAGCTTGAAAAGAAACTAGCCGAAATGGGGGCCAAAACCGGCGAAGCCGAAGGACAATTGGCAGCCGAACGCAAACTGTCCGAGGAAGCGCGCGCCCATGCCGCGCTGTTGAACCAGCAGATGGAATCCTTGCGCCAGGAATTGGCGCGCATCTCCGCCCTTTTGGAATCGAGCGAAACCCTGTCCGCCGAACAAAAGGTGCAGATCGCCGATCTGGGCAAAAGGCTGAACGCCGCCCTGGCCAGCAAGGTCGAGGAACTGGCGCGCTACCGCTCCGAATTTTTCGGACGGATGCGCGCGGTCCTAGGCAACCGGGCGGGCGTGCGCATCGAAGGCGACCGGTTCGTCTTCCAATCCGAGCTTTTGTTCGCCAGCGGATCAGCCGATCTGGACCCTGCGGGCGAGAAGAGGCTGACCGAACTGGCGCGCGGTCTGCTGGCCGTGACCAAAGAAATCCCGTCCGATATCGGCTGGATCTTGCGTATTGATGGCCATACCGACCGGATACCGATCAAATCGGACCGTTTCCCGTCGAATTGGGAATTGTCCACCGCGCGCGCCTTGTCGGTGGCCCGGTTCCTGGCGGCGCAAGGATTACCCGGCAACCGTCTGGCCGTCGCCGGCTTCGGTGAATTCCAGCCGGTGGACAAAGGCAGCAGCCCGGAGGCGCTGGCGCGCAACCGGCGCATCGAGATCCGTTTCGACCAGCTTTAGTGCGAACGGAACCGCTAGAAGGACGGGCGCGTCCCGGTGACGGCTTCCAGTTCGCCGAACAGAAGCTCGGCCATCTCGACATGATCATGCCGGGTGGACAGCCACACCGCTTCTTCTTCGTTCCAATCGAAATGCCACGCGCCGCTTTTCGGTGAAGCCAGCCAGAGCTGACGCAACGGCGCGTTCGCGTTCAGGATATATTGACCGCCGCCGGGCAGACCGATGGTGAGAATGCCGCCTTCGACATCAACATCAAGCTCGTCGCCCAGATCGCGGTCGACGGCCTGGGCTAGGGCATCAAGGCTGCGTCCGGCCAATGCATGAAAACGGGATTCGTCGAGACTCACCTTGCAAACCTCCCTCTGGCGGCTCCCATCCGGCGAACGATCATCCGAAGCGGATCTAGGAGCGTTCAAGCCTTGCAAGCAAGGCCACCGTGGTTTATATACGCCGCTTCGGTTTCTGGAGCACGGCAATGAAAGAAAATATTCATCCCGACTATCATGAGATCACCGTGGTCATGACCGACGGTTCCGAATTCAAGACCCGTTCGACCTACGGTAAGGCAGGCGACGTCCTGCGCCTGGACATCGACACCAAGTCGCATCCGGCTTGGACCGGCGTGCATCGCTTGATGGACACCGGTGGTCAGCTCGCGAAGTTCAACCGTCGGTTCGCCGGAATCGGTCTCAAGAAGTAGGAATGTCCCCGGCCCGATAGGATCGAGGCCGGGGCGCCATGCTGTTCATTCGTTCCCGCTTGTTGTATCTGTTGACGGACGCCGTCTTATGGTGACGGTAACGTTTCGCCCTGTCTTCCAGGCATGGGCGGAACTAGTCGATGGCATGTGATGCGACAAAGCGGTTCTCGTGATTCTCGAATGAACAGACCAAGTTCAGCCGTAACCAATTACGAAGTCTACGTCTTCGATGGTCGGAACTGGACGCTGCATGCCCGGTTCCAGCGCTCCGAACGCGACGAGGCCCTGCTTGAGGCCAAAAAGGTCGAGCGGGCCGAGTTCCTGGGCTGCAAGGTCGTCCGCGAGGATTATTATCCAGGCCGGAACAGCAGCGAGGAAACGGTCGTTTATGTCAGCGACCGGGCGCTGCTCAAGGCTGGCCGCACGGCCCAGCGGGCCGGAGCCCAACCGGTAGCTCGGGCCAGAAGCGGGGTTGCGCCAAACCTGGCGTCCCAACCGGGACAAGAAGCCCCGGCCTATGCCGTGGCCGTTCTCGCCCGCCTTTCCCTGATCATCGCCGCCGCTCTGACCGGCGCCTTCGCCGTGACCGGCATCATCAACGCCTTTTTGTTCAAAATCGCGCCCTATATCCGGCTCGACCAGGACAATCAGGTGCTGATCCTTTTTTCGAGTTTCCTCGTCGCTTTTCTGGTGATCGCCGTGCCGCTGACGGTACGCTATCTGCAGCGTCAAAGTGCGGCCAAGACGGGAAAACGCCGCCCGGTCACGCCGCCGCCGCCGCCCGCCCGCCGCCGCACTGCGCCAGCCGCGGCGACGCCAGCCCAACGCCCCCCTCAGGAGCCGCCGCCCGAAACGAATGCCGGCGCAGCCGAGAGCATCCCGGTCGAGGATGCGCCCCGCGATCCGGTGACCGAAGCGGCCCAAGCCATGATCGAGCCTATTCCCGGCCTGCTCACGGCCGAGAGCGCGCCGGAACCGCCGGTCGCGCCAAAAACCGATGCCAAGGCGGCCGAGACCGCCCCGCCGGAACCACCGCCGGCGCAGACGCCTGCGGACATACCAGAGGAGGGCGACGCCCACAAAACGCGGATGATGAACTTCCTGTCCGCGCTGCTGGCCGAGATCCGCACGACCCGCCCCAACCTGGACAGTTATAACCGCTTTGGCGTTGATCTGATGCTGGCGGGCGCGATCGAGGTCATGGGCGATCATTTCCCGATTCTGACGCCGGACAAGCACCGCATCCTTGAGAACACCATCGAGGTCATGGGCGTGCCCCAGGACGTCGCCCGGAAATTCGCGGACAAATACAACGATTATCTGATCGAGCCGCGTTACATGACCATGGTTCAGGCGGGCCGAAGCGCCATGGAAGGTTTCCTGGCCGGCAATATGACCGGCATCGCGCGCGCGGCCGGCGCGCTCGATTCGTGGAACAAGCCACGGACCCCGCAAACCCCGAGCCGGATCCGCACCCTCTTGTTCACCGACATGGTCGGATCGACCTCGCTGACGCAAAGCCGGGGCGACCGCGCCGCCCAGGATGTGCTGCGCCTTCACAATCGTATCGTCCGCTCGGCGCTGGCCGAGTTCGAGGGCCGGGAAATCAAGCATACCGGCGACGGCATCATGGCGGCCTTTGCCAGCACCGCGAAGGGGGTCGAAGCCGCCATCGCCATTCAGCGCGCCATCGCCGCCGCCATCGCCGAACATCCGGCTCTGCCGCTGCATGTGCGGATCGGCATGGATGCGGGCGAACCGATCGAGGAAGGCGACGATCTGTTCGGCACCACCGTGCAACTGGCCTCGCGCGTATGCGCCCAGGCCGAAGCCGACCATATCCTGTGCACCAATGTCGTTCGTGAACTGGCTGCCGGCAGGAAATTCGATTTCACCGCTCTCGGCGATTTCGAGCTCAAGGGGTTCAAGGACAAGATCGCGCTGTTCGATATCCAGTGGGAAACGAAAGACGACGCAGTTCCCGCACGGGACGGAGCCGCCCGGAAGGATGCGGCGCGGCGCTGATCTCGAAACCCTCTTCTTATTGCAGAGGGTTGTTATCTGTCCAATGGGCCAACAACCGGTCCTCCAGCCTGGAAACGCGCCGATAAAGCCGATAGCTGCGATCAAGCAGGCTGCGCAGCCCCACCGGCAGGCTGACATCCTCCTCCCCGGCTGTATCCAGGCAGACATCATGTCCCGCCAGCCGGTTATGCTCGCCGCAGGCTTCCTCGGCGGAAATCTCACCATCCTGAACGGCACGCTGCAACATCAGCCAGGCCATCACCTGAGTCAAACGCGAGGTTACGCGCAACGCCTCGCAGCAAACTTTGAGATCCGGTGAAGCATTCGTCCGGGGACGCGGGAAATCCCGGCCCGCCGAGCCATGGGTCATATAATTCCTGGCCTCGACTGTCATTGCTAACGCTTCGTCATAGGTGCGCGAGAATGGTACGAGAGCTGATCCCATTCCATGTCTCCTGTTCCTATTTTTTATAACGATATGATAGCCAAGTTGTTTTTTCCTCCCCTTAATCTTTGGGGGTAATATTTTCACAGAAAAACACGTAAAAGTAGAAAATTCAAACAAAAACTAAACCGCGCCAGACAGATACCTCCCCCTTGACAGTCTTCCTCTCCGGATTACATCCCTCATCGAGCGGTCGCCATGATGGGGCCGCCGATGAGCCGAGGGCGGAACCCTGGTTCGCCCCCGCCAACATTGCTCAATTAAAGGAGGATGTGGCTATGCGTACGTTCGATTTGTCTCCCCTGTTCCGGTCCACCGTCGGTTTCGACCGTCTCGCGCGCTTGATCGACAGCGCCCAAAGGGTGGATGAGCAGACCTTTTCCTACCCTCCCTACAACATCGAAAAGCTGAGCGAGGATAATTACCGCATCACCATGGCGGTCGCCGGTTTCTCGCCGGAGGATATCGATATCACCACCGAGGAACAGAGCCTGATCATCTCGGGCCGGTCTCGTAAGGAAGAGGAAGAAACCCAGTATCTGCACCGGGGCATCGCCGGCCGCTCGTTCGAGCGCCGTTTCGATCTGGCCGAGCATATCCGGGTTACCGACGCCTCGCTCGACAATGGTCTTCTCCATGTCGGGTTGAAGCGCGAGGTGCCCGAAATGCTGAAACCGCGCCGGATTCCGATCGCCAGCGAAGCCAGCCCGTCCAAGGTCGTCGAAACCGCCTGACATCCGGTTTCCGCGCATACACCTTGACGGCAAGGCAAGGTCCGCAAGGCAGACCGGTATTCGATACAGACCTTGCTGACCAACCAATCTAACCCTAGGGGGCGTCCGATCGATCCGGATGCCCCCTAATCTTTTTCAGCCGCGTGACAGCGCCTTGGACACCACCATGCGCACCCAGGCGGCGCGCGACAGGCCCAGCGTCTCGGCAGCGGCATCGATCCGCTCCAACTGTCCATCCTCGAACCGGATTAGAACCGCCTCCTTCTTCTTGTTCTTCTTTTTCTTGTCCTTGCGCTTCTTGTCTTTCTTCGACGGCTTCGAAACGGGCTCCCGATCCGTCATGGGCGCTTCTGTTTCCGCTTCCGCCGGTGGAAGAACCGGGACAGAAGGAGCCAGAGGAGCGGCCTCGATGAAGCCCGCCGCCGATTGCGCGGTATCGGCAGCCGCCGCCTTGCCTCGGGGTTTGCGGGTAATGGTCATGATGGCTTGCCTCCCTTCTTTTTCTTCTTTTCCGTCAGTGCGACCAGATGATCGGCCAGAGCCAGGATCTCGCCCCGCGCCTTGGCGTCTTTAGGCGATATCTCCAGAACCGAAAGCCCCAATGCCGCGCTATTGGCGAATGCCTTGCGCCGTCGGATCGGCGCGTCCAGATACCGGATCGGGTCGGAATCCTTCAACGCTTCCGCTGCGGCCTGATTGTCCGAACCCGACGTGTCGGCGCAATTGATCACTGCCACGGCCTGAAGCGCCGGATTGATCCCCTGCGCTTCCGCCACCAGAGCCGCCATTTTGTCGATGGTCCAGATGTCGAAGCTGCGCGGTTGGAACGGCAGCACCGCCAGATCGGCCACGGTCAGCGCTGCGCGCAGGGCCGCGCTGTCACGCCCGCCCACATCGATGACGATGTCGTCGAATCGTTTCCGCATTTCCAGAACCCGTTCGCGCAGTTCCGGACCCGCGATCGGAATGGCGACAAAACCGGCCGACCCCAGCCTTTCGGCGCGCAAGGTAACGAAATCGGATGCCGTTCCCTGGTCGTCCGCGTCTATCAGAAGGACGTCGCGTTTACCGCGAAGGGTGCGCTCCACGGTCAGATTGACCGCCAGGGTGGTTTTGCCGACCCCCCCTTTGATCTGAATGAACGCCAGGATCACGAGAGCCTCCGGACAGCCGGGAACGATAAGAAAACTATATCATAGCGATATCGCTTCAACAAGAAAGCCGGCATCGCCCGCTGTCCGGGAAAGCCTCAGGAATCAGGTCTGGGGAAGAACCATATGGGTTTCAAAGACGGTGCGCAGCGCATCCGGAATCGGGGCTGGCCGCTGTGTCTTGCGATCGACGAAAACGTGAATCAGGTGGCCATGGGCGGACGCCAGCATCTCACCGGCGCGAAACAACCCCAGATCGTAGCGCAAGCTGCTTTTCCCCAGATGGCCGACCGCCAGACCGCTTTCGACGGTATCCGGAAAAGACATCGGATGGCGCAACCGCGTCAACGCTTCGGCCACAAAGGGAACGACGGGCTGCTGATGCACGTCATAAGGCACCATCGATCGATAAAAGGCGATGATGGTCGCCTCGAAGAAGCGATTATAGATGACATTGTTCAGGTGACCCAGCATGTCATTATCGGACCAGCGGGTCTGTATGCTCGAAAAGAAACGGAATGCCGACCGGGACGGAATGGGCCTGACGCTATTTTCACCCGAGATGTCCTGACTGAGCTCGTTCAAGATTTCCTCACCTTTCATTCTGTTCGGCCCCGTACCGTCGATTCAGGAACGGAACAGGGAATCAGCACCGGCGCGCACATGCCGTTTGGCGTCGATCGCCGCCTTCGCGCGGACGATTTCAGCGGTCAGCGCATCGATATAGGCGTTCAACTCCGCCACCGACAGGGGCTCCAGATTCTTCTGCGCCAGAGCGGCCTGAGGTTTCACCCAATCGTCATCATCCATCGCCGCATCCTTTCCAAAACGGGTTGTCTGATCGGCATTTCCATGGGCCGGGACAGGGAAATTGATCGTCCGGCTCCACAACCATGGCAACCATTTGACCTCAACGCATCCGCTTGTCTATATAAGACACGAAGAACGTCTGCATTCATGACCGGTGCCCCTCGAACCGCCGGTGGCGGGGTTCCGGCTGGCCGGCTCCCACGAAAACAGCGTCACACGTAGCGTCAGAGACTAATCAAAAACCCCGAAAGGAGGACCCATGACCTTGCCGCTCATGCCCAAGGCAACCGCCGTCTGGCTCGTCGAGAACACCGGGTTGTCGTTCGAGCAGATCGCCGATTTCTGCGGTATGCATTCCCTGGAAGTCCAGGCCATCGCCGATGGCGAGGTCGCGGTCGGCATCTCGGGTCTTGATCCCATCGCCAACGGCCAGTTGACCGCCGAAGAAATCGCACGCTGCGAAAAGGACGACGGGGCGAGCCTGCGCTTGTCCGTCAGCCCCGAGCAAGCCCGGCAAAAAGCCAAGAACGCGCGTTACACGCCCGTTTCCAAGCGTCAGGACAAACCCGATGCGATCGCCTGGCTGATCAAACATCACCCCAGCCTGTCGGACACCCAGATTTGCCGCCTGATCGGCACCACCAAGGAAACCATCGCCAAGGTCCGCGACCGCTCGCATTGGAACGCCGTCAATATCAAGCCGCGCAATCCCGTGACCCTGGGCCTGTGCAATGAACCGGATCTGGAAAAGATGGTAATCCTATCGCGCCCGCGCGGCGGTGCGATCGTTGAACCGGACATCAATGCCGGCGAAGAGACCGGCGAGGCATGAAACCAACCCTTGAGGCGAAAATCAGAATCGATTTTCGCCTCTGAATTCAAGAAGCAAACAATTGATTTAAAAGGCTTCCTAAAAGCGGTCCTCCAAGCCCGCTTTCGATCACAGAACCCCCCACAGGTTATTGCGCCACGCATCGGAACGTGCCTTTAATTTAGGCATAAACTGTGGGGGTCGAAAAATGTCCTATTTTTTGAACATAAAAATGTCGAGCAAACTGGCCCTCAGCTTCGGGGCCGTCGCGCTCGTCATGCTGCTGGTCAGCGCGATCTCCTGGTATGCCTATGACATCACCGACGCCACCTCCCGGGATAGCGAACGCTCCTTGGGCCTGCTGGAAGCCGTCGGCCGCATGGATCAGGCCATCACCGCCCAGGAATCCGCACTGCGCGCGCTGCTGCTATCCGGCGACAAGGCCCATGTGGACCCCTATCAGAGCAATCTCACCCTTTATACCGAGGCCCTAGCCCGGGCGCGCACTCTGGCCGGCACACCCGAAATCATCGCCCAACTCGACCTGTTGGATGAAAATGCCACCAAATGGCGAACCACGGTCGCTGAACGCGAGATCGAACTGGGCAGCAAATTTGAAACACTGCGCCAGGCTCGGTCGCTGGAAGCCTCGGGAGCAGGCAAGATCCACACCGACGCCATGCGCAGCGCGGCGGACATGCTGCGCATCCTGGCCCAGCGCCATATCGCCGCCGACAGTCAGTCGGCGGAGCGGGCCCGCAATCTGGCGAAATGGAGCAATGCCGGCGGGGTTCTCGCCTCGGTCGGCCTGGCCATTGCCGCCGCTCTGGCCTTGAGCGGCGCCATCGCCCGGCCGGTCCGGAGCCTGACCGAAATCATGACCCGGCTGGCCGATGGCGACATTGCCGTCACAGTGCCGGCGCAGAACCGGCAAGACGAGATCGGACTAATGGCGCGCTCGGTACAGGTTTTCAAGGACAGCCTGATCCGCAACGCCCGTCTGTCGTCCGAAAACGACGCCGCGCGCAAAACCAATCTGGACCGCGCCCGCGCCATTCAGACCCTGACAGAAACCTTCGACACCGCCGTGCAGGAATCCTTATCCACCGTGAGCGGCTCCGCTACCCGGCTGCACAGCACGTCGGGCAACATGACCACAACCGCTTCGAATACCTCCGAACAGGTCCATGCGGTCGCCAACGCCGTCGAGATCGCCTCGAACAATGTCCAGAAGGTCGCAGGCGCCGCCGAGGAACTCAGCCACTCCATCCGCGAAATCGGCGCGCAGGTGGCCCGCTCGGCCGATGTCGCCGACGCCGCCGTGGCTCGCGCCCATCAAACCGACACCACCGTGCGCAGCCTGGCCGAAGCCGCGGGACGTATCGGCGAGGTGGTCCGCCTGATCACCGACATCGCCAGCCAGACCAATTTGCTGGCCTTGAACGCCACCATCGAGGCCGCCAGGGCCGGCGATGCCGGCAAAGGCTTCGCCGTCGTCGCCGGCGAGGTCAAGGCGCTGGCCAACCAGACCGCCAGAGCGACCGAGGAAATCGGCACCCAGATCGCATCCGTCCAGAACGCTACGAAGGAAGCTGTCACCGCTATCGAGGATATCCGCGGCATCATCGGCCAGATCAGCGGCATCACCACCACCATCGCCTCCGCAGTCGAACGCCAGGGGGCGGCTACTCAGGACATCGCGCGCAACATCCAGAACGCGGCGGCCGGTACGGCGGAAGTGCTGGATCACATCGCGCATCTGGAAGACGCCGCTAGGGAAACCGGCGATTCGGCCAATGACGTCCTCAACGCTTCGACCGAACTGGCCCGCGAATCCGCGCGGCTGAACGGGTTTGTCGAGGATTTCCTGACCCGGGTCCGCACGGCCTAACCGCCCCCCCATTCCCCCGCACAACCTCTAATATCCGGCACAGCCTTTGCATGAAAAATCCCGTCATTCTTCGGATCGGAAGGAGCGGAGAATGACGGGGTGGACGGCAGGGAACGAGGGCAATCCGGACGAAGCGGCGAAAAACAAAAAAACGCTCGGCGGCCATCCCGCGTCTCATACTGTTCCGCTTCACGAACAACCGTCCCGTCCAGGATCGCCGAGGCTGCATTGACACGGCACACGTTATTCCCATCATGGTCGCGCGGCTTCATCGAGCGAATCATGCCCCTGCGCCTGCGTAAGAAAATCATGCCGCAAAGCCTGCGCGGCCGGATCATGCTGCTGGTCTGCGTCATGATCTGTCTGCCCGTGATCACTATCGCCTATATCGTCGAAACGCAGGGACGAGAAGCGCTGCTTGGTGAAAAAGAAACCAAGCTGCACGGTGCCGCACGGCTGCTGGACGTTTATCTGGGCGACCGATTCCAGCTGGACATGCAGGGGGCAAGCCGCGAAGACCAGATCGCGACGCTAAATCAAAGAACCACCCGCCTGGCCGAGAACATCACTCAGGCCTATCCCGGCATGGGTGCCGGCTATTACCATCG
This sequence comes from Rhodospirillaceae bacterium, assembly GCA_034926235.1. Lineage (GTDB taxonomy): Bacteria > Pseudomonadota > Alphaproteobacteria > Rhodospirillales > Magnetospirillaceae > JAYFRE01. The sequence continues at coordinate 17,684 of JAYFRE010000156.1, forward strand.
CGGCCTGGACGCCATCATCACCTATGCGCCCAATCATGAATATGGCTACACCGTCGGTCAGCCGATCGCCAGCGACCATCCGGGACGCATCGTCATGGCTGAAAACAGGTCGATGACCGCTTTCGGCAGCCTGGTACGCGGCAATATCATGAACGCGATGCGCCCGATCGAACGCGACGGCGAAGTCCTGGGCTATATCTGGGCGAACGAACTGGTCGATGACGTCCAGCTTCAGATGCGCAGACTCGATATCGGCGTCATCCTGGTCATGGTTCTGGGGCTGGCGTTCAGCATCATCGCGGCAATCCTGCTGTCGCGCAGCCTAGGCCGCGACGTGGACAAAGTGGTAAGCGGCCTGCGCCGGCTGCGCTACGACCTGACCGCCCAATTGCCGCCGCTCAAGGGCGAGATCGGCGAAATCGCCAAAAGCGCCAACGCCATGGCCAACGCAGTGCGCGAGGCGCGCGGGCTGACCGACAATATTCTAGTCAGCATCAGCGACGGCGTTATCACCGTGGATAATGACGGCATCGTCACCATGCTGAACCCAGCGGCACAGCGAATCTGCGAGCTGATACCTGAAAATGTACTGAATCGCCCCTACCGCGAGGCGATCGCCGGCATCCCCTTCGACAGCTCCCTGCTTTACACACTGGAGACAGGAAATCATCGCGCTGGTTTCGAGCTGGAATATCCGGTACGAGGCGGCGTGCGCTATCTCAGCACATCGAGCAGCGTGATCCGCAACGCCAATGGGGACAGTCTGGGCGCCGTCGCTTTCATCCGGGACATGACTGAACGCAAGCAAATGCAGCATCACATGGAACGCGCGGAGCAACTGGCGGCATTGGGAGAACTGATCGCCGGCGTCGCGCATGAAATCCGCAACCCGCTGACCGCAATCCGGGGGTTCGTTCAGTATCTTCAGGAAGGCGCCACACCGGAGGAACGGAACGAATATACCGGCATCATTCTGAAGGAAGTGGATTCGATCAACCGGGTCATCCACCAGCTCTTGAGCTTCGCCAAGCCCGCGCCGCAGCATTATCAGATGGTCGCGGTTTCTTCCATGGTCCAGGACGCGCTGATTCTGGTGCGCACCAAGGGCACGGCGGGACGGATCGATTTCCTGCTGCACATTCCCGCCTCCCTGCCCGACATCGAAGTGGACGGTGAATTGGTCAAGCAGGCGCTGGTCAATCTGATGCTGAACGCGGTTCAAGCCATTCCGGCCAAAGGAACTATCGAAATCACCGCGCAGCATCTGATCAGCGGCGAGGTCGAGATCAAGATCGCCGATAGCGGCGTCGGCATCGACGAGGAAGACCAGGAACGGATTTTCACGCCCTTTTTCACCACCAAGCCTTCCGGAACCGGATTAGGGCTTTCCATCGTGCAGAGAATCGTGAACGCTCACCATGGCGACATTACCATCCGAAGCGCTAAGGGGCGGGGTACGGCCATCACACTGACCTTCCCAATCCGGCGGGAGACCATGACAGGATAAAGGACCATGAGTGCAGTGGGCGGAAGCATTCTGGTCGCGGACGACGAGGAAAATGTCCGCAAGCTTCTAGGGGCGGTTCTAAGACGCGAAGGCTATCAGGTTGCCCTGGCTTCCGACGGAATCGAGGCGCTTGAGCGTTTCCGCGAGCTGTCGCCGGATGTCGTCTTGATGGATATCCGCATGCCGCAACGCGACGGCATGGACACGCTGCGCGACATCCACGCCGCCAACCCGAACGCCACCGTCATCCTGATGACCGCCTATGCTTCGGTCGAAACAGCCATGGAGGCGATCCGCCAGGGCGCGTTCGACTACATCATCAAACCGTTCGATCTGGATGAGGTGAAGCTGCTGATCCGCCGGGCGCTTCAGATCCGCAGCATGAAACAGGAAATCAATCTGCTGCATAAGGAGCTGACCGAGAGTTTCCAATGGGGTCATTTCCTCACCAACAACCCGAAGATGATGGGGCTGTTCCGCGATACGGCCAAGATCGCGCAAAGCGCCGCCTCGGTGTTGATCACCGGCGAAAGCGGCACCGGCAAGGAATTGATCGCCAAGGCGATCCATTACAATTCGCCCCGGGCGAAACATCCGTTCATCAAGATCAATTGCGGCGCGCTGCCGGAAACCCTGCTGGAATCGGAACTGTTCGGCCATGAGAAGGGCGCGTTCACCGGCGCGCACATCCGCAAGCCGGGTCTGTTTGAACGGGCGGAACACGGCACCATCCTGCTCGACGAAGTAGGCGAAATGTCGCCCGGTCTTCAGGTCAAGCTGCTGCGCGTCCTTCAGGAACGGGAATTCGAGCGTATCGGCGGCACCAGCACGTTAAAGGCCGACGTCCGGCTGCTCGCCGCGACCAACCGCAATCTGGCCGAGATGGTCCAGGCGAAAACCTTCCGCCAGGATCTTTACTACCGTCTGAACGTCATTCATCTGACCACCCTGCCCCTGCGCGAACGGCCCGAGGACATCGAGCTTCTGGCCAATCATTTCCTGCAGAAATCCTGCTCCGAGAACGCCAAAAATCTGATCGGCATCGACCCGGAGGCTCTGGCCTTGATGCAAGCCTATGACTGGCCCGGCAATGTGCGCGAACTGGCCAACGCCATGGAACGGGCGGTGATCATGAGTCTCGGCATGATGATCTTCCCCGAGGATCTGCCTGAGCAAATCGCCGCCGGTCATGCCGGGGGGCGACGGGAACAAGGCGCGCAGGACGAAACCGCACAGAACCCCGGCGACGCTCCGTTGCTCAAGGAAAAACTCAAGGATTACGAGCGGGAGATGATCCGCACTGTACTGGAATCCTGCGACGGCAGCCGAATCCGGGCGGCAAGGAAGCTCGGCATCAGCCGCCGCTCGCTAATGTACAAGATCCAGGAATACCGGCTGGATTGAAAACGCCCCGCCCATCCGGAAGGCCACGTCCTTTCGTCATCAAAAACCCCTTTTTTCGATGACGAAAGAAATCCACTAATTTTTTGTTGAAAGCAGCTTCCTGCACGAAGGGTGCAAAAATTTGCATCCCCCGACGTCCGCTTTTTTCGCGGCGTCGATCTCTGGACCGCCTTTTCGCCTCAAGCGGGAAAAGACGCGCCGCTTTCCCCGCTTTCCTCTTCCTTCCTCGGACATGGCATGAAGATTGCTGCTGTCCCTCGAAAACAGAGTCCGAATAAACGGAGAGGAATATAGGGGATGAAATCAAAAGTGATGCCGCTGGGCGACGTGCCCAGCTATTTCCGGGACGGCATGACCATCATGTTCGGCGGCTTTTTGTCCGTCGGCACGCCGCATGCGCTGATCGACGCGTTGTTGGAAAGCGGGGCCAAAGATCTGACGCTGATCGGCAACGACACTGCGATGCCGGGCAAGGGCGTCGCACCGCTGATCGAAAACAAGCGCGTGCGCAAGATCATCGTTTCCCATATCGGCACCAATCCCGAAACTGGCCGCCAGATGCTGGCTGGCGAGCTTGAGGTCGAATTATCGCCTCAAGGAACGCTGGCCGAACGCATCCGTGCCGGCGGCTCGGGCCTGGGCGGCGTGCTGACGCAGACTGGTCTCGGCACGCTGGTCGAAGAAGGCAAACAGCGCCTGACCGTCAATGGGCGCGACTATCTGCTGGAACTGCCGCTGCGCGCCGACATCGCCCTGGTCCACGCCGCGCGCGGGGACATGGCCGGCAACCTCCAATACCAGTTGACCGCGCGAAACTTCAACCCGCTGGTCGCGCTGGCCGGCGACATCGTCCTGGCTCAGGTCGATGAGGTCCTCGAAACCGGAGCGCTCGACCCCGACCATGTGATGACCCCAGCCGCCGTGATCGACGGCGTCGTCAAATCGTGACGGAGGGAAAAACGATGAATACCAAAGAAATGATCGCCCGCCGTGTCGCTCAGGAACTGAAAGACGGCGACGTCGTCAATCTGGGTATCGGCCTGCCGACGATGGTCGTGAATCACCTGCCCGAAGACGTCCATGTCACGCTGCAATCCGAAAACGGCTTTCTGGGATTGGGTCCCGTTACCGACCCCCATCCTTTGATGGTCAATGCCGGCGGCCAGCCCTGCGGCATCCTGCCGGGGGGCGCAATCTTCGACAGCGGCATGTCTTTCGCCCTGATTCGCGGCGGCCATGTCGATGCCTGTGTCCTGGGCGGGTTGGAGGTCGCCGAAAACGGCGATCTGGCCAATTGGATGGTGCCCGGCAAGATGATCCCCGGCATGGGCGGAGCCATGGATTTGGTCGCCGGTGCGAAAAAGGTCATCGTCGCCATGGAGCATTGCTCCAAGGACGGGACGTCGAAAGTGCTGAAGCAGTGCACTCTGCCGCTGACGGCCCAGAAATGCGTATCCGTTTTGGTTACGGATCTGGGGGTGTTCACCTTCACCGAGGATGGGCTGACATTAACGGAGCTGGCCCCCGGGGTGGATCTCGACACCATCACCGAAAAAACCGAAGCCACGTTCAAGGTTTCTGATTCCTTGAAAACCATGAGTCTTCAGTAAAATAAAAACGTTACATAACAACACCTTATCAAACACCTGTTAGGCTGGCGGGACATTATGTGCCCGCCTTACAGAGGGGGGTTTGTCATAATGTCATCCACATCGACTAGAGAAGGCGCTGGAATACTTGAAAAGATGTCGCAGTCTTTCACGACTGTAGCGGAAAGATGGTATCCAGACGCCTTCATTTTCGTCATTCTTGGCGTCATCGTCGTCGCCGTCGCCAACTTTGCCACCGGGGCTGCACCCATGGCCGTCGCCAAGGCCTTCGGCGGCGGTTTCTGGACCCTGATTCCATTCACCATGCAAATGGCCATGGTGGCCATCAGCGGCTATATCGTCGCCACCGCGCCGGCTTGCTCGCGTCTGATCGACGCCCTGGCCCGCGTGCCCAAAACCAGCGCCGGCGCGGTCGCCTGGGTTTGCTTCATCAGCATGATGGCCTCGATCCTGCAATGGGCGTTGAGCCTGATCCTGGGCGGCCTTCTGGTCCGTGCCCTGGCGCGGCGCACCGATATCAGGGTGGATTACCGCGCAGCCGGCGCTGCCGCCTATCTCGGTCTGGGCGCAACCTGGGCGCTTGGTTTCAGTTCCTCCGCCGCCATGCTTCAGGCCAACCCCTCCAGTCTGCCAAAATCGATTTCGGATATCAGCGGCGTCATCCCGCTGACCGAAACCATCCTGCTCTGGCAGTCGATCGTCATGCTGTCGGTCATCATTGTCGGCTCGGTCGCCATCGCCTATTTCTCGGCTCCGAAAGGCAGCAACATCCGCACCGCCGAAGACATGGACGTGGATGTCTCGGAAGTCGCAGCGGCGGTCGAGAAACCGACTCGTCCCGGCGAAAGGCTGGAATTCACCCGCGTCCTGCCGATCCTGATTTTCATCCTGGGTCTGGGTTATTTCGTCGAGGAATTCGCCACCAAGCAGGGCATTCAGGTCATTTCCAACCTGAACAACTATAATTTCTGCTTCCTGATGATCGGGCTTCTGCTGCATGGCAACATCCGCAGCTTCCTGCGCTCGTTGAACAAGGCGGTTCCCACCGCGACCGGCGTGCTGATCCAGTTCCCGTTCTACGGCTCGATCGCCACCATGCTGACCGGCGTCCAAGGCGCCGACGGCTGGACGATCTCGCATCATATCGCCGAATTCTTTGTCGCCATCGCCAATGCCGATACCTTCCCGGTCGTGATCGGCATCTATTCCGCCATCCTGGGCTTCTTCGTCCCCTCGGGCGGCGGCAAATGGATCGTCGAAGCGCCCTACGTCTTCGAGGCCGCGATCACCTTGAAAGCCCATATGGGCTGGGCGGTCCAGGTCTATAACGCGGCGGAAGCGTTGCCCAACCTGATCAATCCGTTCTGGATGCTTCCCTTGCTGGGAATCATCGGATTGAAGGCGCGCGATATCGTCGGCTTCTGCTTTACCCAGCTTCTCCTGCACATTCCGCTGGTCTTATTCCTCCTGTGGCTCTTGGCCCCCCCAGGACCGGCGTAATATTGGCTTCTAAGGAGAAAAACTCGGGGGACCGCCTGTCGGTCCCTCTCTTTTTTGTCTCCCTCTTCAGAACGGACAAAACGTCCGGCAAAAGCGACAGACCGTCCGGAAAAGGCGACAGATCGCCATCCGCACGGCGTGCAACCTATCGCGCCTCCAGCATCAGCGCACCCTGAAGCCGCAAACAGGTGACATCCCGATAAAGCGCGTACGCAGGCTGACACCCGATTCCTGGGCTAGGAAAGCGCCACAGGATGCGTCCGCCCAACCCTCCCCCCTCTTTTTTCCGATCGTTTCCGACCCCATTTTCGGAAAAACCGATCCTGTGGATTGGAATTTTTCGCGTTCATTTGCGATTGAACCCACGCAAAATCCCTTGCGGTTTCCGGCCTTCCTATTATGATAATGATAATCATTATTAATTATGGCCTACGTGGGTCCGAAAATAAGGAATGCCGGATGACGCGAATCGCCGCTTTGGCCTTGGGCATCCTGACCCTGATTGCCGGATTCGCCGCCTTGCCCGTCCAGGCGCGCGAAACGCCGCTAACGGTCGTCGCCACCACCGGCATGCTGACCGACACGGTTGCCGCCGTTGGCGGCGAACGGGTCCGCGTCGAAGGATTGATGGGCCCCGGCGTCGATCCGCACGGCTACCGCCAAACCCGCAGCGACATCGCCCGCATGAACCGGGCCGACCTGATCGTCTATCACGGACTGCGGCTGGAAGCGCAATTGCTGCCTCTGCTTCAGGATTTCGCCCGCAAGAAGCCGGTCGCGGCCCTGGCCGAGGCAATCCCGGCATCATTGCTGCTGACCGATCCCATCTATGCCCAAGCGGTCGATCCGCATGTCTGGATGGACCCGACTTTGTGGCGCTTCGTCGTCGAAGCCGCCCGTGACCGGCTGACCGCGCTGGACCCCGAGGGGGCTTCCGTCTATGCCGCGAACGCTCAACGCTATCTGGACGGTCTGGCCGAAACCGACCGGCACATCAAAGAAACCCTGCACGCCATCCCCCAGGAGCGCCGGGTCCTGCTGACCGCGCATGACGCCTTCCGCTATTTCGGCCGCGCCAATGGCTACGAGGTCATCGGCATCCAGGGTATCTCCACCGAAAGCCAGGCCAATCTGCGCCGGATCGAGGAATTGGTGAGCTTGCTGGTTGATCGGCGCATTCCGGCCATCTTCGTCGAAAGCTCGGTTTCGGATCAGAACATTCGCGCCCTGATCGAAGGAGCTGCCGCCAGAGGATGGCGCGTCCGCATCGGCGGCGAGCTGTTTTCGGACGCCATGGGTCAGCCCGGCACGCCGGAAGGCACCTATATGGGGATGATCAGCCACAACGCCGCCGTCATCGCCAATGCGTTGAAGGGAGATGAATGATGGACCGGATCGATGACCGCGCCGCACCGCCAGCGCTCGACATTCGCGGCCTGACCGTCGGCTATGGCGGGACCACGGCCCTCTTTTCGGTCGATTTCGCTGTGCCCCAGGGCAGCATGAGCGTGATCGTCGGCCCCAATGGCGCCGGCAAATCCACCTTGCTGAAAGCCGCTTTGGGGATCGCCCCCCGGCTGGCCGGCGACATCCGCCTGTTCGGACAGGATTTCCAGCTCAACCGCCATCGTCTGGCCTATGTGCCCCAGCGCGCGTCGATCGATTGGGATTTCCCCGCCACGGTCAAGGATGTGGTGGCAATGGGACAATACCGCTTGCTGGGCCTGCTCGGCCGGCGTTCCGCCCGCCTGAAAGCCGCGATCATGGACTGTCTGGAGCGGGTCGGCATGCAAGCGTTCGCCGACCGCCAGATCGGCCAGTTGTCGGGCGGCCAACAACAGCGTGTCTTCGTTGCCCGCGCCCTGGCTCAGAACGCCGATCTCTACATTCTGGACGAGCCGTTCGCCGGCGTGGACGCAGCCACCGAACGCACCCTGATCGGCGTGCTGCGCGACCTGACCGAAGCCGGCAAGACCGTTCTTTGCGTCCATCACGATCTGGCCACGGTGCCGGATTATTTCCAGCACATGCTGTTGCTGAACGTACGGCGCATCGCCGCCGGGCCGGTCGGCGAGATCTTCACCGAAGGCAATCTGCAATTGGCGTATGAAGGCCGTCTGGCCGCCGCCCAACTCGACCGGTTGCGCCTGGCCCCGCAAGGTCTGCTGTCGTGACCGCGTTCGGAGACGCTCTGCTGCTGCAGGCCGGCCTCAACACCGCGCTGGTCAGTCTGGGCGCGGCGGCGCTGGGCGCGGTCGGCGGCGCGGTCGGCAGCTTCGTGCTGATGCGCAGACGTTCCCTGATCAGCGATGCCGCCGGTCACGCTACCTTGCCCGGGCTGGCGCTGGCTTTCATCCTGATGGTCTTTCTGGGTGGTGACGGACGCTGGCTGCCCGGCCTGATGATCGGCGCGGCGGCTTCGGCACTGTTGGGCATCGTCGCCGTCCACGCCATCCGCCACCATACCCGCCTGCCCGAGGACGCCGCCATCGGGGCGGTCCTGTCGGTATCCTTCGGCGGCGGCATCGTGCTGCTGACCGTTATCCAGACGCTGGATACCGGCCGCCAAGCCGGGCTGGAGCGTTTCCTGCTGGGATCGGCGGCGGGCATGCTGCGTCAGGAAGTCATGGTCATCGTCGCTCTGGCGCTGGCTGCCGGGCTGGCCGTCTTCCTGCTGCGCCGTCCGCTCATGATGCTGTGCTTCGACGAAAATCACGCTGCCATGACCGGGGTCGGCACCCGATGGATGGATGCCGTTCTGTCGGCCCTGCTGCTGACGGTGGTGGTGATCGGGCTGAAGGTGGTCGGGCTGGTCTTAAGCGTGGCGCTGGTTACCATTCCGGCGGTCGCGGCGCGGTTCTGGACCGACCGTTTCCACCGCATGATTCCGATCGCAGCCGGTATCGGCGCGGTAGGCGGCTATATCGGGGCGGCGCTGTCGGCATCGGCGCAAGACCTGCCCACAGGCGCTGTAATCGTCCTGACGCTGTTTTCCATTTTCGCCGTTTCGTTCCTTTTCGCGCCCCGACGCGGCCTGCTGGCCAGCGTCCGGCATCATCGGAATTTCCGCCGCCGCGTCCATATCCGCCAAGGATTGCTGGCGCTCGACCGCGACGAGCCCATCTACGACGCCGTGACCTTGAAACTGCTGCGCCAGGCGGATTGGATCCGGGGCGATGGCACAGCGACGCCATCGGGGCGCGAGGCCGCGCGGATGGAAGCCCGCAACGAGACCCTGTGGTCTCTCTACCAGCAATGCTATCCCGGCCAGATCCTACCGCAGGATCAGCGCCATCTGCCCATCAGCACAGTGCTGCCCGCCGATCAGTTGCACGAACTGGAAAAGCTGCTGGCCGAGACCAGACCCGCTTATGGCGTCCTGCAACCGGGAGCGCTGCGATGACGAGCGAATTCATCCAACTCAGCCTCGTTCCCATGCTGGTGGCGGCGCTGGCCGGATCGATCTGCGCCCTGCCCGGCAATTTCCTGTTGCTGCGCCATCAAAGCCTGATGGGCGACACGGTCAGTCATGTGGTTCTGCTGGGCGTGGTCGCGGCCTTTGTGCTGACCGGCGATCTTTCGACCGGACCGATGCTGATCGGAGCCGCTTTGGTGTCGGTGGCCGCCACCTTGCTGGTCGAAGCCATCCGCCGCTTCGGACGCATCGAACCGGGGGCCGCGATGGGGGTGGTCTTCACCACCTTCTTCGCCCTGGGCGTCGTCGTGCTGGAACGCAGCAACAGCGGATCGGTCCATCTCGATGTCGAACATGTGCTGTACGGCAATCTCGAAAATCTGATTTGGCTCGACGCCCAGAACTGGGGCTCGCTTTTGGATGCACAGGCTTTGCTCGGCCTGCCCCCCGCTTTGCCGCGCCTGATTCTGTTGCTGGCCCTGGTCGCCGCCTTCATCGGCCTGTTCTGGCGGCCTTTGGTCATCGGCACCTTCGATCCGGCCTTTGCCGCCAGCATCGGCGCGCATCCCAACCGGACCGGCACGGCGCTACTAGTCCTGGTCGCCCTGGCCGCCGTCGCCTCGTTCGAGGCGGTGGGCGCGATCATCGTCATCGCCATGTTCATCTGCCCGCCAGCGGCCGCCCGTCTGATGACCGACAATCTGGCGCGCCAGATCGGCTGGAGCCTGATTTTCGCCCTGACCGCCTCGTTGAGCGGCTATGCGCTGGCCGTTTGGGGGCCCGCCATGCTGCTGGGGGCCGAGAACAGCGTCAGCGCCTCGGGCATGATCGCCGTCACGGGCGGCGCAATCCTGGCGGCGGCTTGCCTGTGGGGTCCCAGACGGCAGGCTTTGCGGCGTTAGGGACAAATCGGATTCAGGCGGCTGGCGACGTTCACTCGATCGTCGGCCATGGGATCAGGCTCAACCCGATCATGGTCATCAGAAGGGCAATCGCCCCATCCAGAATACGCCAGGACAAAGGACGGGCGAACAGCGGACGCAACAGTGCCGCGCCATAGCCCAAAGCGAAAAAGAAGAGGAACGACGCCGATATCGCCCCCAAGGCAAAGGCGATTTCCTGTCCTGCATAACGCGTCGAGACGGAACCGACCAGGATCACCGAATCGAGATAGACATGCGGATTGGCCCAGGTGAAGAGAAGACAGACCCCCAGGGTCTGCCCCAACCCGCTGCCTTGTTGGTTCCGGTCCGGAGCCAGCCCGGCCTGTCCTTTTAGGGCCGAGCGCAGCCGCAAGACGGCATAGGCCAGCAGGAATGCCGCCCCGCCATAGCGCGCAACGATCTCCAATCCGGGAATCTTGGTGGTCAGATAACCCAGACCGGCGACTCCGGCGGCGACCAAGATCGCATCCGATCCGGCGCAAACCAGACAGACCGGCAGCACATGCTCACCTCGCAACCCCTGGCGCAGCACGAAAGCATTCTGGGCGCCAATGGCGACGATCAGGCCGAAACACAAAAACAATCCAGCGCTGTAGGCAACAAGCATGGTTCCTCCTGTCCTGAGATGGACTAGCGCAGGAAACATGTTTATAAAAATTAAATATTCTGCATCTGATTAAGAAAATTTAATGATCGACTATGCCCAGCTTGCGGCCATGGCCGCCGTCTTGCGCACCGGCAGCTTCGAGAAGGCCGCCCGCCAGATGAATCTGACCCCATCCGCCATATCCCAGCGGGTCAAAGCGCTGGAGGAAAGGGTGGGCGCGGCGCTGATCCGGCGTGGTCCGCCCTGCACCGCCACCCCGGCGGGAATGCGGCTTTACCGTCATGCCGAGGATATCGGACTGATGGAACAAAAACTGGCCGCCGATTTGGGGTTGCAGGCTCCCGACGGCGAATGGCCGACCGTCCGGCTGGCCGTAAACGCCGACAGTCTGGCGACCTGGTTCGTCGCGGCCATGGCCGGGGCCGAAAACATTCTGTTCGATCTGGTCGTCGACGATCAGGATTACAGCGCCGATTGGCTAAGGCGGGGCGAGGTCAGCGCCGCCGTCACCGCCCATGATGCGCCGATACCAGGGTGCCAACGCCTCGCCCTGGGCTCCTTGCGCTATATCGCCACCGCCAGCCCCGCCTTCATGAAACGATGGTTCGGGGATGGTGTAACGCTAGAATCGCTGGCGCGCGCGCCTTGTTTCTGCTTCAACCGCAAGGACGGATTGCAGACGCGCTGGCAGGAGGCCGTCTTCGGCCGTGCCGCCGCCTCTCCGACCCACTGGATGCCCTCGTCGCAGGCTTTTGCCGACGCGGCGCGCGCCGGGTTGGGATGGGGAATGAACATGGAAATCATGGTCCGCGGCCATCTTGCCGATGGCGATCTGGTCCCGCTTCTGCCCGATCGCCCCTTGGACGTGCCTTTGTGCTGGCAATGGCCGCGCTCGGCAGGGCCAGCCCTGGCCCCGGTGACAAAGGCCGTGTTGGCCGCCGCCAGAAAAGACCTGATCCCACCGCCGGAACCTGCTTCTGACGGGGAAAAATCCCATGGGCTGCGCCGGAACGGTTGCGTATAGTCATCGCCATGATCCGGCATTCGATCCTGGCGCTGATATTTCTGATCGGTCTCACCACGGTCGGACTCGCCGCGCCTACGCCGGCAGACGAAACCGCCCGGGACGTATCGATCGGGGTATTGGCCTTTCGCGGCGGCGAGGACGCCGAATATGCCTGGGGACCGACGCTGCGCCATTTAAGCGCCACGTTGCCGCAATACCGGTTCCGGCTGATCCCATTGGGGCCGGAGAAGCTTTACGACGCCGTGCGTGACCGGCAAATCGATTTCCTCATCTCCAACCCTGGCCAATATGTCGAACAGGAAGCGGCTCACGGCATCGCGCGCATCGCCACCGTCGCCTTCGAAGGCGGCCCCCTGCCATCGGAGGCCATCGGCTCGACCGTTTTCGTCCGCAAGGATCGGATGGATCTACGCCAATGGAGCGATCTCAAAGGCAAACGCCTGATCGCCGTCTCGCCGGATCTGTTCGGAGGCTTCCGCATCGCCTGGCGTGAATTCGCCGAACACGGAATCGATCCCTTGGCCGACATGGCGTCGCTGCATTTTTCCGGTTTTCCCGTCAAACAATTGTTCGATGCGGTGGCGCGCGGCGACGCCGATGTCGGCATCGCGCGTGGTTGCGCCCTCGAAGAATTAGCCGCCAAAGGCAGCATCGATCCATCTCTCTTCACGGTCATCGCCGGGCATCCGATGACGGGATGGGGTTGCGTGGTGTCCAGCCGGCTTTATCCGGACTGGCCTCTGGCCAAGCTGGCGCATACGTCCAACACACTGGCCCGCGACGTCGCCCTGGCCCTGCTGTCGATGCCGCCCGGCGATCATGGCCAGAACTGGACGATTCCGGTGGATTACCAAAGCGTCCACGATTTGTTTCGAGCCCTTAAGATCGGCCCTTATTCTCATCTGCGCCAGGGACATCTGACCGAAACCCTACGCGATTATGCACCCTGGCTGACATTGATCGCGTTCGGACTGGTTTGGGGGTTCGTTCATTATGTGCGGGTCCGCTTTCTGCTGAAGCGCCGGACCGAGGAATTGAACCTCGCCCATTCCCTGGCCTGGCGGCAGCGCGAGCGCATGGAGCACGCCGCGCGCTTGTCCCTGATGGGTGAAATGGCCAGCAGCCTGGCGCATGAAATCAGCCAGCCTCTGGCCGCAATCGTCAATTACGCCCATGGCTGCCAACGCCGACTGGAAGCTGCATCCTCGATGGCGGACATGACCGCCAGCTCGACGGCGGACATGGCCGTCAGCGCCGGTAAAATCCTCGCCCAGGCGGAACGGGCCAGCGCCATCGTCCATCGGATGCGCGACTTTGTCCGCAAGCGCCCACCCGCCCCCTTCATTCTGGATGTCGGCGAGGTGATCGACAAAACGCTCGATTTCTTCATCCCGCTGATCGAAAAGAAAAGAGTGTCCGTCCATGCCGACCTGCCGCCATCGCTGCCGCCGGTCTGCGCCGACCGCATCCAATTGGAAGAGGTCTTGCTCAACCTGCTGCAAAACGCCGTCGAGGCGGTGGATGGCGTTCCCTATGGCAACGTCCGTATTTTTGCCAACACAGATGGGAAAAACGTCCGTATCGGCGTTGCCGACAATGGTACGGGGCTTTCCGGTCTGACCACCGAACAGATGTTCGAGGCGTTCCATACCGGCAAACCGCAGGGCCTGGGACTGGGATTGTCGCTTTGCCGCAGCATCGTCGAAGCGCATGGTGGACGGATATGGGCCGAGGCCGGCGTCAATGGCGGAATGGTCATGACCTTCACCCTGCCCATCGCCGAGGGTGAAAGCGTATGACCGACGCCGATACGCCGATCATTTACGTCGTCGATGATGACGACGCCATGCGCGATTCGCTGGCTTTCCTGATCGGATCGGTGGGATATGCCTGCTCCTGCCATCCCTCGGCCGAGGATTTCCTCGCTCGCCACCATCCCGGCCGGCCGGGATGCCTGGTCGCGGACATCCGCATGCCCGGCATGAGCGGATTGGATTTGCAGCGGGCTCTGAACGAGCGGGGAACGACCCTGTCGATCATTTTCGTCACCGGTCATGGCGACATTCCGATGGCGGTGCGGGCCTTGCGCGCCGGCGCTATCGATTTTTTGGAAAAACCGTTCAACGACCAAGCCTTGCTTGACCGGATCGGCGAGGCGGTTCGCGCCAGCCGCGAGGCGACTCTGCGCCAAAACCGTCACGCCGAGATCGCCCAGCGGCTGGACGGGCTGACCCCTCGGGAGCGGGCAGTGCTGGAACGGGTTGCCGGCGGCAAACCGAACAAGGTCATCGCCGCCGAGTTGAGCATTTCGCAGAAAACGGTCGAAGTTCACCGCCACAATGTCATGAGCAAGATGGGTGTCCGTTCCGCCGCCGAACTGGCCCGGCTGATCGCCATCAAAAGCCCCTAGGGAAATCCCTTAGTTTTTCCAGGGTTAAACCCAATACCATCGTCGATACCCTCTCTATACCCTTCGTAAGATAACGCGGATGCGCTGCGTGTATGGCTTTTCTTGCCTGAACAGCAAGGAAATCCAGGCGAACAAGGTGGCGCAACCGAATTTGATTATAGACCGATAGATATAGAGGAAAAAATGGCTGAAAAGACTCTCGATTGCCTGGGTGAAGCGTGCCCCGTCCCTCTCGTCAAGACTCAGAAGGCGCTGGCCGCGATGGAAATCGGCGACGTTCTGGTCGTGGCGATCGACCATTCCTGCGCCATGAAAAACATCCCCGAATGGGCCGATAAGGCTGGCCACAATTTCGAGATCGACGAAGTCGAAGGCGGACGCTGGGACATCGTCATCGAAAAGGTCAATTAACGCTTCCGTCACATCCGGTGGAGGGGTGCCCTTTAAGCCGTTGAACGCCGCCGATAAGGCGCGTCCCTCGGCTTAAAGAGGGCCCGGGAGGGAGACACCATGAGCGACATCACTTCCGCGACAGCCGCGGGGGCGAACCGGGCTTCGTCCGGCGGCCTGCGCGACAACGCGATTTTCAAGGCATTGTTCGTCGATCCCTGGAGCTACAGGACCGGCGCAGTCATTCTCGCTTTACTCAACATCATTTTGCTGGCGGCCACGTCCAGCGGCTGGGGCGTCACCACGGCCTTGACCTATTGGGGCGCCTGGATCTGGGAAATATTGGGCGGCAATCCTCATAGCTGGGCCTATTTCGCCGAAGCCAGCAAGCCCTTCAACAATCCCGGTCACGATCTCCTGCATGACGCCGGATCGCTGTCCAATCTGGGTTTGATCCTGGGAGCGGCGCTGTCCGTGCTGCTGGCCAGCCAGTTCCGCATCAAGAAGGTCAAGTCGGGCAAGCAGATCGTCGCCGCGATTCTGGGCGGATTGATGATGGGTGTCGGCGCGCGCATGGCTTTCGGCTGCAATATCGGCGCGATGTTCACCGGCCTGCCTTCCATGTCCTTGCATGGCTGGGTGTTCATGGTGGCGATCTTCCTGGGCGCCGCTGTCGGTTCCCGGCTTCTCGTCAAATATTTCATCTGATCGGGTGCGTCATGACAACCAATGAAACCGCAGCGAACGATACGGCGAAGCCGAAAATCTCGCGCATCAAGCGAAGCGCGCCCACACCTCAGAAACCGACCGTATCCCAGCTTCCCATCGCTATCGGATTGCTGATCCTGCTGGCTCTGGCCGGCGGCTATCTGGCCTATGTCCTGAACGCGCCCAAGCTGGCCTTCGTTTGGATCATCGGCATCCTGCTCGGGCTGACGCTTCAGCGTTCCCGCTTCTGCTTCACCGCCTCGATGCGCGATCCCTTGCTCACCGGCGGCACCAGCCTGACCAAGGCCGTGGTTATCGGCCTGGCCGTCGGCACCGCCGGCTTCGCCGCCTTGCAGCTCGGCGCCTATTTCAAAGCCGGCGACCTGGCCGCCGCCATGAAAGTCGGTTCCGTCGCGCCGGTGGGGCTGCACACTCTGGTCGGCGGCTTCATCTTCGGCATCGGTGCGGTGCTGGCGGGCGGTTGCGCCTCGGGCACGCTGATGCGCCTGGGCGAAGGTTTCATCCAGCAGATGGTCGCCCTGCCTTTCTTCATCCTGGGCTCCGTCCTCGGCGCGGCGACCTGGCCGCTGTGGAAGGACGCGCTGTTCGTCAACATGGAGAACCGCGTCTATCTGCCCCAGCTTCTGGGCGGCTTCGTGCCAGCCCTGATCGTCCAGTTCGGCCTGCTGTTCGCCGTCTGGCTGCTGGCTGATTGGTGGAGCAAGCGCAAAACCGGCGGCAGCCTCTGATCCCCACCGGCACATGATTTTGAAGGACGTCACCATGAGCAGAGAAAAAGAACATCTTCATTATGACACCATCATCATCGGCGGTGGTCCCGGCGGTCTGACGGCAGCGATCTATGCCGGACGCGCCCGGCTCAAGACCATCCTGTTCGAACGCGCCCTGGTCGGCGGATTGGCCACCTACACCAACGAAATCGTCAATTATCCGGGTTTTCCGGAAGGCTCCACCGGCCTTGAGCTGATGAAGCTGTTCGAGGCCCAGGCCCGGCATTTCGGCGCAGAAATCAAGAACACGCCGGTCAAGTCGGTCTTCCTGGACGGCGACGATAAAAGGGTGGAAACGTTCAAGACCGTCTATCACGCCAAAACGGTGATCATCGCCACCGGCGGCAAGCCGCGCCTGCTGGGCGTGCCGGGCGAGGCCGAGTTCCTGTACGATAAGGGCATTTCCTTCTGCGCGACCTGCGATGCGGCGGCATGCCAGGACAAGACTGTCGTCGTCATCGGTTCGGGCGATGCGGCGGTCGAGGAAGGCATGTTCCTGACCAAATTCGCCAAGAAGGTGATCCTGTCGGTCCTGCACGAAGAGGGCCATATGGACGCCAATGCGGTAGCGCAGGAAGAGGCTCTGAAAAACCCGAAGATGGAATTCCGTTGGAACACCGTCGTCGATCATTTCGAGGGCCAGGACCGGCTGGAACGCGTGGTGCTGAAAAACACGCGCGAGAACGCGCTTGAGGTCATCGACGCCGACCGTTGCTTCTATTTCATCGGCTATATTCCGGCGACCGAACTGTTCAAGGGACAAGTCACCCTGAACGAGCGCGGCTACATTCCCACCAGCACCACCATGCAGACCAATCTCGATGGCGTGTTCGCCGTCGGCGACGTGCGCCAGACCACTCTGCGTCAGGTCGCCACGGCGGTCGGCGACGGTGCCGTGGCCGGTTACGAGGCAGAACGCTACGTCGCCGAGATGAAGACCTTCGAGACCCAGTTGATGCAGACGGAAAAGCCCGGTCTGATCTATGTCTATTCGGCCATCGATGCGGCCTCGCGCGACTTCCTGTCCGTGGTGCAGGAGATCGAACGCCTTTATGGCGGCAAGATCAAGTTGAGCCAGGTCGATACCTACAAAGGTGCGGCGCTGGCCGCCCGGTTGGGCGCGACCGAATCCCCGTCGCTGGTTTTCACGCAAAACGGTCGCATCACCAGCCTCTCGACCCGGTTGGACAGGGCCGAGATCATGAAGACCTTGGACGATCTGCTGGCCGAATCCGTACCGGCCTGACAGGAACGAATCCTGGCGGCTCGCCGTGTGAAGCACCCGGCCGGGGATTTTCCTCCCCCGGCCAGGATAACGGAGAGCCTCAGGATTCGTCCCGCGCCACCATAACGCGCGGCATCTGCGACGAGATCGGAACGGAACGCTCTAGCGCCCGTATGAGCCGCCCCTTCCGGTCTCGTCGTCCTCGCCCCGAAACTGCTCCTGAGAACCGGCTAGCCGCGAAAAACCAGGCTTGCCCCGCCCGCGATCAGCGCGAATCCGGCGATCTGACCCAATGTCAGCGGCTGTTTCAGCCACAACACCGAAAAACCGGAAAAGACGATCAGGGTGATGACTTCCTGAATGGTCTTCAACTGCGCGGCGGAATAGACCTCGGAACCGATTCGATTGGCTGGAACCGCCAGACAATATTCAAAGAACGCGATGCCCCAACTGGCGGTGATCGCCAGAAAGAGCGCCGAGTGGCGGTATTTGAGGTGCCCATACCAGGCAAAGGTCATGAAGACGTTTGAAACCGACAGCAAAAGGATCGGCCAAATGGCCGCAGGCGTGAAGGCGGGCATGACAACACCGTTCGGAAAGCGGATTGGGGATGCGGCGGAACGCCGGAAAAATATCCTAAGAAAACCCTGACGGGTGATGCTGAACACCATGCCGCCTCATGAGCCATGAAGGGCTCTCTGGACGCGGCGGCGTTATTGCTAGGCTAAAGACAGACTCCGTTCAAGCCTCATGCACGCGCGCACCGTTCCACTTATCCGCGTCTCTGCCTTAATCCCGACCCGATTATGCGGTCCCCGGCGTGCGCCGTCATCCCCTTGACCCGCCCACCATCCGGAATCCGGACCGGCCCGGAAAAACGCAGCGCCGACGGGCCAGGGAATGGCGGCAGAACCGCTCCGCGCATCCGCATCGTCACCGATCGGATCGCGACCCTGTCCCATCAACGCGGATAATAGAACGCCGGAATTATTCCTCCCCGCGCGTTACAGTCGCCAAAATCTCGTCAAGCAGGGCGAAAACTTCGAGCGAGGCTTCATCCATCCGCTCCGCCGCCGCCGAAGCGCCAACGAAATCGCCAGAATTGAACAATCGGATGGCTTCCTGGCCATGAGCGTGAACCCGCCGATGCGGATCGTCGCTCCGCTTGAACCCCGGCAAGGCGC
>JAYFRE010000045.1:0-13918 GCA_034926235.1 Rhodospirillaceae bacterium
TATAAAAACTATATATAATTTATATTAAAAATATAACCTAATATATTTAAGAATTAGCCGATATTATTCACAAGAATAAATATTTGTTTCTCATTCAGGCAATGTTTTTCCACAAAGGCCTCACCTCTTTCCGCACATCCGATAATGATTGTCATTCTTAATTCCTGTTGGTAAGACAGTAGGGCGGGACCGGGTGGCGGAGTACGTTGCGCCCGGCTGATTTTAAGCAACAAACGAGGCTTGGGATGTCTTCTGACGGCGGCGCGCCGATTATGGCGCTTGGGCAGGGCGTGCTTCCCCACGACCTGTCGCCTTGGGCGATGTTCATCTCTGCCGATTCCGTCGTGCAGGCCGTGATGGTGGCGCTCGCCCTGGCCTCGGTTGCGACCTGGAGCATCGTGCTGGCCAAAAGCTGGGAACTGCGGCGCGGCAAGCGCCGCGTCGGGCGGATTCTGGGCTATTTGACCGAGGCGCGCGGCCTGGCGGATGCATTGCACCGGCGGCAGGACGAAGGGGGGCCGGAATTCGGCCTGATCGTGGCCGCCGCAGCGGAATCCGGCTTGTCCGACGGGCTGCCAGCCGCTGGAATCAAGGAACGGATGGAATCGCGCCTGCGCCGGATCGAAGCCGCGCTCGGTCGCCGGATGGCGCTTGGCACCGGAATCCTGGCGACCATCGGCGCGGTCGCGCCCTTTGTTGGATTATTCGGGACCGTGTGGGGGATCATGAACAGCTTCGTCGGCATTTCCAGGGCGCAAACCACCAATCTGGCGGTTGTGGCCCCGGGCATCGCCGAAGCCTTGATGGCCACCGCCATCGGCCTGGTGGCGGCGATTCCGGCGGTGATCGTCTATAATGTCTTTGCCCGTTCGATTGCCGGCTACCGGGCGTCTCTGGCCGATGCCTCGGCTGAAATCCTGCGCTTGGCCGGGCGCGATCTGGACCGGGGCGGGTTGCGCCACAAGGCCGCGGCGGAGTAGCGCTGGAATGGCCGGACGCTTGGACGACGACGGCGGCGATCTCGCCGAATTGCATGAAATCAACGTCACGCCTTTCATCGACGTCATGCTGGTGCTGCTGATCATCTTCATGGTCGCGGCGCCGCTGGCGACGGTCGAGATCAAGGTCGATCTGCCCAGTTCGACCGCCGAACCGGCGGTGAAACCACCCAAGCCGCTCTATCTGACCGTGAAGGAAGACAAGACCATGGCGGTGGGAGAAACCATAACCGACGCGGACGAACTGGCGGCGGCGCTGGACACGGTCAGCGGCGGCGATAAGGAAACCCGCATTTTCCTGCGTGCCGACAGAAGCGTCGATTACGGATCGCTGATGGCGGTCATGGATTCGCTCCGCGCCGCCGGCTATCTGAAGGTGGCGCTGGTCGGGCTGGAATCCGGGCGGTGACGGGCGACGGCGTTTCGGTCGGTTTTCCGGGGGCGTCCCGCGCCTGGATGCTGTCCCTGGCCATGGTGGCGGCGATTCACAGCGGCATTTTGGCGGCGCTGATCATCCGCCCGCCTTTGCCGCCGCTGCCGTTGATCGAGGCTCCGGCAGCGGTGCTGATTGATCTTGCGCCGGCTCCGGCGCCGATGGCGGCTCCGGCGGCTCCTCCTAAACCGGTGGAACCGGACCGGATCGAACCGCCGCCGCCCGCCGTGCAAAGCGAGGTCATGCTACCGAAGCCGAAACCTGTTTCCAAGCCGCGGCCTGTGCAGCGGACGGAGCCGCCCAAGCCCACCGAGGAAACCAAACCGGCCCCGACGCAGGTGGCGGAATCGCCGCCCGCACCGGTTTCTCCTGCGCCATCCGGCGGGGTCACAGCCCAACAGGCGAGGCCAGCCGCGTCTTCCAATCCTTCGGCGGTTGCGGCGTGGCAGCAATCCTTGACCGCGCATCTTGAACGCCACAAACGCTACCCCACGTCTGCTGTGTCCAGGCGGCAGGAGGGAACGGCACATATCCGTTTCACGATGAACCGCGCCGGACGGGTTCTGGCGGCGGTTCTGGAACGCGGCTCTGGGGTCGAACGGTTGGACCGCGAAAGCCTGGATCTTCTGGAACGGGCGCAGCCCTTGCCCACGCCGCCGGCCGATGTCGTGGGCGATCGGATCGAGCTGGTGGTGCCGATCCAGTTTTCCCTCAAGCGGTGACCGCGTCTGTGCGGCGCTTGCCGCCGGAGGCGGGGGCGGAGTAGTGTTGCAGGCCCGCCGGGATGCTGGGCGGGATGGCGTTTCTAGGAGTTGTTACGGACGTGGCCTATCACAGCACGCGCGGACGCGCGCCGGTTCTTGCCTTTGACGATGTTCTTCTGGCCGGACTGGCCAGCGATGGCGGTCTTTACCTGCCCGTCGCCTGGCCTGCGATCGAGCCTGACGAATGGGCCGCGCTGGCGGGTAAATCCTATGCCGAGATCGCCGTCCGGGTCATGCGGCCGTTCCTGGACGGAACCATCGCCGACAAAGATTTCGAACGCATCGTCACCGAGACCTATGCCGGATTCGCGCATAAGGCGGTGGCGCCCCTGACCCAGCTCGGGGCCAATGACTGGCTGCTGGAACTGTTTCATGGTCCGACCCTGGCCTTCAAGGATTACGCCCTGCAATTGCTGGGGCGTCTGTTCGATCATGTGCTGACGGCGAAAAACCGGCGCGTGACCATCGTCGGCGCGACTTCGGGCGATACCGGATCGGCGGCGATCGAGGCGTTCCGCGACCGCGAGGCCGCCGATATCGTGATCCTGCATCCCAAGGGCCGCACTTCCGAGGTGCAGCGCCGCCAGATGACCACGGTGATGTCCGCGAACGTCCATAACGTCGCGGTGGAAGGTACGTTCGACGACTGCCAGGATCTGGTCAAGGCGATGTTCGCCGATGTGATGTTCCGCGAAACCATGGGGCTGTCGGCGATCAATTCGATCAATTGGGCGCGCATCATGGCCCAGATCGTCTATTACGCCGTTGCATCCCTGGCGCTGGGTGCACCGCACCGGACGGTCGCTTTTTCCGTGCCGACGGGGAATTTCGGCAATGTTTACGCCGCCTTCGCGGCCCGGCGGCTCGGTTTGCCGATCGGGCAACTGGTCGTGGGTTCGAACGCCAACGACATCCTGACCCGTTTCTTCCAAACCGGGGTCATGAGCACGGCCGGGGTGGTGCAGACGCTGTCGCCCAGTATGGACATTCAGATTTCGAGCAATTTCGAGCGTTACCTGTTCGATCTGTTCGGCGAGGACGGCGCGCGCGTGACCGATTTCATGGCCAAGCTGCGGGCCGAGGGCCGTTTCGATGTCGATGAGCGCATGTTGGACGGTATCCGCCGCCTGTTTTCGGGCCATCGTCTGGACGATGCGGCGACCAAGGCCGCGATCGGGACGCTTTACCGGGAAACCGGGATGCTGATCGACCCACATTCGGCGATCGGCGTCATGGCCGGCCGGACCTGCCGGCGCGATCCGTCAGAACCGATGGTGGCGCTGGCCACCGCTCATGCAGCCAAATTCCCGCAGGCGGTCGGCGAAGCGACCGGCGTGCGTCCGGCGCTGCCGCCTGCTTTGGCCGATCTGTTCGACCGGCCCGAACGCTATGTCACGCTGCCGGCCGATCTCGACGTCATCAAGGCGCATGTGCGCCAAGTGTCGCGGGGTGCGTTATGAGCGGGCGCGACGATCTGAAGCTGACCCGGCTTCCCTCCGGCCTGACGGTTCTGTCCGACCGCATGACGGGGGTGGAAACGGTGTCGCTGGGGGTGTGGGTCAATGCCGGCACCCGGCACGAAACCGCCGACGTCAACGGCGTGTCGCATCTTTTGGAGCATATGGCGTTCAAAGGCACCGAACGGCGTTCGGCAATGGCCATCGCCGAGGAAATCGAGGCCGTCGGCGGCCAGATCAATGCCTATACCTCGCGCGAGCACACCGCCTATTACGCCAAGGTGCTGAAGGAAGATAAAGAGTTGGCGATCGATATCATCGCCGACATCCTGCAGCATTCGGCCTTGGACCCGGACGAGCTGGCGCGCGAAGAGGCGGTGGTGGCCCAGGAGATCGCTCAGGCCATCGATACCCCCGACGACATCATCTTCGATCATGTGCAATCCACGGCCTATCCGGGCCAGGCGGTCGGGCGTCCGGTGCTGGGCACGGCCGAGATCGTGCGGGCGATGCCGCGCAACACCGTCGCATCCTATATGCGGGCCCATTACGGGGCTTCGCGCATGGTGCTGACGGCTGCCGGTGCGATCGAGCACGAGGAACTGCTGGACGCCGCTGGCCGCCATTTCGCAGCATTGCCCGATGTCGCCCCGCCCGTCAGCGAACCCGCCCGTTATGTCGGCGGCGATTTCCGCGAATCGCGCGACATCGAACAGGTCCATCTGGTGCTGGCGTTCGACGGCGTTTCCTTCCGGGACGAGGATTTCTACGCCGCTTCGGTGCTGTCCACGTTGCTTGGCGGCGGCATGTCTTCCCGCCTGTTCCAGGAAGTGCGGGAACGGCGCGGTCTGGCCTATTCGGTCTATTCCTTCACCTCGTCTTATGAGGATGGCGGGCTGTTCGAGATTTATGCCGGAACGGGCGAATCGGAAGCAGCCGAGGTCATCCCGGTCTTGTGCGAGGAAGTGATGAAGGTGACCGCGAAGGTCAGCGCCGAGGAAGTGGCGCGCGCGCGGGCGCAGATCCGCGCCGGTGTGCTGATGTCGCTGGAAAGCAGCGGGGCGCGCTGTGAACAGGCGGCGCGCCAGACGTTGGCGCTCGACCGATTGGTCCCCACCGACGAGGTGATCGAGCGCATCGATGCGGTGGACGAGGCGGCGGTGATCCGCGTCGCCCGGCGTCTGTTCCAGGGCACGCCGACCTTCGCCGCCATCGGCCCCCAGGGCGGGCTCGATTCATTCGACGCGATCCGTGCGCGGCTGGGATAGGCGGCTACCCGGCCCGATCTTCCGGGGCGGGTCCCATCCGGGTGGGAACGGCTTCGCCTTTGCCGGCGTCCCGGGCCAGCCAGAAACCGATGCCGGCGGCGGCGATGACTGCGGCGATGCGGGTATGCTTGCTGGCCAGCGATACCGCCACCGGGACAAGGGCCAGGATGGCGTTCGAGGACAGGGCGGTCCCGACTTCCCGCCGCGCCCGTTTCGTGGCGTAAGGGACGATCAGAACGGCGAGTAAAGCCAGCACGAGAAGCGCGCCGGCGACGATTAAAGCGGCGATCTCCGCATCGAATCGGCGGGTCAGCGCGATATATCCCGCCATGGCCATGAACCCGGCCGCCAGGGTCGCCAGGATGGCTGCGGCGGCGATGGCGGCGACGGCGATGCCGCCCTGCCGCCATGCTCCCGTCAGATCGAGGCCAAAGGGACGGAAGGCTGTCATTTCCGCGAACTGCTGCGCGAGGCGAAGCCGATAATCAGCCCGACGCCCAGAGCGGCCAGGACGGCGGTCATCGGTTTCTTGGCGACGGCGTTGGAGAGGCTGCCGACGGCGTCGCGTCCCAGCGTCGAAGCTCCCTTCAAGGTTTCGGCGAAGCACTCGGCCGCCTCGCCCCGTTTTTCCTTCACGCTCTCGATGATCTCCGATGCGCTGCCCTCTGTCTTGGCAGCGAAATCGTCGATGATCCGCCGCATCCGGTCGAGCGCTTCCTGAGCCGAGGCGGCGATCTCCGCTGCTTTGTCGTTGATGTCGTCATGGGTGTGGGCTGCGTCTTTTCTGCCCTTCGCTGCGGATTCGGCGGCTGTTTTTTCTGCCGTGGATATACCGGTTTCGTTCGTCGAAGCCATTGGATGTCCTTTCCTGAGCGCGTCCTTCCGTTCCGTCATGCGCCGGTTCTGCGAACCGGCGTTCATCCCTACGCATCGGCGCGTAAGGGTCCCATCGATGCTTGCCGCATCGGCGGAAACAGGAAGGACAGAAGTTAAAAACGGGTGAGGAGTGTGGGGATCTCCTTAAACAGGGCGGCCAGCATCATCGGCCCCGATGTTGGGGTCTTCTCTCTAAGATATGGTTCCGGTGCGGCCGAAATTCATCTCCGCCCGCCCAAAAAGCCGTCCCCATCGGCTGATTCCTTCTCCGAATCCGGATGGTTGAGCTCTGTTATCGGCGTCTTTGCGCCTGAAATCGTCCATTTCGGGGGGGGTGGCGGCAGAGGCTGGCAGAGTTCTATTAGCAGAACTTCGAAATGAAGCCAGTTCTATACATAGAACTAATAATGGTTATCAAGTATCGGAAGGATGATTTTTTCTTCCGGCGCAGACGCCGGAATCGGCGTCAAAATCGGTAATAAATATAATATAAACAAGGTACTAATGGCGATCGCCCTTGGTGTGCGCCTAACCCCGTTGTTCGCCTTATGGCCAGGTTTTATAATAACCAAGAATACGGAAGTTTACGTTCAATATATAGAAAAAAGATCAATACATGCTGCAGCGCGGGACGCTGGGATTTTACTTTAATAATTAAACGACGATTACACCCGTTCAAAGATCGCGTGTCGGAACGCCCAAGGAGAAGACATGAAAAAACAAGCGATGGATGGCAATACCGCAGCGGCCCACGTCTCCTATGCTTTCACGGAAGTGGCGGCCATTTTCCCGATTACCCCATCCTCGTCGATGGCTGAGAGCGTCGATAAATGGTCGTCGCTGGGACGGAAAAACCTGTTCGGCCAGCCGGTCAAAGTGATCGAGATGCAGTCCGAGGGCGGGGCGGCGGGCACGCTGCACGGGTCGTTGCAGGCCGGGGCGCTGACCTCGACCTACACCGCCTCCCAGGGGCTGCTGCTGATGATCCCCAACATGTACAAGGTCGCGGGTGAACTGCTGCCGGCGGTTTTTCATGTCAGCGCCCGCTCCCTGGCCTCGAACGCGCTCTCTATCTTCGGCGATCACCAGGACGTCATGTCGACGCGCCAGACCGGTTTCGCCCTGCTGGCGTCGAGCAATGTGCAGGAAGTGATGGATCTGGCCGCGGTGGCGCATCTGTCGGCCATTGCCGGGCGGATACCCTTCCTGCATTTCTTCGACGGGTTCCGCACCTCGCACGAAATCCAGAAGATCGAAGTCCTGGATTACGCGGATCTGGGCCGGCTTCTGGACCGGGATGCGGTCAAAGCCTTCCGGGACAACGCCCTCAACCCCGAGCATCCCGTCGTGCGCGGCACGACGCAGAATCCGGATGTATTCTTCCAGATGCGGGAATCGGTGAATAAATTCTATACCCGCTTGCCCGCGATCATCGATGCCCAGATGGCCAAGATCAACGCGCTGACCGGGCGGGACTACAAATTCTTCAACTATTATGGCGACCCCGAGGCTGAACGGATCATCGTCGCCATGGGGTCGGCCTGCGATACCATCCGCGAGACGATCGATTATTTGCGCGCCCAGGGCGAGAAGGTTGGGCTGGTGACGGTCCATCTCTACCGGCCCTTCATCAATGAACGGTTCCTGGCCGCGGTCCCGCCCAGCGTGCGTAAGGTCGCTGTCCTGGACCGGACCAAGGAGCCGGGTGCCGGCGGCGAACCGCTTTATCTCGACGTCAAGAACGCCTTCTACGGTCAGGCGCGGATGCCGCTGGTGATCGGCGGGCGCTATGGGCTGGGGTCCAAGGATTTCACGCCATCCCAGGTCGTCTCGGTTTTCGAAGCGCTTTCCGGCAATGAACCCCGCAACGGATTCACGGTCGGCATCGTCGATGACGTCAGCCATAGCTCGCTGCCCGAAACCGTGGCCGATCTGGACCCGACGCCGGAGGGGACCGTCTGCTGCAAATTCTGGGGTATGGGGGCCGACGGTACGGTCGGGGCGAACAAGAACGCGATCAAGATCATCGGCGATCACACCGATCTCTACGCCCAGGCCTATTTCGCCTATGACGCCAAGAAATCGGGCGGACTTACCGTTTCGCATTTACGTTTCGGCAAGCAGCCGATTCATTCTTCCTATCTGGTCACCAAGGCCGATTTCATCGCCTGTCACAACCAGGCCTATGTTCATCAATATGATCTGCTGGCGGGACTGAAGCCGGGCGGAACTTTTCTGCTCAACTGTGCCTGGGATAAGGCAGAGCTGGAACGGAATCTGCCGGCGGCGATGAAGCGCGTCATCATCCGCGACAAGATCAAGTTCTACACCATCAATGCGGTGGGGATCGCCCGCGAGCTTGGGCTGGGGGCGCGGATCAACATGATCATGCAGGCCGCCTTCTTCAAACTGAGCGGCATCATCCCCGTGGCCGATTCCGTGCGCTATCTGAAGGATGCGGCCTCGGCCTCCTACGCCCGCCAGGGGCAGGCGGTCATCGACATGAACGCCGCCGCCATCGACCGGGGCATCCGTGACATCGTCGCGATCACGCCGCCTGCCGCCTGGCGAGACGCGGTGGACGCGCCGGCGCCCATGCCGTCCCGGCCTCTGCCCGAGTTCATCGAAAAAGTCGTCATCCCGATGAACCGCCAGGAAGGTGATTCCCTGCCGGTCAGCATCTTTGACGGCCGCGAGGACGGCTCCTTTCCCCTGGGCACGACCGCCTGGGAAAAACGGGGCATCGCCATCGAGGTGCCGGAATGGCAGGCCGACCTGTGCATCCAATGCAACCAGTGCGCCTTCGTCTGTCCGCACGCCGTCATCCGGCCGTTCCTGCTCGATGAGGCGGAACAGAAGGCGGCTCCGGCGGATTTCATCGTCAAGCCGGCGGCGGGGATGAAGGGCGAGCTGAAGGGCATGGGCTATCATCTGGCCATTTCGCCCTTGGACTGCACCGGATGCGGCAATTGCATCGATGTCTGTCCCACCCGGCAAAAGGCGCTGGTGATGAAGCCGCTGGCGGAGTTGCGCGATCGGGGCGAGGTGCATTGGGATTTCGCGCTCGGCCTCGCCGACAAGCCGATTCCCGCCGATCAGAAGCAGACGGTGAAGGGCTGCCAGTTCTGCCGTCCGTTGGAGGAATTCTCCGGCGCTTGCGCCGGCTGCGGCGAAACCCCCTACGCCAAGCTGGTCACGCAATTGTTCGGCGACCGGATGATGATCGCCAACGCTGCCGGCTGTTCCACCGTGTGGAGCGCCAGCCTGCCGTCGGTGTCCTACAACACCAACCATCGCGGTCACGGCCCGGCCTGGGGTTTCTCGCTGTTCGAGGACAACGCCGAATACGGACTGGGTATGTATCTGGGCGTCAAGCAGGTGCGCGAGACGCTGGCGACAAGGATGCAGGAATTGCTGACGCGTAATTCCTCGTCTGCCCTGACCGAGGCGATCGGCGACTGGCTGGCGCACAAGGACAGCGCCGACGGCACGCGCGAGCGCGCCGACCGCCTGATCGCGGCCCTGGAATCGTCGCGGAATGGCGATCCGGCTGTGGGCGATCTGCTGGAAAGGCGGGACTTCTTCGTCAAGCGGTCGCACTGGATGTTCGGCGGCGATGGCTGGGCCTACGACATCGGCTATGGCGGTCTGGACCATGTCCTGGCGTCGGGCGAGGACGTCAATGTGCTGGTGTTCGATACCGAGCTTTACTCGAACACCGGCGGTCAGTCCTCCAAGGCGACGCCGACCGCAGCCATGGTGCAGTTCGCCATGAGCGGCAAGAAGGCGCGCAAGAAGGATCTGGGCGTGATGATGATGTCCTATGGCTACATCTATGTCGCCCAAGTCGCCATGGGCGCAAACCGGGGCCAGACCTTGCGCGCCATCATGGAGGCCGAGGCCTATCCCGGCCCGTCGATCGTCATCGCCTATTCGCCCTGCCTCAATCACGGCATCGAGGGCGGCATGGCGATGAGCCAGCGGGAATCGAAGCGGGCCGTCGATGCGGGCTATTGGTCGCTTTATCGCTACAACCCGCTGCTTAAAGAGGAAGGGAAGAATCCCTTCACCCTGGATTCGAACGAACCCACTGCCAGCTTCCAGGATTTCATCCGCAGCGAGGTGCGGTTCTCCAGCCTGCTGCGTCAGTTCCCCGATAGCGCCGAAGGTCTGATGGCCAAGGCGGAGCGGGACGCCTTCGAGCGGCGGGAGATCTATCGCCGGCTGGCGGAAACCGGGGGTGAGGCGCGGTCCTGACAGGACCCAAGGCGGACGAGGAATAAGACGGCGTTCAAGGAAAAACCTTCTTGAAAAAATCGGAGGGGAGAATGACGAGTTACAACCACATCGATGAGGTCATTGTTGGAAAACTGAAAGCGATTGTCGGCGAGAAATTCGTCGTCACCGATCCGGACCGGATGGAGGGCTATGCCCATGACGGCGTGACCGGACCGGAGAATATCAAGATGCCGGAGGTGGTGGTGAAGCCCGGCAGCGTCGAAGAGGTCAGCGCCATCGTCAAGCTGGCGAATGCCGCCCTCCTCCCCGTGGTGCCACGGGGAGGAGGGACAGGTCTGGCCGGCGGCGCGGTCGCTTTCGACGGCGGCATCGTCCTATCGACGGAACGGCTGAATCGGATCGTCGAAATCGATAAGGAAAACATGGTGCTGGTCACCGAGCCCGGCGTCATCGTCGATGATGTGCAAAAAGTGGCCAGGGATGCGGGTTGTTTTTATGCCGGCGATCCCAGCAGCAGCGACAGCAGCTTCATCGGCGGCAATATCGCCACCAATTCGGGCGGCATGAACGCGGTGAAATACGGCACCACGCGCCAGCAGGTCCTGGGGCTGGAGATCGTGACGCCCGAAGGCGAGATCGTCACGTTGGGCGGGAAATTAAAGAAGAATTCGACCGGCTATTGTCTGTCCCAATTGATCGCCGGTTCCGAAGGCACGCTGGGCATCATCACCAAAGCCTATCTCAAGCTGATGCCCAAGGCGCAGAACGTCATCGACCTTTTGGCGGTTTTCCCCGACGCGCGTTCCGCGATCGGGATCGTTTCGAAGATCCTGCATTCGGGGATTACGCCCATCGGGGTCGAATTCATGGACAATAGCGGCATCCGCTGCGTCGCCCAATTCCTGAAGCAATCGGTCCCCTATGAGGAGGTCGGCTGCTACATCATCGTGTCATTGGAAGGCGACAATGGCGATGTCCTGGATGAGCAATCCATGCTCATCAACGATCTGTGCATGGAAAACGGGGCGCTTGAGGTTTTGGCACCGGATTCCGAGAAAATATGGCGGATCCGCAAATCCTTTACCGAGGCGAGCCGGGCCAGAAGCATGGTCTACACCTCCGAGGACATGGTGGTGCCGCCGGCACGGATCGCCGATGTCGTTGAAAAGATGGGCGCGCTTTCAGAGAAATACGGCATCGCCATTCACTGCGCCGGTCATGCCGGAGACGGCAATGTCCATGCCGACATGCTGAAAGACAAGATGTCGGACGAGGAATGGGCCGAAAAGCTGCCCGCGATCCGGAATGAAATCTACGCGATGGTTTACGCCATCGGCGGCAAGCTGTCGGGCGAGCATGGCATTGGCCATAAGCGGCTGGATCTTTTCCGCAGCTTCACCGACCCGGTCGAATACAAGATAACGATGGCGATCAAGAAGGCGCTTGACCCGAACAACATTATGAATCCGGGCAAAATCATCCAGTTAAGCTAAATAAAACAATAAAACAAACACCACGGAAAGTATCCGTGGAAAATATATCACATATGAATATATGAAATTCACTTATTGTCCCTAAAGGGGGCGGGAGGGATGCCATGAGCATCGCTGATAATAAAGTTACAAAAATTGATGAAATAGAGAAACGAACAATAAGAAAAGCGGCAATAAGGCTGGTTCCGTTTCTCATCTTGGCTTATCTGCTCTGTTACATCGACCGCATTAATCTCGGCTTTGCGGCCCTGACCATGAACAAGGAACTTGGATTTTCGGCCACCATCTTTGGTTGGGGGGCCGGAATCATGTTCATTTCTTATTTTTTGTGCGGCGTTCCCAGCAACCTCGCTTTGCATAAGCTGGGGGCGCGGCGCTGGATCGGCACCCTGATGATCACCTGGGGCATCCTGTCGGCCTCGATGGCGCTGACCCGGGATGTGACCAGTTTCCTGTGCTTGCGGTTTCTGCTGGGCATGGCCGAATCCGGGTTTTTCCCCGGCGTCGTGCTCTATCTGACCTATTGGTTCCCCGACAAGCATCGCGCCGTGATCGGATCGCGCTTCATGTTCGCCCAGCCGATAGCGCTGATGATCGGTTCGGCGATTTCCGGCTGGATTCTCAACATGGACGGCATCGCTGGGATCGCCGGCTGGAAATGGCTTTTCATTCTTGAAGGCATTCCCTCCTCCATCGTCGGCGTGATCGCGATTTTCTACCTGACCGACAAGCCCAGCCAGGCGAAGTGGCTGACGGCAGAGGAGCGGACCTGGCTTCAATCCGCCATGGATTCCGAAAAGGCACGCGCCGAGACGACGGGCAAAGTCAGCGCGCGCGGCGGCATGTTGAACGGCCGCGTTATCCTGCTTAGCATTCTCTATCTGACCATCGTCACCGGCATCTATGGCGTCGGCATGTGGACGCCGCAGATCGTCAAGGCGTTCGGTCATCTGAGTTCAAGCGAAATCGGCCTCATCACCGCATTCCCCTTCCTGCTTGCCGCGATCGGCATGCTGGCGATCGGCAGCAGCTCCGACCGGACCGGGGAACGGAAATGGCACCTGACTCTTGCCGTGCTGGGGGCGGGTTTCGGCCTGTTGGGCAGCGCGGTCTTCAGCGATCAGCCGATCGTCGTCGTGTTCTGCTTAGCCATCGCCGCGACCGGACTTTATGGCTGCATGTCGATCTTCTGGCTGATTCCGCCAACCTTCCTGACCGGGGCGGCGGCGGCGGTCGGCATCGCCACGATCAATTCGGTCGGCAATCTGGGCGGCTTCGCCGGTCCCTTTGTCGTCGGCTGGATCAAGGATACGACCGGCGATTTCATCTATGGCCTGGTCTATCTGGGCACTCTGGTCGTCATTGGCGGCGTTCTTGCCTACATCATCAGCAGCAAGAACGAAGCCGAGAAAAAACCCTATAACGTACTGGCTCCTCAATAGGAAAAACTGAGCACCGCCAATGGTTGGCGTCATTGGCGGTGTCTTTTTTGATCGTTATTTCCCCTTGGAAAAAGACCAGGCAAGGCCGT
The DNA here is from genome assembly GCA_034926235.1 of Rhodospirillaceae bacterium. GTDB lineage: Bacteria > Pseudomonadota > Alphaproteobacteria > Rhodospirillales > Magnetospirillaceae > JAYFRE01. Next base: position 13,060 of record JAYFRE010000045.1, read on the forward strand.
CGCCGCTACCGGCCGTGATCTTTGCGCTATCGCCTCCTTGCAAGGGGGCACAAGTGTCAGGAGGCGTGCGCCAATCGATGCAATTGCGCGGAAAGAAGCATAAAGTCGGACGGATCAGACCGGGGCGCGGGCAGGGGCGTCCCAGGTCATCGGCGGATGATGCCCGTCCAAACGGAGCGGCGCGACACGCAAGGCCCAAAGGGGGAGAGATGGAGGACCTGAAAACATCCGTACCGGCCATCGATAAAATGGTGCGCATCTGCACCTATCTGCGCCTGGTCGGGCACGCCAGTTTCAGCCGTATACAAACGTCTCTGTCGCTTCCCAAAAGCAGTACGCACACCATCCTGGAATCCCTGCTCGCCCATGGTTTGATTCATCTCGATGAGAACGGCTCCTATTCCTTGGGGCTGAAATTGTACGAATTCGGCAGCAACGCCATCGCCAGCTTCGACTTCAAGCGCGAGGCCATGCCGATCCTTTACGATCTCAGGGACAAAGCCCGTCTGACCTGCCATCTAGGAGTCCTGCAGGAGCGGGAAGCCATCTATCTGGCCAAGGTGGAAAGCCCGCAATCGGTGATCGTGAAAAGCTGGGAAGGCCGCAGGCTGGCGCTTTACTGCACATCGCTGGGCAAGGCGTTGATCGCCTGGAAGAGCGAGGCGGAAATCGACCATATCTTTCCGCAGGAATCATTGCCGGGCTTCACGCCGAAAACCATCACCACCCGCACGGCGTTGAAACGCGATCTGGAGATCGTGCGGCTGCGCGGCTGGGCGATGGATGACGGCGAGGACAAGGAAGGGGTGCGCTGTATCTCCGCGCCGGTGCGCGACGCCGCCGGAAGCGTGATTGCCGC
>JAYFRE010000009.1:0-6286 GCA_034926235.1 Rhodospirillaceae bacterium
GGCGCAATTCGTCGATCAGTTCCTCGATGCGCGCGGTGGCGATCGGGTCCAGGGCCGAGCAGGGCTCGTCCATCAAGATGACCTCGGGTGCGACCGCGATGGCGCGGGCGATGCACAGACGCTGCTGCTGCCCGCCGGACAAGCCGGTGCCGGGCTCTTTCAGCCGGTCCTTGACCTCGCTCCACAAGCCGGCGCGCTCCAGGCTGATTTCGACCAGATGGTCCAACTCGTCGCGGCCTTCCACCAGCCCGTGGATGCGCGGGCCGAACGCGACGTTATCATAGATCGATTTGGGGAACGGGTTGGGTTTCTGGAACACCATGCCGACGCGGGCGCGGATTTGCACCGGATCCAGACCGGTCATGATGTCCTTGCCGTCCAGGGTGATGGTCCCCGTCACCCGGCATTCCGGGATGGTTTCGTTCATGCGGTTGAGGCAGCGCAGGAAGGTCGATTTGCCGCAGCCCGACGGGCCGATCAAGGCGATGACCTCATTGGCGTAGATATCGATATTGATGCCGTTCAGAGCCTGTTTCGCGCCATAGAAAACGCGAACATTCTCGGTGGTCATCTTAATCGGAGCGGGAGGAGGCTCGGCGGCCGGGAGGGTGTCGGTTTGGGGGGGAGAGGGGGACAAAGGACACTCCTGGTCTTCGGGCGATCGTCACGGTCAAGCATGTAGGCTGTCTGGGGCGAAACTGGCAACAGGAATCGGGGTCAGGGATTGGCCGGCGGCAGGAAGACGGTAAAGCGGCTTCCTTTTCCAAGCTCCGAATCGATGACGAGAAGGCCGCGATGCCGGTTGACGAGATGCTTGACGATCGCCAGTCCCAGACCAGTGCCCCCCATCCGCCGCGACCGCGCGGTGTCGATGCGGAAAAAGCGTTCGGTCAGGCGCGGCAAATGTTCGGGCGCGATGCCGTCGCCTTGATCCTCGACCGATAGGCAAAGCGCCTCTTGGCATCGCGCGGCCAGGGCGGCGGGCGGCGCGGTCTTGCGCGCACGCACGGTCACCACGCTGTCTTCACGGCCATATTTCAAGGCGTTGTCGAGCAGATTCTGTAGAATCTGGGCCAGCTCATCCTCTTTGCCGAGAATGTCGGGCAGAGAATCGTCCAGTTCGAGGCGGATGCTCATGGAGCGTTTTTGCGCCGTGACTTCCAGACCGGTGGCAACGCGGCGGATGATGGGATCGATGGCGCAGCGTTCCGATAGCGGGGTGTATTCGGCGCTTTCGATCCGCGACAGATTGAGCAGATCCGACAGCAGCCTGGACATCCGCGACGCTTGATCGAACATGATCGACAAGAAACGCTCGCGGGCCGCTTCGTCATCCCTAGCCGGCCCTTGAAGGGTTTCGATGAAGCCCAGAATGGCCGAAAGCGGCGTTCTCAGCTCATGGCTGGCGTTGGTCACGAAATCGGTGCGCATCCGTTCCATGCGCCGCCAGGCGGTGATGTCGTGCAGCGCCAGCGTCAGCCTGGCGCCGTCTTCGCCTTCGCGGTTCAAGGGTTCGATCAGGGCGCGGAATTCACGGTCATGGCCGGTGGCGGCGAATTCGACCTCGCACCCGGCGCCGCTGGCCAGGACCCTGTCGGCGGCGTCGGACAAGGCGGGGATGCGCAGCGCGGTGGCGAGGTCCCGCCCTTCCAGGCGGTCGCCGAGGAGAGACCGGGCCTTGCGGTTGGCGAACACGATCCGGCGATGCCCGTTCAACAGCAGCAGCGGGGCGGGCAGACTGTCCAACAGGCTTTCATGGAACCCCAGCAGATGGTCCAGCCGTTCGGTGCGCATCCGCCAGGATCGGCGCAACCGCGAAAGGGCCAGGAACAGATCGTCGGCCAGGGCGGTTTTCAGGCGCGGCGGCGGCCCGTTATCGTCGCGTTCCATGTCGCGCACGAATTGTTCCAGCACGCCGACATCGGCCAGATGCGGGCGGATCAGCAACGCCATCGCCAGCAGAATGACGCCGCCGGCCAGCAGCGCCGGCAGAATGGCGAGTTGGCCCAGAACGACCAGAAGGGCAAGAACGGCGGCCGCGGGGGCGGACAGCAGCGCCGCAGTGACAGCGAGGCGGCGGAATTGGATCATGGGCCGGGATGCTTCCCCCTGGTGGCGGTCGGATCAAGATCGGACCGAATGGCCGCGCCGTCAACGGGGCATCCGGGGGATGAAGCCGGTCCGCCCGGGCGATAGCCTGACCGGGCCGGATATGATAATCTGCCGGGCCCTATAAGCTCCCGATGATGGCGATTCCATTCCCGTGACACAGCCCGCCCCGCCCCTGGATAGAAGCCAGAATGGCGGCGATGCCGAACTGGCCTCGCCGATGATGGTGCAATATCTGGCCATCAAACGCGACCATGCCGATTGCCTTCTTTTCTATCGCATGGGCGATTTCTACGAGATGTTTTTCGAGGATGCCCGGCTGGCGGCCGAGGCGCTCGACATTACCCTGACCAAGCGGGGACGCCATGCCGGCGAGGATATCCCCATGTGCGGGGTGCCGGTGCACAGCCATGAAGGCTATCTGTCGCGCCTGATCCGCAAAGGGTTCAAGGTCGCCGTCTGCGAACAGATGGAAGACCCCGCCAATGCCAGGAAGCGCGGCGGGAAATCGGTGGTCGAACGGGCGGTCATCCGCGTGGTTACGCCGGGCACGATCACCGAGGATTCGCTGCTGGATTCGCGCAGCCACAATTATCTGGCGGCGCTGGCCGATCTCCATGGCGCGATGGGACTGGCTTGGATCGATGTCTCGACGGGGGATTTCGAGGTTCAGCCTTTGGCCGCCCCCGCCTTGGGCGCGGTGCTGGCCCGTCTGTCCCCGGGCGAGCTTCTGGTGCCCGAACGTTTGTTCGCGCAAGCGGCGCTGGCCGATCTGTTCCGCGACTGGAAGGATGTGGTGTCGCCCCTGCCCAATGCGCGGTTCGATTCCGAGAATGCGCGCCGGCGGCTGGAAACGCTTTACGGCGTGCGCGCGCTGGACGGATTCGGCGGCTTTTCCCGCGCCGAGCTGGCCGCCGCCGGCGCGCTGGTCGATTACATCGAACTGACCCAGAAGGGACGATTGCCGCGTTTGTCGCCGCCCCGGCGGCTGGCGGAAGGGGCGGTGATGGAGATCGACGCCGCTACCCGGCGCAATCTGGAACTGTCCATCACCCTGTCGGGAGAGCGGCGGGGCAGTCTGTTGTCGGTTATCGACCGGACCGTGACCGGGGCGGGGGCGCGTCTGCTGGCCGCCTGGCTGTCCGCACCTTTGACCGATATCGCCGCCATCGCCGCGCGCCAGGACATGGTGGGGTTCTTCGTCGACCGCGAATCCTTGCGCGGAACCATCCGCGCCCGGCTGAAGACGATCCCCGATGTCGAGCGGGCGCTGTCGCGCCTGAGCCTGAACCGGGGCGGGCCGCGCGATCTGGCCATGGTGCGCGATACCCTGGCCGGCATCCCGGCCCTGCGGTCATTGATGCCGCCGCCCTCAGGGCTGGACGGTCCGCCGCCTCTGATCGAGGCCGCGCTGGCCGACATGGGCCGTCATGACGAATTGCTCGACCGGCTGGACCGCGCGCTTGACGCTGATCTGCCGATGCTGGCCCGCGATGGCGGCTTCATCGCGCCCGGCTATCACGGCGGATTGGACGAATTGCGTTGCTTACGCGACGAGAGCCGCCGCCTGATCGCCGCGTTGCAGGCGCGCTATACCGAGCAAAGCGGCGTAGCCTCGTTGAAAATCCGCCATAACAATGTGCTCGGCTATTATATCGAGGTGCCGCCCAAGCAGGCTGAGCGCATGGGCGAACCGTTCATTCACCGCCAGACCCTGGCGTCAGCCGTGCGCTATACCACGGTCGAACTGAGCGAGTTGGAAGACCGTATCCGTTCCGCCGCCGATCGTGCCCTGGCGTTGGAGTTGGAGCTGTTTTCGGATCTATGCGCCCAGACGACGGCTTCGGCCGAGGCGATCGCGCTGGCCGCGCGCGCCATCGCCACGCTCGATGTCGCCCAGTCCCTGGCCGAACTGGCCGCCGAACGGCGCTATGTCCGTCCCCGGATCGACGACAGCCTCGCTTTTTCGATCCAGGGTGGCCGCCATCCGGTCGTCGAAACGGTGTCGAACCAGGCTTTTGTCGCCAATGATTGCGATCTGGCCCCTGAACAGCGCCTGTGGCTGCTGACGGGTCCCAATATGGCGGGTAAATCGACGTTCCTGCGTCAGAACGCGCTGATCGCGGTGCTGGCCCAAATGGGCGGATTCGTTCCCGCCGACAGCGCCCATATCGGCGTCGTGGACCGTTTGTTTTCGCGTGTCGGTGCGGCGGACGATCTGGCGCGCGGCCGTTCGACCTTCATGGTCGAAATGGTCGAGACGGCGGCGATCCTGAACCAGGCCGGCGTGCGGGCGCTGGTGATCCTGGACGAGATCGGGCGGGGCACCGCGACCTATGACGGGTTGTCGATCGCCTGGGCGGTGGTCGAGCATCTGCACAACCGCAACCGCTGCCGGGCGCTGTTCGCCACCCACTATCACGAACTGACCGGTCTGGCGGAAAGCTTGGACGGCTTGTCCTGCCACAGCATGCGGGTCAAGGAATGGCGGGGCGAGGTGATCTTTCTGCATGAGGTGGGGCCGGGTTCGGCGGACCGTTCCTATGGCATCCATGTCGCGCGTCTGGCGGGATTGCCGCCGGAATCGCTGCTGCGCGCCGAGGCGATACTGGCCGATCTGGAACAGGGCCGGGGTCCGGCGCGCGGATCGGGCAGGATCGAGGAACTGCCTTTGTTCGCGCATCAGCGTACGCCTCCACCGCCGCCGCCCGCGCCGCCATCCGACGTCGAAACGGCGCTGGGGGCGGTCAATCCCGACGATTTGTCGCCGCGCGAGGCGTTGGAGTTCCTCTATCGGCTGAAGGGGCTGGCGGCGCGGAAAGAGTCCTAAGAGACCGTCTCTAGAATTCGCTTCAGCGGTCATGTGGAAAAATCCATCGTCAGGACGCGCCGGCGCTATATACTCCGGCAAGGCGGATGCCGGCCCCCTATCCCCCGATCACTCCAAGGCGCCAGGCCCCATGGCAGCAAAGATAAAGAAACCGCGCGAGATCATCGACCGCCAGGCGGTCATCGACGCGCTGGACTCGGTCGCCCGGACGGCGGAGACCGCGCAAAAGCGCCGTGCGCGCGCGCTTGAAATCCTGAAGGCAGCCTTCAAGGACGGCCATGACGAGGTCCGCGTCCGCTTCGATATCCACGGGCTGGGTACGGAGGCCGTGCGCGAAAACTGTTTCCTGGTCGATCAGTTGGTGCGGATCATCCATGACTTCGCCATTCAGCACGAGGCCGGCGAGGCTCGTCTTGGCCCCGTCATGAGCATCGTTGCGGTGGGCGGGTTCGGCCGGGGCGAATTGTCGCCGCAATCAGATGTCGATCTTCTGTTCCTGCTGGCGCCGCGTCATCCTCCCGAAGCCGAGCAGGTGGTCGAATACATCCTCTATATGCTTTGGGATCTGGGGTTGAAGGTCGGGCACGCCACCCGTTCGGTCAGCGAATGCATCCGTCTGGCCAAGCAGGATCTGACCATCTGTACCGCCTTGCTCGAAGCGCGCTGGGTGTGGGGCGATCAGGCCTTGTTCGCTGAATTGCGGCGGCGCTACCGCGCCGAAGTGGTGGCCGGATCGCAGGAAAAATTCGTCGAATCCAAGCTGGCCGAGCGCGACGCGCGCCATGCCCGGCTGGGCGAGGCGCGCTATGTGCTGGAACCGAACATCAAGGAAGGCAAGGGGGGCTTGCGCGACCTGCACACGCTCTACTGGATCGCCAAATATCTGTTCGACACCGGCGATGTGCGTGAATTGGTGGCCAAGGGCAGCCTGTCCCAGGATGCGGCCAACCGATTCATCAAGGCGCAGCAGTTCCTGTGGACGGTGCGCTGTCACCTGCATTATTTGACCGGGCGGGAGGAGGACCGGCTGACCTTCGATATGCAAGAAGAGATCGGCTGGCGCATGGGCTACACCAACCATGGCGGATCGCTCGGCGTCGAACGCTTCATCAAGCATTATTTCCTGATCGCCAAGGATGTCGGCGATTTGACCCGGATCTTCTGCGCGCTGCTCGAATCCCAGAATCGCCGCGCGCCCAGGCTGCGCTTCCCGATCTTTCAGCGCCAGCGCAAGCTGGACGGCTTCACCCTGGAAGGAAACCGGTTGGACGTCGAGAGCGAGGAAGCTTTCGCCGAGGATCCGGTCAAGATGATCCGGCTGTTCCACACCGCGCTGACGCATGATGT
>JAYFRE010000121.1:0-11930 GCA_034926235.1 Rhodospirillaceae bacterium
CCGCCAGATGCGCTGCCGCCGGCTGCTGGGCGAAACGGGAAGCAATCTCGGGCCCGCGTCCCAGCCGCGCCAGCCAGGCGGCGGCCATGCGCCAGGGTTCGCGCGCGGCGCGGTCGCCGCCCGGCTGGGCCACCTCATGCAGATGCCCCAATCGGCGGAAAACCGCGCCATCGACCCGCAAAAGCTCGCCGCCCCAGGATTGCCCGCCCGGCCCCAGCCCGAACCCATCCAGCGCCAGCCCGATCAACGGCCCCATGATCCCGTGTTCGGCGGCGACGGCGGCGATGTGGGCATGGTGGTGCTGCACCGCCAGCGACGGTTCAGGATGAGCCTGGGCCCAGCGGGTGGAATAAAAATCGGGGTGCAGATCATGCGCCAGCAGCCGAGGGATCAGCGCCAGATCGCGGCGCATCGCTGCCGCCGCGTCCTCGAAGGCGCGCAAGGCGGCGGCATTGTCCAGATCGCCCAGGACCGGCGACAGGAAAGCCTGATCGCCTTTGACGGCGCACAGGGTGTTCTTCAGAAACCCGCCCAACGCCAGCACGCCGGGGCAGGAATGGGGCAGCCGGAGCCGTGCTACGGGCTCCATCGCCTCAGACGTTGCCCTGGGCCGCCGGTTCGGATTTGCCCCGGTTCAGCCGCGCCATCAGACCGCTGGTAGGCGTCGCCGAAACGATCGCCGTCGCCAGCGCGGCGGCGTAGGGGATCGACTGCACCCCCAACACCAGCGCCCACAGGCGCGCATCGAGATCGTTCCAGCCATAGGCGATCAGGATCGCCGCCGCCGAGGCCAGTTGCAGCACCATCAGCGCCGTTTCCTCGGACGCCATCATGAAGCCGGCGGTCCAGGCCGCCTTGCCCTCGCATTTCGGCGTGCGCAGGAAGGGAATAGTCTTGGTCAGCATCCCCATCCACATCGCCTTGCCGATCGAATAGGTCAGCCCCATTCCGGCAATGGCCGAACCGATACGCTGACGCCAGTTGCATTTCACCTTGGTCGAATAGAGGAACAGGTGATGGATCAGCTTGGCCACGAACACGCCGATGGTCGGCATGACAAAGATCGCCAGCGGGAAATCGAAGGTTTGCGGGGCCAGGATCAGACCTATGGTCCAGAACACCGACAAGATCGAGAACAAGACATAGAAAGCGTCGGCGAACCAGGGCACCCAGCCGGTGACGAAATGGTATTTCTGCGTCGAGGTCAGGCCGGTCTCGCGGAACGGAATCAGCGAACGCCAATGTCCTTTCAATATCTGCACCGCGCCATAGGCCCAGCGGAAGCGCTGCTTCTTATAGGCGGTGAAGCTGTCCGGGGTCAGACCATGGCCGAAACGGTAGCTGAGATAGACCGACTCATAGCCGTTTTCCAGCAGGCGCAGGCCCAGTTCGGCGTCCTCGCAGATGGTCCACACCGCCCATTGCCCGGTTTCCTCCAGCGCCTTGCGCCGGATCAGGGTCATGGTGCCGTGCTGGATGATGGCGTTATGCTCGTTGCGCGCGACCATGCCGATATCGAAGAAACCGGCATATTCCCAATTGATGCATTCCTTGAACAGATCGTCCTGCCACTCGCGGTGATCCTGCGGGGCCTGGACCCAGCCGACCTTGGGGTCCTCGAAATAGGGCACCAGCGTCATCAGCCAATTGGGCGAGACGATATAGTCGGAATCGATCACGCCGACGATCTCGGCATCGGCGGCGGTCTGGGTCAGGCCGAAATTGAGCGCGCCGGACTTGGCCCCCTTCCACTGGCCCAGATGATAGAATTTGAAGCGCGGCCCCAGTTTCTCGCAATAATCCAGCACCGGCTGCCACACCTCCGGGTCGCGGGTGTTGTTGTCCAGCACCAGGACCTCGAAATTGGGATAGTCGAGCGCCGCCAGCCCGTCCAGCGTCTGCTTCAGCATGTCGGGAGGCTCGTTATAGCAGGGCAGATGCAGCGACACCTTGGGGTAGCGGTGAGGCTTGGGCGCGGTTTCAGGCGTGAACCGGCGATGGGCCTGGCGCGTCCAGGTCAGTTCCGTCAGCTCGTAGCCCGCGATCAAGACCACCACGAGCAGGATGATCTGGGCTGGCATCAGCACCGAATACATCAATTCGGTCGATGGCGCGAAATCGCGGATCACCGGCACCGACATGGTCCAGATCACCAGCGAAGCGACGAATTGGACCAGGACGGCGAAGAAAATCTTGCCGCGTGTGCGCAGATTCTGCCAATGCGCCAGGAACCAACTGACCGGGAACAGCGCCAAAACGGTGGCGGCGAGCGCCTGGATCGGCCAATGCTTGATTTCCAGCACCGGGTCGATCATCGAGAATTTCGGCTTCCGATCCGCGTCCCAGACACCCCAGTGGGTGCCGACGCCCCATTCAAACACCCGTTTCCAGGGCTGATCGAACGCTTCGATGATGTTGTAGTCGATGCCATTGTCGGGATCGGCGGCAACGTTCAAGAAGCGGCGCAGGAACAAAGCCTGATTGACCACCGACGGCTCGGCCAGTCCCTTGTTCTTGCCCGCCGACGGCCAGCCGACCTCGGCCAGCATGACATGCTTGTCGGGATAGGCTTCGCGGATGGCGCGGTATTCGCCCAGCACATAATCGAGCGCGCTATCGACGGGAATGCCTTCCCAATAGGGCAGCACATGCAGGGCGATGAAATCGACTTCGCGCACCAATTCCGGATGACGCAGCCATTCCGAAGCCGGTTCGGCGGTCGAAACCGGCAGCGCGGTGCGCGATTTGGCCTTGCGGATATAGCGGATCAATTGCTGCGGCGTGACACGGGCGGTCAGCAGGGTTTCGTTGCCGACGATCAGGCGATCGATATTGGGATTGTCGCGCGCCATCTGGATGACGTCGTCGATCTCTTCCTCGTTGCGGGCCAGGCTTTTCATCTGGAAGCGGTAGACTTCCTGCTCGCGCGAGGACATCTCGGACACAGGCTTGTCGAGATTGAGATCGCTGCTGCCCAAAGCACCTTCGATCCAGGCGCTGGCCGTGACCTTCAGCCCGTGCTTGGCGGCCAAGGGCGGGATCATCTGGCTGAACGGTTCGGCGTTATAAAGACGGATGGCGTGCGCCTTGGTCGCCACCAGGGCCAGATCCTTGTCGATCGATTCGGCGCTGGGATAGCGGTTCTCGAACGGACTGTCGTCCTTGCCGAACGGGCTGAACGAGATACTCTGGATGCCGCCGCGCCAGGCAATATCGGATTGGGGGCGGTTCATCGCCCACCACACGCCAAGATTACCCAATACGATGATCAGAAGGACGCTGAGACCGGAAAAACGTCGCCACATGGTTTGTCTTCGCCTGCCAGAACCGGGATACCTTAGCGTCATTGCGACGCAACGGCCAGCGCCCCTTGAACGCCGGACGGCGTGGGGCGCTTGGGTCCGCCTCATCCTTTCCGGTCCAAGAGGCGGATTTGGTGCTATATATCCGATCCCATCGCAAACCGCGAGGGTTTCGACGCGCCGCGCCGGGGCCCTTTCGTCAGGAGAGACGGCATGATCGGCACGGCATCGGACTGGACGCTAAAGGCGGCCGCCTGGATCCTGGCGGCGGTCCTGGCCGGCGGATCGGCCCAGGCGGCAGCGCCGGCGATGCCGCCCGCGGATCCGGCGCTTTCCATCGGTTTCGTCGGCACGCTGACCGGCGCGCGCGCCCATGTCGCGCAAGACCGGCTGGACGGGTTCAAGCTGGGCGTCAAACATGCAGGCGGGCGCATCGGCGGACAGGAATTCAATCTGACCGCCATCGACGACAAGGACAACGCCGCCACCGCTTTGCGCGCCGCCAAAAGATTGCTGGACCAGACCGGCGTGCGGATTCTGCTCTGGGCTTCCGACACCCCCGCCCCCGCCGCCCTGCCGCCGCTGGCCACGCGCAGCGGCACGCTGCTGCTGGCGCTGGGATCGCCGGCTCCGGCATTGGCCGGTTCGGGGTGCAATCCCTTGTTCTTCTCGCTTGCCTCGCTTGACGAAACCGGGCATGAAACGACCGGCCGGCTGTTGCAGAAACAGGGTTACCCGTCCTTGGCCGTAGCCGGCCCCGATTCCGATGCGACCCGCCAGGCCGTGGCCGCGCTGAAAAAGACCTATCACGGCGCGGTGGTGCTGGTGACCAGTCGCAAGGGGCGGATGAGCTTCCGCGAGGAACTGGCCCGCATCCGCGACATCGCCCCCGGCGCGGTCTATCTGCTGCATAGCGGCGGCATGGCGGTCAATTTCATCATCCAATACCAGAAGGCGGGTTTGAAGGAGCGCACGCCCCTATTCGCCCCCGCCGACATCGCCGACCGGACAGTGATCGCCGCCGCAGGCCCGGCCGCCGCCAATCTGTTCAGCGTCGCACCCTGGAGCGACGACATGGACACCCCCTCGAACCGCCGCATGATGGCCGATTTCGAGGTCGAATATGGCCGTCCGGCCTCGATCGACGCCGCCTATGGCTATGACGCGGCGATGATGCTGGACCGCGCCATCACCGCCGCCGGCATCCGCGACCGCGAAGCCCTGCGCCAAGCCATGCTGCGCGCCGATTTCCCCGCCACCCGCGAAGCCTTCCGCTTCGGCTCCAACCAGTTTCCGGTGGAAACCTTCCTGCTGCGCCAGGTGGTCGAAGATCAAAGCCGGGGCCGGCTGGGCAATGAACAGCAGGGCGTTGTCGCCCGCGCCGTCGGCAATGGCGCGGCCAATGCCTGTCCGATGCGCGGCGGCGCACCAGCCACACCGGTAAAACCGTAAGCGCTCTTGCGCCCGGCAAACCAATCGGGCTATCACCCATTCATGACAATCAACCAAAGCGACGTTTCCCCCGCCGTTTTTGGCGGTTTCTCACCTCAAGCGCCGCTGCTGGCGCGATGGATCGCCGGTCTGAACCAAGCTGGAATCCTGTCTTCGGAGCAATCCCAGGCAGCGCGGCGACATTTCGGTCTTGATCCCAGTTCCCACCAATGGCGCGCCTTTCTGTTCGCCGCATCTACATTGGCGGCGGCGCTGCTGATCGCTGCGGGGCTGATCCTGTTTTTCGCCTGGAACTGGGAAGCGATGCCCAAGGTGGCGAAATTCGCCCTGGCCGAAACCGTATTCGTTCTGTTTGCCCTGATCGCCCTGTGGAAATGGCGCGGCCCCGTCGGCCATGCCGCCCTGATGGGGGCCGGCCTCGCCGTCGGCGCGCTGCTGGCCCTGTTCGGCCAGATCTATCAAACCGGCGCGGATTCCTGGGAATTGTTCCGCGCCTGGACGCTGGTCCTCCTTCCGCTCGCCCTGCTGGCAGGGAACCGGGTCGGCCTTTGGTTCATGACGCTGGCGGTGGCCGATCTGTGGGCTGGGTTGTGGCTGTGGGGCGACGTCATCGAACCGAGAGGCGCGATCTGGTTTCCGCCTCTGGCGCTGGAGATCATCGCCGCGCACGCCGTCTTGTGGGCGCTGGCAGAGATCGCGCATAACCGGACCAGAACCGCCCCCCGCCCCTTCGACCCTCACCGGGCGCTGAGCCGGATCCTGGGCGCTGTGACGCTGACCGCGATGACGATTCGGCTGCTGGCGCTGATTCTGGCCAATAGCTGGGTCGGAGGGTCGTTTTTAAACCTCGCCTATCTTTATTCGGGCCCAGCCTCGCCTTTGAGCGGGATCGGCGTGGACGCATCGCGGACGGACGTCATTGCCGCCGCCTTTCTGTTCGGCGTCACCTTCCTGATCTATGCCAGACGGCGGGGCGATTTCTTCTTCGTCGCCCTGATCGTCGCCCTGCTGGCCATCCTGTTCGATACGGCACTGATCCGGTCCCTGGTCGAGCAAAGCCGTGACATAATCCCGCTGTCCCTGTTGGCGGGAATCATCATCGTCGCCACCTGTCTTGGCGTCACCGCCCTGATCCTCAAGCTTCGCCGCAGGCTGCCTTCGGGACGAACGGCGGAAGGTGAAACCCCGGCCCCATCGGGCGTATCCCTGCTTCGTTCCAGCCTGACCGATTGGCTGACGGTCTCGGCCGGGATCGAAGCCGCGCCGGTCGCGGACTGGTTTTCAGGCTGGGACGGAGCTGCGGCGGAACGCCAGCCCTGGTACGTCAAAAGCTTCATCGCCGCCGGAATCTGGCTCGGCTCGCTGCTGCTGATCTCGGGCGTGATCGGGCTGCTGTTCGCGGGCTTATCCGGGATCATTCCTCAGGTCGTGCTGGGACTGATCATTTATGCGGCGGGCATTTTTTTACGCCGGAACGGCGGCAGTTGGGCACGGCTCAACCTATCCCTGGTCCTGATCGTCTGCGGTCTGGTGCTGGTCGGATACCTCCTGTCCGAGGATGTCAGCACCGGTCTGCTGCTTTACGCGGCCCTGTTCCTCGCCGGCTGGTGCGCCTTAAAGGACAGGGCGGGAAAAGCGTTCGCCTTCGCCGCCTTCCTCGCCGCCCTGACGATCCTGGCGCTCTATCATGACCACAGCGCGTTCGACGCCGACGGCGACGTCGCTGTCACAAGCTTCACGGGCGTCCTTTTCCATGCGCTCAAGGCCGGATACCGCCCGTTGTCGCTGCTGTGCTGGACCGGATTCCTGCTGTTCACTCTGCTGGAATTCACCGCCCCGCCGCCGCTCAAGCCCCATTGGTTCGAGGCCGAACGCCGCAGCGCCGCCGCCGGTTTCCTTCTGTTCGCCGCAGGCTTAACCATCGCTGCCACGATCTGGGCGGGGTTCGACCATAGCGGATCGGGCATGGTGCTGCTGTCCCTCGTCCCCTGGGCCGGCGCGCTGGCCGGGCTGGCCATCGCCGCAGCAATCCTCGCCTTGCGCCACCCCCGGCACGCCACCCGGATCGCCGTGGCCGGATTGCTGCTCATCGGGCTGGCCGTTCTGTCTTTCCCCATCCTGCTCGGTGTCCTGCTGCTGCTGCTGGCGCGGCGCCGCGCCGCCCCCTGGCTCGGCGGCATAGCGACGCTCTATCTGGTCTTTTTCGTCCAGCGTTTCTATTACGCACTGGACGTCTCCCTGCTCGACAAATCCCTGATCCTGATCGGATCGGGCCTGATCCTGGCGCTGGCCGCCGCCGGGTTCCGCCAGGGCTGGCTCTTGAACCTCGTCCCGGAAAAGGGAGACACGCCATGATCCGCCGCCTCATGCGCGCTCCCGTCCTTGCCGGGCTGGTGCTGGTCTTGTTCCTGGGCCTCTACAACGCCGCCATCCTGGGCAAGGAGCGGCTGCTCGCCCGCGGCGACATCATGGTCCTGGCGCTGGCCCCGGTTGATCCCCGCTCGCTGATGCAGGGCGATTACATGATCCTGGACATTGCCGATGGCCGCGCCATGGCCCGCGATGCCGGGAGCGGAGACGACAATGAAACCCGGCCGGACGGACGCGAACGGACCGCCATCATGGCCGCAGACGAAAACGGTCTTTGGAGCTATCGCCGGCTTGACCAAGGCGACGCTTTGGAAGCGGGGGAACACCGGCTGACTTTCCGCCCGCAAGGCCGGAGGCCCGCGAAAATCGCCGGCGGCAGCTGGTTTTTCGAGGAAGGACAAGCGGCAACCTATGCCCGTGCGCGATTCGCCGAATTACGGGTCGCACCCGACGGGACCGCCTTGATCACCGCCTTGCTGGATGCGGACCGCAACCGTCTTTCCGCGCAAAGGACCGATCTGGAATAGGGCTGCGCCCGTGCTTGTGCTATCTGTACGGCCCAGCCGACTATCCGATGGCCAGAAGGACGATGCCTGAATGATCCGCTTTTTCGCCAATGTCTATCTCATAGACTATGAGGGGGACGACCGCGACGCCCTGGAAGAAAAGGCCGCCATGGCCGCCAGCGGCGTATTGCTGGCCGCCGACATCCCGTTCGAGGATGTCATGGTCGCCCATGGCGCGCGCATCAATGGCGAGGATTTCAACGAAGACGACGATGCCGCCTACGAAGCCGCGCTGGCGGCAGCGCAAGAAGCCATCGCCGAAGACATCACGGATTCCGGCGTGACCCTGAGACTGACCTGGCGCTGAACAAAGCCCGCCGACAGCTCATCCGCGGATATGCAGGACGCAGATCAGTGTGAACAGACGCCGCGCGGTGTCGAAATCGAGGTCGATGTCGGTAGCCAGCCGCTCGGCCAGAATCCGCGCGCCATCCTCATGCAAGGCCCGGCGGCCGACATCGATGGCCTCGATCCGGGACCGGGGCAGGTCCCGTAGCGCGCCGTAATAGCTTTCGCACAGCGTCAGATAATCCGTCACCACGGTACGGAACAGCCCCAGCGGCAGAGAGAGGCGGCAGAGCGAAAAGCCTTCCGCATTCTGGACATCCCAATCGAGCACGGCGCGGCCCAGGCCGATGCGCAGGATATAAGGCCCCTCGCCCCCGTCCTTCAGCGCGAAATGGTTTTCTTCCAAAAGATCGCGGATCGCCACCGCCCGTTCCCGTTCCACTTCGGGCCGGCGGCGCACAGCGATCCTTTCGTCGAGAACGACGTTGACGAGCCGGTGATCCGCCCGCCCCGCCGTCACCTACCGCCTCTGCTGATTCAGCCGCAGGGCCACCGAGCGGGCATGCGCCCCCAGCCCTTCGGATTCGGCCAAGGTCACGGCCCAGGGGCCGATATCGGCCAGGCTTTCCGCCGTGCAGCCCAGAAGTGAGGTCCGCTTCATGAAATCGAACACGCCCAGCCCGGACGAAAAGCGCGCGCTGCGCGCGGTCGGCAGCACATGGTTGGGACCGCCGACATAATCGCCCACCGCTTCGGGCGTATAACGGCCCAGGAAGATCGCCCCCGCATTGCGCACGCGGGCCGCCAGCGCATCCGGATCGGCCACCGCCAGTTCCAGATGCTCGGGCGCGATGCGATCGACCAATTCGACCGCCTGAGCCAGATCGGGCACCAGGATCAGCGCACCGTGCGATTCCCAGCTTTCCCGGGCGATGGCCGCGCGCGGCAGCGTCGCCAGATGCGCTTCGACGGCAGCAGCGACGGCGCGAGCAAAGGCCGGATCGTCGGTGATCAGGATCGATTGGGCGGCGGTGTCGTGCTCGGCCTGCGACAAAAGATCGGCGGCGATCCAGTTGGGATCGTTATCGCCATCGGCCACCACCAGAATTTCGGACGGGCCCGCGATCATGTCGATGCCGACCGCGCCGAACACCTGACGCTTGGCCGCCGCGACATAGGCGTTGCCGGGGCCGACGATCTTGTCCACCGGGCGGATGGTTTCGGTGCCATAAGCCAGGGCCGCCACCGCCTGCGCCCCGCCGATTCGGTAAATCTCATCGACGCCGGCGATGCGCGCGGCAGCCAGCACCAACGGATTCAAGACCCCGTCCGGCGTCGGCACCGCCATCACCAGCCTGGGAACCCCGGCAACCTTGGCCGGAATGGCGTTCATCAGCACCGACGACGGATAGGACGCGGTGCCGCCCGGCACGT
The DNA here is from genome assembly GCA_034926235.1 of Rhodospirillaceae bacterium. Classification (GTDB taxonomy): domain Bacteria; phylum Pseudomonadota; class Alphaproteobacteria; order Rhodospirillales; family Magnetospirillaceae; genus JAYFRE01. The sequence goes on from JAYFRE010000121.1 coordinate 9,413, forward strand.
AAAGCCCGGCCGCGCCGATGGCGGTCCAGCGATAACCCAGCCGCACGCCGCGATCGTCGGTATAGGACAGATCCTGGGGCTTTTGCCGCGCGTGAAAATCGGCGATCCGTTCCGCCGCCGCCCGCAGCGAGGACAGCGCCTGGGGTTCGCAAGCGGCCAGGGCGGCGTCGATCTCGTCCTTGTCGATCGCCAGCCGGTCCGCATCGTGGCGGTCGAAACGCCGCGTCAGCGCGATCAGGGCAGAATCGCCCTCGGCCCGCACCCGGGCGATGATCGCGGCGACCGCGTCGCCGACATCCGCCGCCGTTTCCCGCTTGCCGTCCAGCAGCGCCTTGAAAGCGTCCTCGAAACCGGGCGCGGTCAGGGAAAATTCAATGGCCATTGGACACCGCCTCACGGAAACGTTCGATCCAGCCGGCCATTTCCTCGGGCCGGGTCTTCAGCGCGGTGCGGTTGACCACCAGCCGCGAGCTGATGTCGGCGATATGTTCGATCTCGACCAACCCATTGGCCTTCAGCGTCGATCCGGACGACACCAGATCGACGATACGCCGGCACAGACCCAGCGTCGGGGCCAGCTCCATCGCGCCGTTCAGCTTGACGCATTCCGCCTGCACGCCCCGAGCCGAAAAATGGCGCGTGGTGATGGCCGGATATTTGGTGGCGATGCGAATATGGCTCCAGCGCGACGGATCGTCGGTGCCGGCCAGATCCTCGGGCTCGGCCACCGCCAGATGGCAACGGCCAATGCCCAGATCGAGCGGCGCGTAGATTTCCGGATAGTCGAATTCCATCAGCACATCGTTCCCGGCGATTCCGATCTGCGCGGCGCCGAAGGCGACAAAGGTGGCGACGTCGAACGACCGCACGCGGATAATGTCGATATGGGGATGGTTGGTGGAAAAACGAAGCGCCCGCGCATGCGGATCGTCAAACGCTGCTTCGGGTTCGATGCCGGCGGCGCGCACCAGGGGCATCGCCTCGTCCAGAATCCGGCCCTTGGGCAGGGCCAGCACCAGTTTTTCCGTTATCGTCACGACTTTGATCTCTTCGTTCGGGAGCCTTGCGTTTTACAGGCTTTTCCGTCCTCTCCGCAAGGCTTGCACGGAAAAGACTCCAATCCTTGCCTAAATCGCGCGCTTGCCAGGAACCACGGCAAGCCCCATTGATGGATTTCATCAAAATAATACGCCAAGGGAGACTCAAGATCATGATGAAAGCCGTCGGCAGCACCCGTCCGCTGCCCGTGACCGATCCCGCCGCCCTGATCGATCTGGAATTGCCCAAGCCAAAGGCGTCGGGACGCGATCTGCTGGTGCGGGTCATGGCGGTTTCGGTCAACCCGGTCGACGTCAAGATGCGCGCCTGGACCACCCCGCCCGAAGGCCAGCCCTTGATCCTGGGCTATGACGCCGCCGGCCTGGTCGAAGCGGTGGGCAAGGATGTCAGCTTGTTCAAACCCGGCGACGCCGTTTTCTATGCCGGCACCAAATTCCGCCCCGGCACCAACGCCGAATATCATCTGGTCGATGAACGCATCGTCGGCAAAAAACCCGCCAGCCTGGATTTCACCGCCGCCGCCGCCCTGCCTTTGACCAGCCTGACCGCGTGGGAGCTTTTGTTCGACCGGCTGGAGGTCGTCCCCGGCAAGCGCGTCGGCGGGACCCTGCTGATCGTCGGCGCGGCCGGGGGCGTGGGCTCGATCCTGATCCAGCTTGCACGGCGTCTGACCGGCCTGACCGTGATCGCCACCGCATCCCGCCCAGAAACCCGTGACTGGTGCTTAGAGCTGGGCGCGCACCATGTCATCAACCACCGCCAACCTTTGCACGAAGAATTGAAAAAAGCCGGATTGCCGCAGCCCAATCTGGTCACCTCGCTCAACCATACCGGCGAGCATTTCCCGGCCATCGTCGAAGCGCTGGCCCCACAAGGCAAGCTGGCCCTGATCGACGATCCCGACCTGTTCGACGTGCGCCTCCTAAAGCCCAAGGCCGCGTCCTTGCATTGGGAATCGATGTTCGCGCGGGCGCTGTTCGAAACCCCCGACATGATCGCCCAGCACCGCATCTTAAACGATGTCGCCGCCCTGGTGGATGACGGCGTGCTGCGCACCACCCTGACCCAGCCGATGGGCCGTATCGACGCCGCCACCTTGTTGCGCGCCCACAGGGCGGTCGAAAGCGGCACATCGCGCGGCAAAATCGTGCTGACGGGATTTTAGGGGGCGCCTACGGCGTGTTGGAGCTTTGCCCCAAACCCCACTAGAAGGGCAACGCCCTTGAGAAACCCGTTCCTTAAGACCGCGCGGAACAGCCGGAAACCTTTCCGTGAAGGGGATTGCAAAGGGGCAAAGCCCCTTTGCGGGGATCGGGAGCGAAGCCCCCAACGTCGCAAGGCGTAAATGAATTAAAAAAGAGGCGGGTTCGGGAGGCTTTCGCCTCCCGATTGGGGGATCGGGGGTAAAACCCCCGACGACCATCCGCACGGAACGGTTTCCGGGGGCGATCGCCGCCTA
>JAYFRE010000019.1:0-21932 GCA_034926235.1 Rhodospirillaceae bacterium
CATCATCGCCAAGGAGCGCCCCGATGCGCTGCTGCCGACCATGGGCGGACAGACGGCCCTGAACACCGCCATGGCGCTGGCCGACAGCGGTGTTTTAGATAAATACGGCGTCGAGATGATCGCGGCGAAGCGCGAGGTCATCGCCAAGGCCGAAGACCGGCTGCTGTTCCGTGAAGCCATGGACCGGATCGGGCTGGAAAGCCCCCGTTCCAAGCTGGTCCGCACGCTGGAAGAGGGCCGCGAGGGCATGGCCTTCGTCGGGCTGCCGGCGATTATCCGCCCCAGCTTCACCCTGGCCGGCACCGGCGGCGGCATCGCCTATAACGCCGAGGAATTCGAGCAGATCGTCGCCGGCGGCCTGGCCGCCAGCCCGGTGCACGAGGTTCTGGTCGAGGAATCGGTGCTGGGCTGGAAAGAATTCGAGATGGAGGTCGTGCGCGACCGCGCCGACAATTGCATCATCATCTGTTCGATCGAGAACATCGATCCCATGGGGGTGCATACCGGCGATTCCGTCACCGTCGCCCCGGCACTGACCTTAACCGACAAAGAATATCAGATCATGCGCGACGCCTCGATCGCGGTGCTGCGCGAGATCGGCGTCGATACCGGCGGGTCCAATGTCCAGTTCGCGGTCAATCCCGCCGACGGGCGCATGGTCATCATCGAAATGAACCCGCGCGTCTCGCGCTCTTCGGCGCTGGCCTCGAAGGCGACCGGCTTTCCTATCGCCAAGATCGCCGCCAAGCTGGCGGTGGGCTATACGCTGGACGAGCTTTCCAACGACATCACCGGCGTTACCCCGGCTTCGTTCGAGCCGACCATCGATTACGTCGTCACCAAGGTGCCGCGCTTCACTTTCGAGAAATTCCCCGGCGCCGACGCGCTGCTCACCACCTCGATGAAATCGGTGGGCGAGGCCATGGCCATCGGCCGGACGTTCCAGGAAAGCCTGCAAAAGGGCTTGCGTTCGATGGAAACCGGCCTGACCGGGCTTAATGAACGCGAAATCCCGAACGCCGATGGCGGGCGCAACAAGGATGCCGTCCGCGCGGTCCTGTCGCAGCCTTCCACCGACCGGCTGCTGATCATCGCCCAGGCCTTCCGCTATGGCCTGTCGGTCGAGGAAATCCACAGCTGCTGCGCCTATGATCCCTGGTTCCTGCGCCAGATCGAAGAAATCGTCCAGGCCGAGGCGGAAGTGCGCGAAAAGGGTCTGCCCATCGACGCGCCCGGCCTGTTGCGGCTGAAGAAAATGGGCTTCTCGGACGAACGCCTGGCCCAGCTTTCCGGCAAGAGCGTGACCGAAACCCGCTTCCGCCGCGAGGTCCTGAACGTCCGGCCGGTAATGAAGCGCATCGACACCTGCGCGGGCGAATTCCCGGCCAACACGCCCTATATGTATTCCTGCTACGAGGGCGACGGCATCCTGCCCGCTCAGTGCGAGGCCGAGCCCACCGACCGCGAGAAGGTGATCATCCTGGGCGGCGGTCCCAACCGTATCGGCCAGGGTATCGAATTCGATTATTGCTGCGTTCACGCCGCCTATGCGCTGTCGGATGTCGGGCGCGAGACCATCATGGTCAATTGCAACCCCGAAACCGTCTCGACCGATTACGACACCTCGGACAGGCTTTATTTCGAGCCGTTGACCGGCGAAACCGTGATCGAGTTGGTGCGCAAAGAACAGGCGGTGGGTCATGTGCTGGGCTGCATCGTGCAGTTCGGCGGACAGACGCCGCTGAAGCTGGCCGCCGCGCTGGAAAAGGCCGGCATCCCGATCCTGGGCACCTCGCCCGACGCCATCGATCTGGCCGAAGACCGGCAACGTTTCCAGGAACTGCTGCAACAGCTCGGCCTGCGCCAACCCGCCAACGGCACCGCTTTCACCCTGGACGAAGCCAAGGTCGTGGCCGAACGGATCGGCTATCCCGTGGTCATCCGTCCCTCTTACGTGCTGGGCGGACGGGCCATGCGCATCGTCCATGGCGAAGACGGGCTGGAACGCTACATGAAAGAAGCGGTCCAGGTCACCGGCGACAATCCGGTCCTGATCGACCTTTACCTGTCGGATGCGACCGAGATCGACGTCGATTGCCTGGCCGACGGCGAAGACGTCTATGTCGCCGGCATCATGGAACATATCGAGGAGGCGGGCATCCATTCGGGCGATTCCGCCTGTTCGCTGCCGCCCTACAGCCTAAGCGCCGAGGTCGTCGCCGAGATCAAGCGCCAGACCGCGCTGCTGGCCCGCGCGCTGCGCGTCGTCGGGTTGATGAACGTCCAGTTCGCGGTCAAGGATGGCGATATCTACATCCTGGAAGTCAATCCGCGCGCCAGCCGCACCGTGCCCTTCGTCGCCAAGGCTACCGGCGTGCCGATCGCCAAAATCGCGGCCCGGATCATGGCCGGCGAGAAACTGAAGAGCTTCGCTCTGACCGAGCATCCCTTGCGCCATGTCGCGGTCAAGGAAGCGGTGTTCCCCTTCGCCCGTTTCCCCGGCGTCGATATCCTGCTGGGCCCGGAAATGAAATCGACCGGCGAGGTCATGGGCATCGATTCCGACTTCCCGCGCGCTTTCGCCAAGTCGCAATTGGCCAGCGGCACCAACCTGCCGCTGGAGGGCACCGCCTTCTTGTCGGTGCGCGACAGCGACAAGCCGCATCTGTGCGACCCCGCGCGCAAGCTGATCGAACTCGGCTTCAAGATCATCGCCACCGAGGGCACCGCCCTTTACCTGCGCGAACACGGGATCGAAGCCGCGACCATCAACAAGGTCTTGCAAGGCCGCCCGCATTGCGTCGATGCAATGCTGTCCGGCCAGGTCCAATTGGTGGTCAACACCACCGACGGCGCCCAGGCGGTCAGCGACAGTTTTTCGATCCGCCACACCGCTCTGACCCGCAACATCCCCCATTACACGACCATAGCGGGCGCCAGGGCCGCCGCCCAAGCGATCGAGGCCTTGCGGTGCGGAACGCTTGATGTCGCACCGCTGCAATCCTATTTTACGGGATCGTTTTAAGTTTTCATGCCGCCGGCCCGCGCCGGCGGGCAGGTTTTATTTGTGTTTGCCAGGATGGACGGATGGAAAAGATCCCAATGACTCCGAAGGGGCTGGCTTCCCTGGAGGACGAGTTTCGGCAATTGCGGACGGTCGAACGGCCCGCCATCATCCGGGCGATCGCCGAAGCCCGCGAGCATGGCGATCTGTCCGAGAACGCCGAATATCATGCCGCGCGCGAGCGTCAAAGCTTCATCGAAGGACGCATCACCGAGCTTGAGGACATCATCAGCCGCGCCCAGGTCATCGACGCCACCGGCTTCGACGGCGACATGGTGCGGTTCGGCGCCACCGTCACCCTGGCGGACGAGGATAATGACGAGGAATCGATCTATCAGATCGTCGGCGTCCATGAGGCCGAGATCCGGACCGGGCATATCTCGATCCAATCGCCGCTGGCGCGCGCCCTGATCGGCAAGCATGTCGGCGATCAGGTCGAGGTTTCAACTCCCGGCGGCTCGAAATCCTACGAAATCGTCGACGTCCGTTATATCTGAGCGGACGGTCTTAGAATCGGATGACGGGGATGAGGGTCTGAATAGGACCCCCATCCCCGTTTTCGTTCCGCTTAACGCAAAAGCTTCAGGGACCCGGTCAGCGATTTGACCCATTTGGACGGGCCGGCCAACCCCACGCCGTCCAGAGCCTCCCCGGCCAGATCGCGATCGGGAAAGGCCGCCTCGTAATCCGCATAGGCATGCAGCGCGCGGGCGAAGGCGGGAAAGACCACTACCGCACGATCATCCCCAACCGGCAGCGCCTTTTGCAAAAGCGCCTGCATCCCCGCCTCATCGGCTTGAAGGATCGGGACCGGACGATCGGCGCTGATGTCGATCGAGCGCCCCGACAGATCCGTCAAACGGGCGGCGGCCAGCATGGGAAACCGCGCCCCAAGCCCGATAGCGACCGCCCCGGCCGTATTGGCTGCCATCCCCAAGGGTAGAGCCGGATTAAGGATAATCGCCAAGCGGATATCGTCGGTCATGCGCGGTCCTTGCGTTTTCAGGGTGTGTAAGAAAACGAACGATATGCCCGCCCTACCGGCAAAACCTATCTATCTTCGCGCTTAAGGGCTATATTTTGGCAGATATTGCCGATTACGAAGAAAAATAAGGTAAATCTTACCATGCCCCAGCTTGAGCCCGCCGATTTGCGTATCCTGAAAGCGCTTCAGCAGGATGGACGCCTGACCAACCAATCCCTTGCCGCCGAAATCGGTTTGTCGCCCTCGCCCTGCTGGCGGCGCGTCCGGCAGTTGGAGGAAGACGGAATCATCCAGGGCTATCGCGCCGATCTCGACCGGCGCGCGATCGGCCTTGGTGTCCTGGCCTTCATCCGGGTGAAGATCGACAGCCACAACGAAAGCGAAGCCGAGGACTTTTCCCAAAGCGTGCTGGCGCTGGACGAAGTCGTGGCCTGCTTCGCCATCGCCGGCGATGCCGATTTCCTACTTCAAATCGTGGCCGCCGATCTCGACGCCTATGCCCGTTTCGCCATGGCGGTCGTGCGCCGCCTGCCGCGCATCAAGGAAATGCAGACGATGTTCGTGCTGAAGGAAATCAAACCGTTCCAGGGATTCCCTCTCGCCCTTCCGTGACGGGCCGGACTGCAAATGCAAACGGGGGCGGAAAAATCCGCCCCCGTTCGTTCAGCTCTTCCTGCCGTTCGGAAGAACGGTCCCCTATTTGGAGCCGTCCTTTGTCCATTTCAGGATCGGCGCGCGGGCGGCGCGGGTTTCGTCCAGCCGACCGCGCGGCGTGAACACAGGTGCTGCATGGAAGCCGTCCGCCTCGCCCCCCTTGGCCTTGGCCGCCAGGGCGCGCACGCTGGCGATGAACTGATCCAGCGTCTCCTTACTTTCGCTTTCGGTCGGTTCCATCAGCAACGCGCCATGCACCACCAGCGGGAAATACATGGTCATCGGATGGAAGCCTTCATCGATCAGCGCCTTGGCGAAATCCAGGGTCGAAACCCCGCTATCTTTAAGGAAGTGATCGTCGAACAGCGCCTCATGCATGCAGGGTCCGGCGAAGGGAGCCGACAGCGTGTCCGACAATTCGGCCAGCAGATAGTTCGCCGACAACACCGCGTCCGACGAGGATTGGCGCAACCCGTCCGCCCCCAGCGACATCATGTAGGAAAGCGCCCGCACCAAGACGCCGAACTGGCCGTGATAGCCCTTGATGCGCCCGGCCGGTTTGGCCCCGGTCAGGCGATAGGCGGTTTGGCCGTCCTCGATCAGTTGGAAACCGTCCGGCCCGTGCAACACGGCGGGCAGCGGCGCATAGGGGGCCAGGGCCGCCGACAGCACGATCGGACCCGCGCCAGGACCGCCGCCGCCATGCGGCGTCGAAAACGTCTTGTGCAGATTGATATGCATGACGTCCACGCCCAGATCGGCGACGCGAACCCGCCCGACGATGGCGTTGTAGTTCGCCCCGTCGCAATAGAAATAGCCCCCCACGCCATGAACGGCATCGGCGATTTCGATGATGTCGCGTTCAAACAGACCGCAGGTGTTGGGATTGGTCAGCATTACCGCCGCCACGTCCGGCCCCAGCTTGGCCTTCAGCGCCGCGACATCGACGCGCCCGTCAGCAGTCGCCGGAATCGGATCGACCGAAAAGCCGCAGGCCGCCGCACTGGCCGGGTTGGTGCCATGCGCCGATTCCGGCACCAGGACGCGCTTGCGCGCTTCTCCCCGGTCTTCCAGCGCCGCGCGGATGGTCATCAGGCCGCAGAACTCGCCATGCGCGCCGGCAGCCGGGCTGATCGCCACGGCGGGCAGACCGGTCAGCATTTTCAGCCAATGGGCCAGGCTGTCGATTGCTTCCAAGGCGCCTTGCACGGTGGAAACCGGCTGGAAGGGGTGGATGTCGGCGAATCCCGGCAACCGGGCCATCTTCTCGTTCAGGCGGGGATTGTGCTTCATCGTGCACGACCCCAGCGGGTAGAAGACCGAATCGATGCCGAAATTCTTCTGCGACAAGCGGGTGTAATGACGCACGACCGCCGGTTCGGACAAACCGGGCAGCCCGACCGGCCCCTGACGGCGCAAACCGCCCAGACGATCCGGGACATCCACGATTTCCGCCAGATCGACGCCATTGCTGCCCGGATTGTCGAGCTCGAAAATCAACGGCTCTTCCAGGAAGAGACCGCGATTGCCGCTTGTGGTCGCGTTCATGCCAGCACCTCGGAAAGAGCGGCGGCGAAGGCGTCGATATCCTCGCCGCTATTGGTTTCGGTCGCCGCCAGAATCAGGACATTCTCCAGTTCCGGATAGCTGGGATAGAAACGGCTGGCCGGCACACCCGCCAGGATGCCGCGCGCGGCCAGCGCCTCGACCACCCCGGCTGCCGGCTTCGGTAACGAAACGGCGAATTCGTTGAAGAAAGAAGGCGTCAGGATGCGCACGCCCGGCACGCTTTCCAGCTTTTCAGCCAACAGCACCGCCGTCGCATGGTTCAGCGCCGCCAATTGGGCGAAACCATTCTCGCCCAAAAGCGACAGGTGGATCGAAAAGGCCAGCGCACAAATCCCGGAATTGGTGCAGATGTTGCTGGTCGCCTTTTCCCGGCGGATATGCTGTTCGCGCGTGGACAGGGTCAGAACCCAGCCCCGCCGCCCGTCGACATCGACGGTCTGCCCAACCAAGCGGCCCGGCATCTGGCGCAGATATTTGTCTTTCGTGGCGAACAGCCCCAGGCCCGGACCACCGAAATTCATGCCGTTGCCCAGGCTCTGACCTTCGGCGACGACGATATCGGCCCCCATCGCGCCGGGCGGCGTCACCAGCCCCAATGACAAGGGTTCGGGCACCGCCACGACCAGCAGCACGCCCGCTTCGTGGCACAGGCTGGCCAGCGCGGTGTAATCCGACAGCCGCCCGAAAAAGCCAGGGGTCTGCACGACGATACAGGCCAGATCCGAAGCGACGCGGCCCAGCAGATCCTCGTGCCCGAGCGGATCGGGGTCCAGCGCCTCGATCTCGAGGTCTGAGAATTGCAGCGCCGTCGCCGTGACGCTGCGGTAATGCGGGTGCAAACCGCCCGACAGCAGGACGCGCTTGCGCTTGGTGATGCGCGCCGCCATCGCCGCCGCCTCCGCCACCGCGGTCGCAGCGTCATACATCGAGGCGTTGGCGACATCCATGCCGGTGATCAGCGCCACCTGGGTCTGGAACTCGAACAGATATTGCAGCGTGCCCTGGCTGACTTCGGGCTGATAAGGCGTGTAGGAGGTCAGGAATTCGCCCCGCTGAATCAGCGCGTCCACCGTCGCCGGAACGTGATGGCGATAGACGCCCGCACCGATGAAGAAGGGAACCGAACCAGCCGTGACATTCTTGGCGGCCATCCGGGAAAGGCGCGCCTCGACCTCCATTTCGGTGGCATGATGGGGCAGATCGACCGGCGCCTCGCGGCGCGCCGACGGCGGCACGTCACAGAACAGATCATCGACCGAGGCCGCGCCGATGGCGTCCAGCATGGCCTTGCGGTCGGCGTCCGTAAGCGGCAGATAGCGCATCGGCGCCTACTCCTCGAGGGAAGCGACGAAAGCGTCGTAAGCGGCGCGGTCCATCAGCTCGGCAAGCTCGCCCTTGTCGGACAGCTCGATCTTCAAGAACCAGGCAGCGTCTTCAGGCGATTCATTGACCAAGGCGGGCTGATCGACGAGCGCTTCGTTGACCTCAATCACCGCGCCGGATACGGGCGCATAGACGTCGGATGCGGCCTTGACCGATTCCACCACAGCGGCGTCGCCACCCTTGACCAGCGCAGTCCCGACTTCGGGCAGCTCGACGAAAACGATGTCGCCCAAAGCCTGCTGGGCATAGTCGGTAATGCCGATGGTGCCGATGGCCCCATCGACGCTGATCCATTCATGTTCTTTGGAAAAATAAAGCGTGCTCATGGTTTGCGATCCCCGGAAACGGTCAAGCCTTGTTGTAACGATGGGCCACGAAGGGCAATGCCGCGACACGGGCCGGACGGGCCGTGCCGCGAATCAGAAGGTCGATGGCGGTGTCGGGCTGGGCAAAAGCGGCCTCGACATAGCCCATGGCGACGGGACCATCGACCGAAGGACCGAAGCCGCCGCTGGTGATTTCGCCGATGGTGCGACCGCTTGCGTCCAAAATGGGCGTATGCGCGCGCGCCGGGGCCTTGCCATCGGGACGGATGCCGACCCGTCGGCGGGATGGTCCCTCGGCGATCTGGCGGCGGATGATATCCGCACCCGGGAAACCGCCTTCTTCGCGGCGGCGTTTTGAAATGGTCCACAACAGCCCGGCCTCGATCGGTGTCGTTCCGGTATCGAGGTCCGAACCGTACAGGCACAATCCCGCTTCAAGCCGCAGGGAATCCCGCGCGCCCAGACCGATGGGCGACACCTCGGGCTGCGCCAGAAGGCGGCGCGCCAGGGTTTCGGCGGCATCGTCGGGCACCGAGATTTCGTACCCGTCCTCGCCGGTATAACCCGACCGGCTGACGAAGCAGGGAATGCCGGCGACATCCATCTTGCGCCAGGACATGAAGCCCATCGCCGCCGCCTCGGGCGCGAGCCGCGCCATGACCGACGCCGCTTCGGGCCCTTGCAACGCCAGCAGCGCGCGGCCATCCAGAATGCGCAAGGCGGCGTCGCGCCCCTTGAACCCGGCCTCCATCAAAGCAAAATCCTGGGCTTTGCAGGCCGCATTAACGACCAGGAACAGATGATCGCCGGCATTGGTGACCATCAGATCGTCCAGGATGCCCCCTTGTTCGTTGGTGAACAGGGTATAGCGGATGCGCCCGTCGCCCAGCGCCGCGATGTCGCCCGGAACCAGGCTTTCCAGGGCGGACACGCGCGCCACCCCTTCGATGACGGCCTGGCCCATATGCGAGACGTCGAACAGCCCGCAATGGGCGCGGGTGTGAAGATGCTCGGTCAGAACGCCGGTGGGGTATTGGACCGGCATCTCATAGCCGGCGAACGGCACCATTTTCGCGCCCAGCTCGACATGCAGGGCAAAAAGCGGCGTCCGGAGAAGGTCTTGGGTCTGCACGGGACAGGGCTCTCCTGTTGGGGTAGGTTTTCACCCGCCATCCGGAAAATCCGGAGACGGTCCTGCCCCCCTCTGTCTTTTGACCTGAAAGATTCGCCCCCGTCCGGCCCGAGGCCGGCGACAGGAACTTTCATCTTCGGTGAGGGACGGAAAAATCCCGTCCCTGCTTTCCAGAGAGCCATCCCCCCGCGGTCCTGGGGCCTGAGAGTTTCCAGGGGCGGTTGCTCCTTCGGCGCCGGAGTCAGGCCTTTACGTGCAAGGCCGCTCCGATCTCTCCCACGGGGATCGTCTGTATTGGGGCCCGAGTGTACCAACCGCCGCCGGAAGGTCAATCGAAGCCTGATCGTTCCCGAACGATTACTTCTTGTGCTGGCTGTCGCGGTTGAACTCAAGCTGCTCAGGATCGAGCTGCAATCCCAGGAACACCTCGTAGCGCGGCAGTTCCTTGAAATCGCTGATCGCGAAATCGACCGACACTTCCTCGTCCACGACCTTAATCCGGTTGGAATTTTCGGGGAAGGTCATGCTGACCGACATCACCTGCTTGGCATCTTCCTTAGGGTAGAAAGCCGGCATGGCGACAAAATAGGACAAGCTCGTCGTCCGCCCCGACATCGCCGGGCCGCGTTCGGCGTCGATGCCCAATTGGAAAACGACGGTCATGATACGGGTGTCGATGTTATAGGTGCAGCTGCCCTTGTAGCTGGCGATCCCGGCCAAAAGCTCGACATCGGTGATGTCGCGGCCGGTCCCGGCCTTGAATCGGGTCATATTCGCGGCATCGGCCAAAATCGAGATGCGCGGGCAAGGCGGCGGCGTTCGCTTCTCGAAGGTCGAGCATCCCGCAAGCAGGAGGAGCGAGGCCAGGGCGGGGATCAGTCCGGTCGATATTCTCATGGTTGTAAGACTGCCTTGCAAAAAGGGCTTTTCAGACAAGAAATATGCAGGATGCGCGTTCCAGACAAGAGCGCGCCTTGCTGGCGACCATACACGAAGCCAATGATCCCGGCGAGACGCTAAGGCGATCCATTCCTTGACCTTGTATGCGTAAAGGCCGTTCTGTTATGCAACGGTGCCGGACGGTGCATTGCCGCCCCCTTGTCTCGCCAGTGCTAAAGGTCATGACCCAGCCCAAGCTTTCCATCCTGCTCGCCCGCCCCCGGGGATTCTGCGCCGGGGTCGATCGCGCCATCCATATTGTCGAAAGAGCGATCGCTCTTTTCGGCCCGCCGGTCTATGTCCGCCACGAGATCGTCCATAACCGCCATGTGGTCTCCACCCTGGAAGCCAAAGGCGCAATCTTCGTCGATGAGCTGGATCAGGTGCCGGACGGCCGGCCGGTGATCTTCTCGGCCCATGGCGTGCCGAAATCGGTGCCCGCCGAGGCCGCCCGGCGCGGCCTTACCGCCATCGACGCCACCTGTCCACTGGTCACCAAGGTTCATCTGGAAGCGTCCAGCCACGCCCGCCAGGGCCGTCAGATCGTCATGATCGGCCATGCGGGCCACCCCGAGGTGGTCGGCACCATGGGCCAGGTCCCGGAAGGCGCCATCATGCTGGTGGAAACGGTGGAGGATGCCGACCGGATCGCCCCCGACGACCCCGAACATCTGGCCTACATCACCCAGACCACCCTGTCGGTGGACGACACCGCGCGCATCGTCGAACGGCTCCGGCAGCGTTTTCCCGCCATCCATGGACCGCGCCGGGAAGACATCTGCTACGCCACCACCAACCGCCAGCTTGCGGTCAAGACCATAGCGCCCCGGTGCGACGCGCTTCTCGTCGTCGGCGCGCCCAATTCATCCAACTCCCGCCGTCTGGTCGAAGTCGCGGAAAGAAACGGCTGTCCCCGCGCGATCCTGGTGCAGAACGCCGCCGAAATCGACTGGACCGAGATCGCCGCCATCCGCCGCCTGGGCATCAGCGCCGGCGCATCCGCACCCGAAACCCTGGTCGAAGAAATCCTCGACGCCTGCCGCGCGCGGTTCCAGATCGCTATCGAAGAGGTTGCCGTGGCCGAAGAAACCGTTACTTTCAAGCTTCCTGCCAGCCTGGGGGATGCGTGATGGCGGTTTATACGGAAGTGTCGGACGATGCGCTGGAAGCCTTTGTCGCCGATTACGGCATCGGTTCGGTCGAAAGCCTGAAAGGCATCGCCGAAGGGGTCGAGAATTCCAACTATCTTCTGCAAACCACGACCGGCAACTACATCCTCACCCTCTATGAGAAACGGGTCAATCCGGCGGATTTACCTTTCTTCATCGCCTTGATGGAGCATCTCGCCGCCAAGGGGCTGGCTTGTCCCACGCCGGTGAAGGGGCAGGACGGCGTCAGTCTGCGGAGCTTGTGCGGGCGTCCAGCGGCGATCGTGACCTTCCTCCAGGGTATGTGGCCGCGCCGCATCACGCCCCGCCATTGCGCCGAATTGGGCCGTGGCATGGCCGAGATGCACAAGGCCGGCCAGGATTTCACCATGAGCCTGCCCAACCGCCTGGGCCTGCATGCCTGGCGGCCTTTGTTCGAGAGCGCGCGCCATCGCGCCGACGAGGTCAAGCCGGGATTGGCGCGTTGGATCGAGGGCGAACTCGACATCCTGGACGCCCATTGGCCGCGGGGGTTGCCTTCCGGGGTCATCCATGCCGATCTGTTCCCCGACAATGTCTTCTTCAAGGGCGAGAATTTAAGCGGGTTCATCGATTTCTATTTCGCCTGCACCGACTATCTGGTCTACGACCTCGCCATCTGCCTGAACGCCTGGTGTTTCGAGCCCGACGGCGCGTTCAACATCACCAAGGCCCGCGCCCTGCTCGCCAGCTATCAGGCCGTCCGTCCCTTGTCCGACGCCGAATTCGCCAGCCTGCCGATCCTGGCCCGGGGGGCGGCGATGCGCTTTCTGCTGACCCGGCTCTATGATTGGCTGAACACGCCGGCGGGCGCTTTCGTCAAGCGCAAGGACCCGCTGGAATATGAACAGAAGCTGCGCTTCCACGCGAGCGTCACAGGACCGGGAGCCTATGGGCTCGACCTAGCGCCCACCCGATGACCCAACCCTCGCCCACCCCGCCCACCCCGGCGGCGGAGATCGATCTGTTCACCGATGGGGCCTGTTCCGGGAATCCCGGCCCCGGCGGCTGGGGGGCCATCCTGCGCTGGCGGGATGTCGAAAAGGAATTGTCGGGCGCCGAACCCCAGACCACCAACAACCGCATGGAATTGACGGCGGTGATCGAAGGATTGCGCGCCATCAACCGTTCCTGCCAAGTCAGGATCGTCACCGACAGCCAATATGTGCTGAAAGGCGTCACCGAATGGCTGGCGGGCTGGAAGGCGCGCGGCTGGAAAACCGCTGATAAGAAACCGGTCAAGAACGAGGATTTGTGGCGCGCGCTCGAAGCGGAAACCACCCGTCACACCATAAGCTGGCTTTGGGTCAAGGGCCATGCCGGCCATGCCGAGAACGAACGCGCCGACGCCCTGGCCCGTCAGGCCATCGCCGATCTTAGAGCGCGGAACGAGGCTTAAGAAATCCTTTAGGGCGTCCCCCCCTTTGCCTGGGCAAAGGCCGCCTGCACCGCGTCCGCCGTCAGCAATTCGGGCAGCAGCACGCCATCGGGAGCGCCTTGGCCGAACACCGCGTTGAAGGGCAAACCGTAACGGCCGAAGCGGGCCAGGAATGCGGCAATGGCGTCATCGGGCCGGGTCCAATCACCCCGCATCGCCACCACACCGGGCGCGGTCAACATCCCCACCGCCGGTTCGCGGTCGAGAACGGCGCTTTTGTTGAAGCGGCAGGTCAGGCACCAATCGGCGGTGATGTCCACCATGACCACATGCCCGTCCGCGACCAAGGCCGGGATCGCGTCCGGATCGAAGGGTCGCCAAAGCGCATCCTGTTTGCCGGACGCCGCCGTTTCCGCCGCCGGAAGCCCCTCCATTCCCACCGCCAGCAGCGCCGCCCCGGCGAAAAGAACCGTCAGCAGGGCCCGCAACCGGACGGTCAGTTTCGTTCGCGCCAAGAGCCCGGCCAGAACGGCGGCGGCCAGAACGCCCACGATCAGCGCCAACGGCGCGCCAGCCGCGCCGGCCAGAACCCAAAGCAGCCATCCGCCCGTGCCCAGCATGAGAAAGCCGAACAGGAAACGCAGCCTTTCCATCCAGCGGCCGGGCCGGGGCAGGAATCCGGCCAGGCCGGGGGCGAGCGCCAGGATCAGATAAGGTGCTGCCATGCCGATCCCCATCGCGGCGAAGATCAGCAGGATGTCCGCCGGACCGCGCGCCAAGGCGAACCCTAGCGCCGTGCCGACGAAAGGCGCAGAGCAAGGCGTCGCCAACAAGGTCGCCAATGCCCCGGCGGCGAAATCACCGCCCCAGCCCCTATGGGCCGCCCCGCGCGATGACAGGGTCGGCGATGCGATCGTAAACGCCCCCCACAGATTGGCGGCGAACAGCGTCATCACCAGAATCATCGCCGTCAGGAACAAGGGCTGCTGGAACTGGATTCCCCAGCCTATCTGAGCCCCTACGGCCTTCAGCCCTACCAACCCCAGGGCCAAAACCAGAAAGGATGAAACGACGCCTGCCGCCGAGGCCAGGAAACCGCCGCGAACCCGCCAACGCTCCATCCCCGAGGATGACACCAGCGACAAAAGCTTGAGCGACAGAACCGGCAGCACGCAGGGCATGACGTTCAGGATCAACCCGCCCAGAAAGGCGATGCCCAGCATCGCGAGCAAGCTCCGCCCCCCGGTCTTGACCGGAGCGGAAACAGCGGTGCCCGTGGCTTCCAGGGTGCGGCCATCCTCGGTCAGGGTTACGGTCAGACGCTCGCCGGTCAGGTCGGCAGGGCCATCTTCCGCCTTCGCCGTGAAGCGGAAACGGACGCGCCGCCCGCCATCCTCCAAAACCGGTTCAGGCCGCCCAAAGGACACGCCTTCGGGCCCCTCGACGAACAGCTCCGGGCGGGCAAGCGGCGGATCGGCGGCAACCACCGCTTCCAAAACGCCGGCCCCGTTCATTTCGATCGTTTCCAGCCGCAACCCTTGTACCGCGCCGTCGCCCGGCACCCGCGCCTGGAAACGATCGATCGCATGGGCGAAGGACGACGCGCCGGCTGGCCCCGATGGCAGATCGAGCGTCAGATCGGCCACGACCGGAATGCAGACCGTCGAACAGGCGAGATAGCGCACAGAAGCGTGCAGAAGCAGCCCTGCGCCGGGGTCGAGGAGCCGAGCGGTCACGGGCAGGATGACATGATCCTCATAGCCCGCCGTATCAAGCCCGAAGGCGTCGAACCATTGGGGCGCGGGCCAGGACAGGGATGCCCCCGCCAGATTGACCGATCCGGCCCAGTCGATTTCAGGCGGCAGACCAGCGTCGCCCGGCGAACGCCAATAGATCTTCCAGCCGGGCTTCAGCTCGAATTCCAGCCCAAGCGGCACCGGTTCGGCCGAGCCTGTGGCGGTGACAGCCGCAATCAGCCGCACCCGCCCCGCATCCGATTCGGACCAATCCGACCGGCTATCGGCCAGCGCCGCCGGCGCGCTCAACGCCAGCGCGATCAGAAGCACCGTCCGTTTGACCCAATTCATGCGCATCCTGCGAAACGATCCTGGCAAAGCCCCCTCATCTTCCGAGGAGCTGATTTTAAGTCTCCATCCGCTCAAAGACCGTCTCCTGTCAATCCCTTCGCGCCAGGAGTCTTGCGTTCCGGCCCCAGGCATCATATCTCAAGGGCATGGTTTCCCCGTTCGCCCTTGATGGTTATATGGGCGGCCAGATGCTGGCCGCCATGCCGCAAATGCAAGACCCGCGCTTTGCGCGCACGGTCGTGTTCATCTGCGCCCACACCGCCGAGGGCGCGATGGGGCTGGTGGTGAACCGTCCGCTTTCGCTCAAATTTCCCGACCTGCTCGAACAGCTCGACATCGAGCCCAGCATGGATTCGGAATCGATCCGCGTTCATTCGGGCGGACCTGTCGAAACCGGACGCGGCTTTGTCCTCCATTCGACCGACTATATGCTGGACGGCACGCTCCAGGTCGGCGACACCGTGGCCCTGACTGCGACCATCGATGTGCTGCGCGCCATCAATGACGGCACCGGCCCGCAACGGCGGCTGCTGGCGCTGGGCTATGCCGGCTGGGGCGCAGGCCAGCTTGAAGCCGAAATCCGCGACAATGCCTGGCTGTCGGTTCCATCCGATGCCGACCTCCTGTTCAGCCCTGAACTGGACCAGAAATGGTCCCGGGCCATCACCAAGATCGGCGTCGATTCCACCAGGTTGTCGGGAGAAGCCGGCCATGCCTAAATTTTTTGGATCTATTTCTCTTTGATCGCCGCTCTCCCTTGGCCGCAAGCGGGGGAACGCCCGGAACCCAACCGCCCAAGGATTTTCCGATGCCGCACAGCCTGACCACCGAGGATTTGTTTTTCAGACGCACCAGCCTCGATCAAGAGCGGATATTGCCCATCGTCGCCCATGCGCTCGAAGGTGCCGACGATGGCGAATTGTTCCTGGAATACCGGCAATCGGAAAGCGTCGCGCTCGATGACGGGCGGGTCAAAAGCGCCGGCTTCGACAGCGTGCAGGGCTTCGGCCTGCGCGCCGTCTCGGGCGAGGCGAGCGGGTTCGCCCATGCCTCCGAACTGTCTGAAGCCAGCCTGAAACGGGCGGCGGAGGCTGTGCGCCAGGTCCGGTCGGGCCGGAGCGGCACCGCCGGATTGCCGCCTACCTCCACCAACCGTATCCTTTATACCGATCTGAACCCACTGGGTCTGGTCCCGTTCGAGACCAAGGTGGCGCTCCTGGAACAGATCGACGCCTATGCCCGCGGACTGGATCCGCGCGTGGTTCAGGTGATGGCGTCGCTGTCGGGTTCCTGGCAGGCGGTGCGCATCCTGCGCGCCGATGGCAGCCACGCCTCGGACGTCCGCCCGCTGGTCCGCCTCAACGTCTCGGTGGTGGTCAAGCACAAGGACCGCATGGAAACCGGCAGTCACGGCTTCGGCGGGCGCGTCACCTATGACGGGCTGATCGAGACCAGGGCCTGGAAAGCCGAGGTGGACGAAGCGCTGCGCCAAGCGCTGGTCAATCTCGATTCCGTGCCCGCTCCGGCCGGCGACATGACCGTGGTCCTGGGGCCGGGATGGCCCGGAATCCTGCTGCACGAAGCCATCGGCCACGGGCTGGAAGGCGATTTCAACCGCAAGCGCACCTCGGCCTTTTCCGGCATGATCGGCCAGCGCGTCGCAGCACCCGGCGTAACCGTGGTCGATGACGGCACCCTGCCCGACCGGCGCGGCTCGATCTCAATCGACGACGAGGGCACGCCGTCTTCGCGCACCGTGTTGATCGAGGACGGCATCCTCAAAGGCTATCTGCTCGACCGGCTGAACGCGCGGTTGCTGGGCCAGTCCCCGACCGGCAATGGACGCCGCCAATCCCATGGCTGCCCGCCTCTGCCGCGCATGACCAACACCTTCATGCTGGCCGGCGACAAAAGCCCGGAGGAAATCATCGCCTCGGTCAAGAACGGCGTTTACGCGGTCAATTTCGGCGGCGGGCAGGTCGATATCACCAGCGGCAAATTCGTCTTTTCGGCCACCGAAGCCTACGCCATCGAAAACGGCCGGCTGGGCCCGGCGCTGAAGGGTGCGACCCTGATCGGCAACGGCCCCGACGTGCTGACCCGCGTATCCATGATCGGCAACGATCTTGCGCTCGATTCGGGCGTCGGCACCTGCGGCAAGGACGGCCAAAGCGTGGCCGTCGGCGTCGGCCAGCCTACGTTACGCATCGACGGACTGACCGTGGGCGGCACCTCGCTTTAAGCCGCCGCCCATCCATAGCCCCGGCGGCTCACTCCGTCCGGGGCGCGGGCAGACCGAAGGTTTCGGCAGCCGAGCGCCCGCTTGCCAGGCTTTCGATCCATTGCGATTCCAGAACCAGCTTCGCCTGAGCGGCCTGGATGTGGGCGCGCGTCCTCTCGGGCGACAAGACGACAAGCCCGTCATCGTCACCGATGACGAGATCGCCGGGCTGGACCATCTGGCCGCCGATCGACACCGGCAGATTGACCGCGCCCTGCCCGCCCGCCACCGGGCCGCGCGGCGTCACCGAACGCGCGAAGACAGAAAAATCCGTCCACCCGGCCAGCGTGCCGACATCCCGGATGGCTCCGTCACACACTAGGCCCGAACAGCCGCGATGGCGCAGATGACCGCCGATGATCTCGCCCAACATGGCAAAGGCGGCGTTGCCGCCCGCCGCAACCATCAGCACGTCGTCTGGTCCGATGATGTCCATCGCATGAACGATGGCGGTGAAATCCGGCGGCGCGCACAGCACCGTCACCGCGCGTCCGAAAAGCCTGGGCTGTTTCCCGGGTGGATTGAGCGGACGGATGGCCGGATCGATCCGCCCCAGATCACCGACCAGATCGGCGGCGACTGCGGTGGGGATCTGCCGCCACGGTTCGATATCGGCGGACGTCAAAGCTGTGGTCGAAGAAAGAGCATGAACCGTAACCGTCATTGCCTCGTTCCTCCTCGCTCGCCGCCCTCAATAAGAATAGTCGCGGTAGACGCCGGCGACATCGCCTTTCCAGCGTCCCTCATAGTCGGTCAGCATCATTTCCGCCGGAGTGCGCCCCGAAGCGGCGATAACGCGCAAGGTTTCCAGGAAAACCGATTCGTCATTGCCGCATTCGCCGCGATGGCCGCGCGCGCGTAAGCCCGCCCCCGACCAGTCGAGCACGCGCAGCGCCAGTTCGCGCACACTTTCCGACCGAAACGGCGTCGCCAGACCGGTGCGCGGCACCGCATCGCGCAGGTAGGCCCGCTCCGCGTCCGTCCAGTCCTTGATCTCGTCCCAGGCGGCGTCCAACGCTCCCTGATCGTATAAAAGCCCGGTCCAGAACGCCGGCAGCGCGCAAAGCCGCCGCCAGGGTCCGCCATCCGCACCGCGCATTTCCAGATAGCGCTTGAGCCGCACTTCGGGAAATACGGTGGTCAGATGATCCGCCCAATCGCCCAGAGTGGGGCATTCACCAGGCAAGGCCGGCAGGCGCCCATTCATGAAATCACGGAAAGACTGACCAGCGGCATCGATATAACGGCCCTCGCGGTAGACGAAATACATCGGCACATCGAGCACCCAATCGACATAGCGCTCAAATCCCATGCCGGGTTGGAAGACCCAGGGCAGGATGCCGCAGCGGTCGGGATCGGTATCGGTCCAGACCCGGCTGCGCGTGCTCAAAAATCCCGACGGCTTGCCTTCGACAAAGGGGGAACTGGCCCACAAAGCGGTGGCGACCGGCTGTAAGGCAAGTGCGACCCGGAACTTCCGGATCATGTCCGCCTCGTCGGAAAAGTCCAGATTGACCTGCACCGTGGCGGTGCGCAGCATCATGTCGAGCCCCAGCGATCCCCGCGTCGGCATGTAGCGGCGCATGATCGCGTAGCGTCCCTTCGGCATCCAGGGGATGTCCTCGCGCCGCGCCTTGGGGATGAATCCGACGCCCAGGAAGCCGACCTTCAGCGCCGCCCCGACGGCCTTGGCCTGGGTCAAATGTTCGTTCACCTCGGCGCAGGTCTGGTGCAGCGTTTCCAGCGGCGCGCCCGATAATTCGAGCTGCCCGCCCGGCTCCAGCGTGACGCTGGCCTGGCCCTTGGACAAAGCGATGACCTGCCCCGCCTCCAACACCGGCTCCCAGCCATAGGCGGCCAACCCGTTCAGCACCGCCCCGATGCCGGCCTCGCCCTCATAGGGAACCGGCGACAGATCATCCAGGCGGAAAACGAATTTTTCGTGTTCCGTGCCGATCCGCCAATCCGAACGCGGTTTGCCACCACCGGCCAGATAATCGACCAGTTGGGCCTTTCCGGTCACGGGCTCGCTGGCCGGAGGAATCGATGCAGGCATGGCTGTTCAGTCCTTTGCGCCAGACAGGGGGATGTGCCGGCCGGCGGGAGAATCCCGCCAGTCGCCGCAAGATGATTGCAAGCAGGCCAGCGCCGCGACGACCGCCGTGTCGGCCCTTAAGATTCTCGGCCCCAGCCCAACACTCTGCGTGAAGGAAAGCCGGGACAATCCGTCTATTTCATCGGCGGAAAAACCGCCTTCAGGCCCCACCAGGACCGCCAGCGGGCCGGGGGGCAATTGCGGCAAGACCGCGCCGATCGGCGCACCGCCGCCGCGTTCGTCCAAAACGATCAGACGCCGCCCGTCCGGCCATGACCCCAGGACCGTTTCCAGCGGACGGGGCGCCTCGATCGCGGGGATCGACAAACGCCGGCATTGTTCGGCGGCCTCGATGGCGGTGGCGCGCAGCCGGTCTTCGTTGACGCGCGAGGATGCCGTGTTTTGCGTCCAGACCGGCAGCAGCGCAGAAACGCCCAACTCGGTCGCCTTTTCCACGATCAGATCCAGCCGTTGGCGTTTGACCGGAGCGAACAGCAGCCACAGATCGGGTTCCGCTGTCTGAGGCCGCAGCTGGGCCAAAACCTCCCAGAACGCTTTCTTGCGCCCCTCGACCCTTAAGCAAGCGCGCCATTCGCCGTCGCGGCCATTGAACAGCGCCACATTCTCGCCCGAAGCGGCGCGCATGACATTGAGCAGATAATGCGTCTGTTCGGGCGATGGAGACAAAACGGCTCCTTCCGCCAGGGCGTCATCGACAAACAAGCGCAGTTTGGGCTGAAGGTTCATTCTAGGCTAGGCAGTCCTGTTAAGCCGCCATAATGTAGTTCACCATGAAAGAAACAGGAACCCTTCTGGGAGACATTCCGGTCGGCAGCTGGATCAATCGTCTTTCGCCGTCGGGGGCGCGCCCCTATCTGCGGCTGATGCGGCTCGACCGTCCTATCGGGACATGGCTGCTTTTGTTTCCCTGTTGGTGGAGCATCGCCATGGCCGCAACCGAGGGCGGCCCGGATTTACGGCTGATGATCCTGTTCGCCCTGGGTGCTGTGGTCATGCGCGGCGCCGGCTGTACTTTCAACGACATCGTTGACCGCGATTATGACGGGCGCGTCGAGCGCACCACCCACCGGCCAATCCCGGCAGGTGAAATATCCACCACCCAGGCCGCCCTTTTCCTGATTCTGCTGCTGTTCCTGGGGCTGCTGATCCTGTTGCAGTTGGGCACGCTGGCGATCGGACTGGGAGCCGTTTCGCTGCTGCTGGTCTTTACCTATCCCTTCATGAAACGAGTCACCTACTGGCCCCAGGCCTGGCTGGGGCTGACCTTCAATTGGGGAGCCATTCTAGGCTGGGCGGCCGCCACCGGCGGATTGAATGCCGTCCCCTTGACACTGTATGCGGCAGGCTTCTTCTGGACCCTGGGCTATGACACCATCTATGCCCATCAGGACAAGCAGGACGACGCGGTGATCGGCCTTAAATCCTCCGCCCTGCGCCTGGGCAGCGCCACGCCCGGATGGATGATCGGCTTCTATACCCTGACCCTGACCGGCATCGCCGCCGCCGGCGCGCTGGCCGAACTCCACTGGGTCTTTTATCCCATTCTCGCCCTGGCCGGGATCCAGCTTTTCTGGCAAATCCGCACACTCGACATCGATCATCCGGGAAATTGCCTGCGCCGCTTCCGCTCGAATCGTTGGTTCGGCTGGCTGGTATTGACCGCCATCGTTGCGGGCCGGCTTTGGTAGGCCCCGCAGACTCCTTCATCGCCGCCCACACTGCGCTTGAAGCGCCGCCCGCTTGTCCTGAAATCCGGCTCCATCTCGCCACCGAGATCACGCCGATGTGGCAGGCCACCGAGGATTTTCTGACCCGCCACAACCTGCCGCCGCCCTATTGGGCCTTTGCCTGGGCCGGCGGTCAGGCCGTGGCGCGCTTCCTGCTCGATAATCCTCGGTGGGTCGCCGGTAAATCCGTGCTGGATTTCGCCGCCGGATCGGGGCTGGTCGCCATCGCCGCCGCCAAAGCCGGTGCGGCCAAGGTCGAAACCGCCGAGATCGACCCCATGGCCAACGCAGCGATCGCCCTGAATGCCGCCGCCAACGGCGTCGCCGTCACCATTTTGGATGGCGACGTGCTGGACCAGACGGACATGCCCTGGGACATCATCGCCGCCGGCGATGTCTGTTACGAACGCCCGATGGCCAAACGGGTTCTCGCCTGGCTGAAACGTTGCCGGGACAAAGGTGCTACCATAATCCTGGGCGATCCAGGCCGCGCCTATCTGCCCGGAAGCGGCCTGGTCCGGCTGGGCTCCTACACCATTCCCTGTTCGCTGGAACTAGAGGACCGCACCAGCCGCGAAGCCGCCATCTACACCTTGGAAAGACCGACAGAATAAATCTGTGACGGTTTCATTGCAAAGTGGCGTCAGTTTCATGAAATATACTAACGACACCACAAAATATATGTCCATGATCCCCCTGCCTCATCTATAGATGCCAGCAGACGATGCCTCGATACAGGGGGATGTCTTAAGGCAATGAATATCGCAACCGGAATCGACCGATACAGGTCCATATGGATTTCGGACATCCATCTTGGAACACGCGGCTGCAAAGCCGAATTCCTGCTCGATTTTCTAAGACACACCGAATCCGATTACCTTTATCTGGTTGGCGACATCGTCGATGGCTGGCGGCTGAAAAAAGCCTGGTATTGGCCGCAGGCTCATAACGACGTGGTGCAGAAATTGTTGCGCAAGGCGCGCAAGGGCACCCGCGTCATCTTTGTACCGGGCAATCACGACGCTTTTGCCCGCGACTACACGGAATTCCGCTTCGGCGGCATCGAAATCCTGACCGAAGCGCTTCATGTCGGGGCGGACGGAC
>JAYFRE010000138.1:0-21962 GCA_034926235.1 Rhodospirillaceae bacterium
CTGGCGTTCTGGTGGGTGACCAGATATTTGGCCGACAGATCCAACGCTGTTTTGGGCGCGATGTCCCAGACATAGCCGGCCCCGATATGGCCACCATAATAAGCGGGCGAGGTTTTGTAATGCGCCCCGATCCCGCCGCCCAGATCGGCATTGTCATATTTATTGTGCGTCCGGCCCAGCCGCAGGCTGGCCTCGGTATAGGCATGGCCCGGTCCCTCGGGCGCGAAATCCATCCGCCCCAGCATGCCGACGCCGACATAATCCAGATCGCCCGAGCCATGGCTCTTGCCGGTCGCAAAGGAGTTGTAGGCGTCGTAGGAGCCATTGCCATATTCCAGGAACGCGCCCAGCACCGCCTGCCCCTGATCCAGCTCGAAGCCTTTGGCAAAGCCGGTGGCCAGCGAGATGCTGGAAACGTCGGAATGCGATCCGCTGTTATAGCGCATCGACCCGCCCGACATCGCGCCGAAGCCGCCGCCGCTGCCTGCGGACATCGCCTGGGCCATCGCCTCGCCGGCGGCCATGTCGCCGCCCCGATTGACCAGCGCCGCGCTGGCAAGCACGCCTTCGGACAGCGCCTTGCTTTCATCCCGGGATCCGCCCGAGGTCACCGTCGCGGTCAGGGCGTTGGCTGTGGTGGTGGTGTCCAGGTCGAAGGTGTAGGCCAGCGTCACGCCCTGCATGCCGGTGCCGTTGGCGGTGCTGTTAAGCCCCGGCGCGGTGATCAACGTCCCGGCCTTAATCAGCGTGACCTTGTCACCGACGGCAAGATGCGAGGACGATCCGGCAATGCCGACATTGACCGTCGAAGATCTGCTCTCAACGTCCGTCAGGTCCGCTGTGCCGGTCACGGTCAGCATGGTTCCGCCGCGGAGCAGGGCCGAAGGCAGGTAGAAATTGAGATCTTGAAAATTGCCGAGCCCGCCCACCGTCAGGCCGGACGCCGTCACATTGAGCGTGTTACCGGCGAAGCCAGCTGTCCCATCCCTACTGCCATAGACGCTCCCCCCGACGGAGCCGCCGCTGAGGGTCACGGTGTTGCCCGTGGCTCCCCCCTGCGAGCTGTACCCGCCATAGACGTTCCCGCCAACCCTGCCGCCGCTGATGATCACACTGTTGCCCGTGGCTCCTCCCTGCGAGCTGTACCCGCCAGCGACGTCTCCGCTAACCGAGCCGCCGCTGATGGTCACGCTGTTGTTCGTGGCGGCGGCGGTACCGCTAAACCCGCCATAGACGTCCCCGGTGACGGAGGAACCGCTGCCGCTGACGGTCACGCTGTTGTGCGTGACCGCGCCGAAAGCGCTCCACCCGCCATAGACGTCCCCGGTGACGGAACCGCTGCCGCTGATGGTCGCGCTGTTGCACGTGGCCACGCCGTAACCGCTCCACCCGCCATAGACGTGCCCGGTGACGGAACCGCTGCCGCTGACGGTCATGCTGTTGTTCGTGACGGAGCCGGAATCGCTAAGCCCGCCATAGACGCTCCCGGTAACGGAGGAACCGCTGCCGCTGACGGTCACGCTGTTACCCATGGCGGCGCCGGAATTCGCGCTAAACCCGCCATAGAGTCCCCCGCTAACCGTGCCGCCGCTGACGGTCACGCTGTTACCCGTGGCGGCGGTGGAATCGCCGCTGTACCCGCCATAGGCAATCCCGGTAACCATGCCGTTGCTGACGGTAATCGTGTTGCTGCTAGGGGCCGCAAAGGACAGTGTTGGGCGCTTGTCTTTGCCGTTGTCGTCGGGATCGCCGTTGCCGAAGACATCATGGCTGACGTTTTCGGTGATATTTATGGTCTGGCCGGCTTCCGCAAGGGCTGGCAAGCCCAGGCTCAACGCGGCCCAAACAGCGGGCAATACGCGCAAGGCGCACCCCGGACGGCGCGGGTAGAACGGTGACGGCATGATGCCCCCCCCTGATCTTCATCCATCGACGCTGTGGCGCGGGCCTGCCCCCCCGATGGACGGCGCTGTCCGCAACCCTTATGGCACACCCAGCATTCCTGCCTATCACCCGAAACGGGTACGGCGCGGAGACTGAAACGGTACGTTCAGTGGCGAAAGGATAGCAGAATTAAAGGGCAATGAAAGCTGGCTGAAACCTACAAAACGGCGCTTTTTAGGGGAGAGGACGAAATAATCAAAAAGAAATACCGGACAAGCAGGATCGAGGGGCTCCCTGCCCAGGGAGCCCCCATCCCTTGTCTCAGCCCATCCGTTCCAATTCGTCGATGAAGCCCGCGACCACGTCCAGCCCGCGCCGCCAGAAGGCGGGGTCCGAGGCGTCGAGGCCAAAGGGGGCCAGCAGCTCCTTGTGGCGCAAGGTGCCGCCCGCACGCAGCATGTCCAGATATTTCGCCTGGAAGTCCGGCGCGCCCGAGCGATAGACGTCGTAGAGCGAATTGACCAGGCAATCGCCGAACGCATAGGCATAGACATAGAACGGCGTGTGGATGAAATGCGGGATGTAGCTCCAAAAGGCGCTGTATTCCGCGCCGAAATGGAAGATCGGCCCCAGGCTTTCGGTCTGCACCCGCATCCAGGCCCGGCCGAAATCCTCGGCCGACAATTCGCCCTTGCGCCGTTCCTCATGCACGATCTTCTCGAACTCGTAGAAGGCGATCTGGCGCACGACGGTATTCAGCATGTCCTCGACCTTCGAGGCCAGCAGCACGCGCCGGCGCACCGGGTCGGTCTCGCCGTCCAGCAAAGCGCGGAAAGTCAGCATCTCGCCGAACACCGACGCGGTTTCGGCCAGGGTCAGCGGCGTGTCCGACAGGAACAATCCCTGCTTGCCGGCCAGAACCTGATGCACGCCATGGCCCAATTCGTGGGCCAGCGTCATCACGTCGCGGCTTTTGCCCAGATAGTTCAGCAGCAGATAGGGGTGCACCGACGGCACGCAGGGGTGCGCGAACGCGCCCGGCGACTTGCCCGGCTTGGCCGGAGCGTCGATCCAGCCGCCGCGGAAGAATTCCTCGCCCACCGCCGCCATGTCGGGCGAAAAAGCGCGGTAGGCTTCCAGCACGATGCGCCGCGCTTCCGGCCAGGGGATCAGATGGTCGCTGTCCTCGGGCAGGGGCGCGTTGCGGTCCCAATGCTCCATCACCTCCAACCCCAGCCATTTCGCCTTCAAGGCGTAATAGCGATGCGCCAAACGGGGATAGGAGTCCCGGACCGCCGCCGACAGCGCGTCCACCACCTCGTCCTCGACCTGATTGGCCAGATTGCGGGCCGAGGTCGGGTGCGGATAGTGACGCCAGCTATCGTCGATCTCCTTTTCCTTGATCAGGGTGTTGTAGACCAAGGTGAAGATGCGTCCGTTCTTTGCCAGCACCTCGCCGATCGACAGGGCGGCGGCCTTGCGCACCGAACGGTCCTTGTCGCTCAACAGATGCAGCGCCTCGGCCGAGGTCAAGTCCTTGCCATTCACGGGGAAGCGCAGATCGGCGATGGTTTCTTCGAACAGACGCACCCAGGCCGACGACCCGACCACGTCGCGCTCATGCAGCAGCCGCTCGGCCTCGTCGGAAAGCTGGTGGTTGCGGAAGGCGCGCAGATCGCGCAGCCAGGGCGCGTAATGGGCCGCCTCGGGCGCTTCGAGCTGGCGGGCCAGAACGGCGTCGTCGATACGGTTCAGCTCCAGGGTAAAGAACAGGGTCTGGGTGGTGATTGGCGTCACCCGCTCCTGCATCCCCTGCATGAAGCGCCCGCGCTCAGGATCGGAAATGTTCTGGGCGTAGCGCAGGCTGGCATAGCTCATGATCCGCGACAGAATCTCGCTCATCCGCTCATAGGCGGCGATGGCCTCGCCCAGTTCCTTGCCGCTCAACTCCGCCAGACGGCCCTGATAGCGCTGCTGGAACGCCTTTGCCTCGGCGTCCGCCCGGACCAGATCGCGTTCCAGCTCGGGCGCGTCGGGGGCTGCGTACAGATCGCCCAAATCCCATTCCGGCATCGGCCCCAGTTCCAAGGCGGGCGTCTGGTCCGCAAGCGCCATATCATTCATCGTTGTCGCAACTCCTGAAAAAACATCCGTTCCAATGGGATCATATGGGAAACACAGCGTCCCGCGCCAAGCGCAGATTGGAGATGATCGACGGTTTTCCCGCAAGAAAGTCCTGAGATCAAGGTCGGACGGAACGGCAAGCATTACGTTTTTGCGGGACCGGCATGGCAGCCCAAGCGAAATGACACGGGCAAGGCCCGCGCCGAACCGCTACACCAAATCATCGATTCCAAGCGGGGCGGATGGACGAAACGATTGGCGCTCGACACGGCTTTTCTCTCTCTTTACGCTGACCTGCCCCGCCAGAGTGTGGGCGCGGATTGCTGCACGCAGGAAGCCATCAACCGGCTGCCCCCGCTGCGCAAGCCGACCACGGTGATGGATCTGGGATGCGGTTCCGGCCGCTCGACGATCCTGCTGGCGCGCCGCTTCCGCGGCCCCATCGCCGCCATCGATCCCCGGTCCGATCTTCTCGACCGGCTGGCGGCAGCAGCCAAGGCCGACGGGCTGGCGGTGCGCATCTCTCCCCGCTCTGAGGACCCCGCCCGGCTGAAAGACCGTCCCGGCACCTATGATCTGATCTGGTCCGAAGGCGGCGTCCAGGCCCTGGGTTGGGCAAAATCGCTGAAACTGTGGGGCCCCTTGCTGCGCGCCCGGGGCGTCATCGCCCTTAGCGACCGCGTCTGGCTGACCGATTCCCCCCCGGCCGAGGTGCGCGATTTCTGGGCCAAGGTCTATCCCGCCATGGCCGATGCCGACGGCTACCGGCGCGCCGCCGAACAGGCCGGCCTGTCGGTCTTCGACAGCTTCACCCTGCCCCGCGCCACCTTGTGGGACGGCTATTACGCGCCGCTGATCCAACGCATCGCCGCGCTGGAGAACGACACGGCGATCGACCCCGCCCTTGCCCAGGCGATCGACGCCGCCAAGCGCGAGATCGCCATCCAGGAACGCTTCGGCGATTGCTTCGCCTATAGCTTCTATCTCCTGCGCCTGAACTAAGCGGTCCCGGTCCGGACCGCCCGTCATTTTCCCGCCGGCCGCCGAGGGTGTAAAACCGCCACCGGTGCTGCTGACTCCTTGGCCCCGTTCCGCTATAAGAATTCCGGGACGTCACGCGCGTCCTGGGGTGTGGAAACCCCTCCACAATCGGTTTGGCGCCCGCCGTCAGAGCGCCGAGATCAATCCTCGACCCTTTGGGTCGGGGAGCCTGTGGCGTATGTCCAGGCACCCCGTGCTAAAGGCCACAGGAGCCGTTGTTGTGGCGGTTTTCCAACTCCCCGACTGTGGGTTCAGGGGGCTGTTTGCGAGGGCGCTCGCAAACATAGCCTGTCAATGTGGAGAACCGCCGATGGACGAGCAGACAGCATCCGGCAGCCCGCGCCGGAGGGGCCGCCGTGCGACCGGGAGAGCCGATCCCGATCCCGTCGACATTCATGTCGGCAAGCGCATCCGCCAGCGCCGCCTGTCGCTGGGAATGAATCAAACCGATCTGGGCGCGGCGCTGGGGCTGTCGTTCCAGCAGGTGCAGAAATACGAACATGGAGCCAACCGCGTATCGGCCCCGGCCCTGTACCGTCTGTCCAACACGCTGGGCGTGCCGGTTTCCTTTTTCTTCGACGGCCTTCCGAACGGCCGCCGGGCGCCCTTTTTCCCTGCCGAGGACCCGCTTCTCGTCCGTGGGGACGGGCTGGATCTGCTGCGGCGCTATCTCTCCCTTCCCATGACGATCCGGAAACGGGTAGCGGCGCTTTTGTTCTCCCTGACCGACGGTCAACCCGGCGAGTGAACCGGCTTTTTTCGCAAAGAACCGGCCAGCCCCCCAATCACGGCAAAGCTCCTTCGTCCCGGCGCGGGCGCATGGTTTAATATCTGCCCCTTTGCCGACGAAAGAACGCCCATGCCGATCATCCTTCCCCGCACGCCATCCTTTGATCTCTCCGGCAAACGCGCCCTGGTGACGGGCGCGGGGCGGGGCATCGGCACGGGTGCTGCCGCCGCCTTGGCGCAAGCAGGGGCGGAGGTCACGCTGGCCGCCCGCTCCGAAGACGAAATCATGGCCGTCGCCCAAGCCATCCGCAGCGAAGGCGGCCACGCCGCCACCTTGACGCTGGATGTCACCGATCTTGCCGCGACCGCGGCGGCGCTAGAGGCGCAGGCCCCGTTCGACATCCTGGTCAACAATGCCGGAACCAACCGGCCGGCCCATTTTCTGGATGTGACGGTCGAGGATTTCGACCATGTCAGCGCACTTAATCTCCGCGCGGCCTTTTTCGTCGCCCAGGCGGTGGCCCGCAAGCTGGCGGCGGCGGACCGCCCCGGCTCCATCATCCATATGGCGTCCCAGATGGGGCATGTCGGCGGTGCGCAGCGCTCGGTCTATTGCGCCACCAAACATGCGATCATCGGCCTGACCAAGGCGATGGCCATCGATCTTGGCCCCAAAGGCATCCGCGTCAACGCGATCTGCCCCACCTTCATCGAAACGCCGATGACCAAGCCCTTTTTCGACGATCCCAAATTCGCCGAATCGGTGTTTGCCAAGATCAAGCTGGGCCGGGTCGGCAGAATAGAGGACATCATGGGCGCGATCGTCTATCTGGCTTCCGACGCCTCGGCGCTGGTCACGGGCGGCTCGCTGATGATCGATGGCGGCTGGACCGCCGAATGACGCCGCCCGGCCATCCCGGACGCAAAAGCGGGCTTGACAGGGTGCAGGCCAAGGATTAGGTCATCTCGCATGACGACCGCACCTTTCATTGCCGGATGGTATTACGCGCTGCTTATTTAGCGGCGCCATGCCTCGTCATGGTTCAACCGCTGCCCGGCCAGCGGTTGACGAAGGATGCTTCTCCAAAAAAACCTCTGGCCCCGCAGCCCAAGCATCAAAGGCTCGGACACCATGCCAGACGACTCTTTTCCCTCCCCCCTCCCCGATATCGGCCTGATCGGTTTCGGCGCGTTCGGACGTTTGATCGCGGCGCATCTCTCGCCTTATTTCCGGCTGTGCGCCTATGATCCCGCTCCGGGGATGGAGGCGGACGCGGAACGGCTCGGTGTGCCGCTGGTCGGGCTCGACGCCGCCGCGCGCCGTCCGGTGGTGATCATCGCCGCCCCGGTCGGGCGGATGCAGGACATCGCCACGGCAATCGCGCCGATTTTGCGCCCGGGCGCGCTGGTGCTGGATGTCGGCTCGGTCAAGGTGCTGCCGTCGGCGATTTTAGAACGCACCCTGCCCCGTCATGTGGATATCCTGGCCACCCATCCTTTGTTCGGGCCGCAAAGCGCCAGGAACGGCGTCCGGGGCTTGAAAATCGCGCTATGCCCGGTGCGGGGATCGCGTGCCGGCCGTGTCGCGGCCTTTCTGCGCAAGGCCCTGGGGCTGGAGGTCATCCTGACCACGCCCGAAGCCCATGACCGCGAGGCGGCGACCGTCCAGGGCCTGACCCATTTGATCGCCAAGGTGCTGGTGCGGATGGAACCTCTTCCCACCCGGATGACGACGAAAAGCTTCGATCTCTTGATGGAAGCGGTGTCCATGGTCCGTGACGATTCGCCGGAAGTCTATGCGGCGATCGAACGCGACAACCCCTTCACCGCCGGCGTGCGCGACCGTTTCTTCGCCATCGCCGCTCATCTCGACCGCGCCATTGCGCCATGCGAAAGAAACGAGGCGGACGAGTCGCGAAAAACCCGCCGGGCGGCGGGCTGATGGAAACGAGTTCGTGAAAAGATCAAAGGGGGACAAGACGAACCGGCGGGAGGACGGTCCGCATCGGAAGGCACCGCTACCGGCCTTCCGGACCCAGACCGGAAAGCCGGTGGCTGGCGGATCAGACAATCAATGCCGTGTCAGGCGTTCCAATTCATCCTTGACGGCCAATTTCTGGATTTTCAGTTCCTTGACCGCAACACTATCCACATAGGCGCGCCGGCTTTCGTTTTCGATGGCGGTTTCGAGAGCGGCGTGCTTCTCTTTCAGCGCCTGAACACGATCGACAAGGCTCATGGCTTTATCCTCCTCACGGCAAGGTGTGTCCGACATCGATCATATGTCCGAGGACCCTTTTATGTCAGCAGAGAACTTGCCCATCATCGTAGGGATAAGCGGTGCGTCGGGGGCTCCTTATGCCGCAGCCCTTCTGTCCGCCCTGCGCCGGTTGGGCGTGACCAGCCATCTGATCGTCAGCCGCGCCGCCGAAATCACCCTGACGCAGGAAACCGATCTGACCCTGTCCGATCTTTACACCCTGGCCGATCATGTGCACGAACCCGAGGATATCGCCGCCCCGCCCTCATCGGGATCGTTCCGCACCCGGGGCATGATCGTCGCCCCCTGTTCGGTGCGCACCATGTCCGAGATCGCGACCGGCGTGACCGCCAGCCTGTTGACCCGCGCCGCCGACGTGACCTTGAAGGAACGCCGTCCCTTGCTGCTGATGGTGCGCGAAACCCCGCTGCATAGCGGCCATCTCAGAACCATGCTGGCCCTGTCCGAGATGGGGGCGATCATCGCCCCGCCGGTGCCGGCCTTTTACGCCCGCCCGGCCACGGTCGCCGATATCGTCGAGGCCAGCGTCGGGCGCGCGCTCGATCTGTTCGGGCTGGATTCAGGCCGGGTGCACCGCTGGGACGGCATCAGCCCGGATTAAGGATAAGGAAAAGCTTTAGGGAGCGGCTTTCTCGCCGACCCCGTCCTGCAGGTAATTGGCCAGCTTGCGGTCCACGGTCAGGATATGATCGATCAGCCAGACGCGCAGGAACCGGATCAGCCCCAGCGACAAGGCGGTGTCTCCGGCGCGGAAACGGATCTGAAAGCCCGAGATTTCATGGATGAAACGGGCATGTTCGCGGATATGCGCGGTCATGTCGGGGTAGTGGTGAAGGCGCATTTCTTTTTCTTCGCGCGCGAAATGGGTGCGGGCATAGACGACCAGACCGTCCAGAATTTCACCCAGAACATCCTGGCCCCGGTCTTCGAGGACCGCTTCCAGCAAGGTGTTCATCATCATTACCAGCCGCTGGTGATCGGCATCGATCATGGGATGGCCGACCTCCAGCTCTTCCCGCCATTCGATCTCTTCCATCACCGCTGCTCCCCAGGCGCGAAACGCCGTTTCGCTTGTGTTACCCCAATTCGCCGACATAGATGCCAAGACCGCGCGCGGTTTGCAGCATCATGTCCTCGCGCGAAACGCTGCGCGCGCCGATCACGACCTTCGAGATAGCGACGTCGCTGACATCCATGTTCTGCCAGACGACCATGCGGTCGAATTGCCCTTCCGCCACCAGATCGACGGCATGAACGCCGAAGCTGGACGCCAGCAGCCGATCCTGGTTCGACGGCTCGCCGCCGCGTTGCAGATGGCCCAGCACGGTGACCCGCACCTCGGCATCGACCTGCTCTTCCAGCCGGGCCGCCAGATATTGGCCGATGCCGCCCAGCCGTCCCTGCCCGCCGGCGGCGGCCAGGGCCTGGGTGATCGTCTGCCCGTCCTCGGTCCGGCAGCCTTCGGCGACCACCACCAGCGCGTGGCTGCGTCCTTCGGCCCGGATTTCCCGGATACGCCCGACGATGGCGTCGATGCTGTAGGGAATTTCCGGAATCAGGATCACGTCGGCCCCGCCGGCAACACCGCCATACATGCCGATATAACCGGAATTGCGGCCCATCACTTCCAGGATCATCACCCGGTGATGGCTGGCGGCGGTCGGCTGCAACCGGTCCAACGCTTCGACCACGACACTGACGGCGGTGGAAAAGCCGATCGCGGCGTCGGTGCGGTAGACATCATTGTCGATCGTCTTGGGGATGCCGACCATGGGGATGTTCCCCTGGCGGCACAATTTGTTCAGGATATGCATCGACCCGTCGCCGCCGATGACGATCAGCGCGTCCAGCCCCAGCATGCGGAAGCCTTCGACGAAATCGCCGGAACGATCGCGGATCGACCCGTCAGGCATCGGATAGGCAAAAGGATCGCCGCGGTTGGTGGTCCCCAGCATGGTGCCGCCCATGCGGAACAGGCCGCCGGCCAGGATGTCGGGCGTCAGCTCCACCGTTTCCAGCGGCCGGTTCATCAACCCCAGCGTACCGTTCTTGATGCCCAGCACGGTCCAGCCGTAATGACGGATCGCCCGCTGCGCCACCGCCCGGATCGCGGTATTCAATCCGGCGCAGTCTCCGCCGCTGGTCAACACGCCGATTCGTTTGACGCTTAGCATCATTCCGTCCTCGAATTCGTTTCCCGGACCCTAACAGGACATACCGTTTTCCCGCTGTTTCTGCTAGTCTCTTCCCATTCGGCTATCCACATAGATTACGGGCATGATCGACAACGACACTCTCGACGAGATGAAGCGAAGGGTGGAGCAGTTGCGCGCGGCGCATCGTGCTCTGGACAACGACATCATCCACATGATCGAGGAACATCCCTTCGCTCAGCTCGACATCACGCGCATGAAAAAACGCAAGCTGGCGTTAAAGGACCAGATCACGATGCTGGAAAGCGCGCTGGTTCCCAACATCATCGCCTGAACGGCTCCGCCCCCCCCTTGATACCCCGCTAATCCCGTCCTTCCAGCTCGGCCATGACCTCGGCAAACAGCGCGTCGGGGGTCTGGCTTGCATCCAAGGGCCGGAACGCCGGCGCGACGGTCAGAAATCGCCGCCATTCCGGCCGGTCCACCGGCACGCCGGCCAGCGCCGCGGCCAGACGCGCGACCCAATCCTTGGCCTCGCCGGTTTCCATGAAACACAGCCCGACCAGGAACAGCCCGCCATCCCGATACCCCAAAAGATCGCCCTGGCGCAGCCCGGCGGCCAGAACGCGCGCCTGCTGGTCCAGAACCGCATCGCCCGCCGCCACCCCCTGGGCGCGGCGCAAAGCCTCGATCCCGTCGATCCGGAACGCCGCCAGCATGCCGGGCGCAGCGCCCGACGTCCCGCTTTGACGCAGCAGCAGCCCGACCGTGCGCAGAAAAGCATGCTGATTCGACACCGCCACATCCGGGTGGCGGTCGCAGCGTTCCTCCAACCAGGCGATGTGATGGCGGGCCAGGTCGATCTCGCCGCGCAAGCGCTCGATTTCGGCCAAAAGCTGAAGAAAATCGTCCGGAGACGTCCCCAGCCGGCCAACACCCGGTTCGGCGGCCAGACGGGCGGCGGTGTCCGCAACCACATCCTCTCCGCCCGGGCCGGGATCGGGGGAAACCGGGGGACGCGGCGGTTCGCGCGGCGGCGGCTCGCGGTTGGCGCGCTCGCGGACCACAAGCCCGCTGACCGGCTCTACCGGCGCTGGCCCGGCCATATCCATATCGGCGCTCAAATCCGTCACGCCTCCGCTTGTTTCCGCCCGCCCTGTTCCGGCCATGCTACACGAAAAAGACAGCGCGTACCTCTGCCCAAAATCCTCGCCGCCGCCGGGGCACAGCCCCCCGGATGCGCTTGCGTTCAGGCCAACGCCGCCTATAATGCCGCGTTCCTCGCAACAGGATACGAAGGCGCGGGAACCGCCATCATGAACCAGGCCAAAATCGGTATCATCATGGGCAGCCAGTCCGACTGGGCGACCATGGACCATGCCGCCCAAACCCTCGACGCGCTGGGCATCGCCTATGAGACCCGGATCGTGTCCGCCCACCGTACGCCCGAACGGCTGTATCGCTACGCCGAAAGCGCCGCCGCGCGCGGGCTCAAGGTCATCATCGCCGGCGCCGGGGGCGCTGCCCATTTACCCGGCATGACCGCAGCGATGACCCATCTGCCGGTGCTGGGCGTGCCGGTGGAAAGCAAGGCGTTAAGCGGCATGGACAGCCTGCTGTCGATCGTGCAGATGCCGGGCGGCGTGCCGGTGGGCACGCTGGCCATCGGCCGTTCGGGTGCGATCAACGCGGCCCTTTTCGCCGCCTCGATCCTGGCCCTGTCGGACGAAGCCTTATCCCGGCGGCTGCAAGACTGGCGCGCCCGCCAGACCGAAGCGGTGGCCGAAACGCCGGTGGACGAAGCCCCCCATGCCGGCTGATAGGGAAAAAAGGATAGCGCCCGGCGGCGTCATCGGCATCATCGGCGGCGGCCAGCTTGGGCGCATGACCGCCCTGGCGGCGGCGCGGCTGGGCTATCGCTGCCATATCTTCTGTCCCGAGGCGGATTCGCCGGCCGCCCAGGTATCGGCGGCGGCCACGGTCGCTGCCTATGAGGACGAAACCGCCCTGGCCGCTTTCGCCGACGCGGTGGATGCCGTCACCTTTGAATTCGAGAACATCC
This sequence comes from Rhodospirillaceae bacterium, assembly GCA_034926235.1. Lineage (GTDB taxonomy): Bacteria > Pseudomonadota > Alphaproteobacteria > Rhodospirillales > Magnetospirillaceae > JAYFRE01. Next base: position 12,275 of record JAYFRE010000138.1, read on the forward strand.
CCGCCGCCAGCGTGAAGCTTTTGTGCGAGCGGACCACGGTCCGGCCCGGCTGGCGCGCGCTGGAAATCTCGCAGGACCGCCGACTTGAAAAAGCGTTCTTGAACGGAATCGGCATCGCCACCGCACCCTGGCGCAGGGTCGAAAGCGATGCGGAGCTGGCCGCCGCCATCGGCGATGTCGGCCTGCCCGGCCTGTTGAAAACCGCCCGCTTCGGCTATGACGGCAAGGGCCAGATCATGATCCGGAACGAAGCGGACGCCGCCGCCGCGCGCGCCGCTCTGGGCAATGCCCCGGCGGTGTTCGAGGGGCTGGTCGATTTCGAACGCGAAATCTCGGTCGTGCTGGCGCGCGGCGTCGATGGCCAGATCGCGGCGTTCGACGCGGTAGAAAACCGGCACCGCCACAACATCCTGGACGTAACCATCGCCCCGGCCCCGATTGTGCCGTCCCTGGCGCAGGAAGCCCAGGCGATGGCCGGACGCATCGCGCAGGAATTGAACATTGTCGGCCTGCTGGCGGTCGAGATGTTCGTCACCCGCGACCACCGCCTGCTGGTCAACGAGATCGCGCCCCGGCCACACAATTCCGGCCATTGGACCATGGACGCCTGCGTCACCAGCCAGTTCGAGCAATTCGTGCGCGCCGTCGCCGGGGTCCCGCTGGGCTCGCCCGAACGGCTGTTCGACGCCACCATGACCAATCTGATCGGCGATGATGTCGATCAATGGCCGGATCTGCTTCGCGATCCCGGCGCCCGGCTGCATCTTTACGGCAAGGCCCTGGCCCGGCCGGGACGCAAGATGGGCCATGTCAACCGCCTCTTCCCCCGCATGAGCGGGGACCGAGACAAAACGGCCGCGCGGCCATGACCGGAGCGGGGCAGACCGTCACGATTCCGGGATTGACGCTGACCCGGCTTTCCCGGACATTCCTGCAGCATCCCCGCTCGGTCCGGTCGTAAGGATTTTAGCCCTTGGAACAGATGATCCTCGATATCGCCAACGAATACGGATTCTTGGTGTATCTGATCATCGTCCTGTTCACCTTTTTTGAAGGTGAGACGGTCGTTTTGATCGGCGGCGCGCTGATTTCGGGCGGCGAAGTCAATATGTCCGTGATCACGCTGGCCGCCTGCGCGCTGCTGGGCAGCTTCTGCGGCGATCAGACCTGGTTCTATATCGGGCGCCGATACGGCACGCCGCTGCTGACGCGCTGGCCCAACATGGCGAAAAAGACCGAATGGGCCTTTCGCCTGCTGCACCGGCACGAAACGCTGTTCATCCTGTCCTTCCGCTTCATCTACGGCGTGCGCAATGTCAGCCCCTTCATCATCGGCATGTCCGGTGTGTCGCGGCTGAAATTCCTGGTGCTGAATTTGATCGCGGCGACGGTATGGGCCAACGCCTTCGCCTGGGGCGGCTATTTCATCGGCCGCGCGCTTGAAACCTATGTCGGCGAATCGAAATTCCTGGTCCTGGGCGGACTGGTCCTGATCATCCTGTGCTTTTCGCTGTTCAACTGGATCCGCCAGCGCCGCGTCATCGCCGCCGCGCGCCGGGCCGCGCCGCCCGCCGAGACGACGCCCTCCCAGCCCGATCAGGGCCAGTCTTCCTGATAGCCGGCGGGTTCAGACCCGCCTTACGGCCGGGCTGCCGCCCGATGTCCGGCTATTCGCGGATGCCGAAACGATGGCGGCCACGCTTCTTGCCAGCACCCGGGCGAACCGGCATCCAGGCAGCCAGCCCCCGGCGCAGATTGGTCAGCCGGTTCATATCCTCCAACCGCCGCGCCAGAAAGGCCCAACTATCGGCCTCATTCTCGGACTCGTCGTTCAGCCAGAAAAACAAGGTCGATCCGGCGACCGCCGACAAGGCCATACGCTTGGCGTAGAAATCCAGATCCTGGGCGCGGTCGCCTGCGGCGCGCCACAGCGCGTCCGAACTGGCCCAAGCCAGATGGGCGGCCAGGACAGCGTGACAGGGCAAGGCCAGCAAGGCGACGGAACGGCGGATGGCTTCCTTGTCCCCGCTCCAAGGCTCCAGCCGGTGGCGGACCAGCCAGGCCAATCGTTCCAAGGGGCGCATCGGCGCCAGCCGATCGGCGTTTTGCTCCGCCGCCCGTTCCATGCGCCGGTTGATCAGATCGACGAAATGCGCGGCGGCGTCCACCCCGCCTTCGGGAAACGCCTCGGCGGCGACGGCGGCAGGCATGCCTGCATCCTCGGCGGCAGCGGCCAGCGCCACGGCGCTCCAGCCCTCGAACGGAACATGAGCCAAGGCCTTTTCGACCAGAAGATCGCGGATATCGTCGTTTGCGCCCTGCTCGTCGGTCATGCCCACACCCTCGAATTGCGATTGACGCCCGCCCGCGGAAAGCTTCCGGCCCCACCCGATCCGGACATAAGGGCAATCCGTTGCAAAGCTTGCCCCATTTCCCCTGAAAAACCTGGTGTTGTCTCTTCCATCGCGGGAAAGCCTGTGCTATGTAACGCGCTCTCCGGACGGCACTGGCCGTTCGATCCGATTTTGGCGGGGCTCGCAGACCTTTGCTCCCCGCCTTTTCTTTTTAATGCGTAGAGGAGCGGTGAGGCAACGTGCAGGTTCTCGTTCGTGACAACAATGTCGATCAAGCCCTGAAGGCCCTCAAGAAGAAAATGCAGCGCGAGGGCGTCTTCCGCGAAATGAAACTTCGCCGCAATTTCGAAAAGCCTTCGGAAAAGCGTGCCCGTGAAAAGGCCGAGGCCGTGCGCCGCGCCCGTAAGCTGGAGCGCAAGCGCGTCGAACGCGAAGGCTTCTAGACTTTTAAATCGACGACCGAAGGGGCGCTCCTGACGATCGCCCCCTCATCACCGCTGCGACGGCGCGCCCCGAGATAAAAATCGGGGCAGCGCTTCTTTTCGCATGTGCGCATGGCCGGCTGCGCCATTCCCCCCGCTCATAGCGCGACCGCGCGGGCGCATCATGACGATGCTCAAAGACCATGCTATGGTCCGTCTCTTTTTGGGACTTCGGGGGAAGTTTAAGACCATGAATCCATCGATGGCATATGCGCTCTTGGGCCGCGTCAAGGAACCGGCCTTGCGCCTGTCCAGCAACGCCCTGTGGTTCGCCTCGCTGCTGGGACTGCTCATCGTCGGGCTGTTCTGGTCGTTCTGGGACGAATCCTCCCATCTGGCCAACCTGCTCAGCGATCTGCTGCGCCGTCAGCGCTGACCGCGCTTCTGGTTGGGCCGATTTCTTGCGCCTGCGCGAAGCGATACCCGTCTCATGCCTCTGGCCGGGGACATATTCCCCGGCATCCCTTTGTTTTTTATAAAATAAATTTGGGTTTGGGGGTTTTAGCCCCCCCCAACGGGGCGCGGGGCCGGCCCCGCTTCTTACCCATTGCCCGCCCCTGTTTCCCGTCCTGCCCGGTTCCGCCCTTAGGCGCGGAACCGTTTTAGGGACAAAAGACGCAAGGCGTTGATCGTTACCAGCACCGTAGCGCCGGTATCGGCCAGAATCGCCGGCCAAAGCCCGGTGATCCCGGCGATGGTGGTGACCAGGAACACGCCCTTCAGCCCCAGCGCGATACTGATGTTCTGGCCGATATTGGCCTTGGCGCGCCGGGACAGCGCGATCATGTCGGCGACATCGCCGACGCGGCCATGCAAGATGGCGGCGTCCGCCGTTTCCAGGGCGACGTCCGTCCCGCCGCCCATGGCGATGCCGACATCGGCGGCGGCCAAAGCGGGCGCGTCATTGATGCCGTCGCCGACCTGGGCGACGACCAGCCCCTGCCCCTTCATGTCATCGACGATGCGCCGCTTGTCCTCGGGCAGCAATTCGGCCTGGACCGCGACACCCAATTGATGGCCGATAGCCTCGGCGGTGGCGCGATTGTCGCCGGTCAGCATCACCGTCTCCACCCCGGCCGCCGCCAGCGCCGCCAATCCGGCGACCGCATCGGTGCGGGGTTCGTCGCGCAAGGCGACCAACCCGGCCACCGCGCCGCCGGCCAGCAGCACGGAAACCGTCTTGCCAGCGGCGTTCAGCGCATCGATCCGCGCGATCAGCGCAGGGGCCAGCGGCGTTACCGCCCCGGCGGCGCGGGGCGAGCCTAAGAAGATCGCCTCGCCATCGACGGTTCCGCCGACACCTTTTCCACCCAACGCCCGGATGCCGTCGGCCAGCGGCGGCTGAACGCTTTCGGCTTCCGCGCGGGCGCGGATGGCACGGGCGAAAGGATGGTTCGATCCCGCTTCCAGCGCCGCCGACAGCCGCAGCACCTCGGCTTCCCCGCGCTCAAGGCCGACGATGTCGGTGACCTGGGGCTCGCCTCGCGTCAAGGTGCCGGTCTTGTCGAAAGCAACCGCGTCAACCTGGCCCAACCGTTCCAGCACCGCACCGCCCTTCATCAGCAGGCCGCGCCGCGCGCCCGCCGACAGCGCCGCCGCGATCGCCGCCGGGGTCGAAACCACCAGCGCGCAGGGGCAGCCGATCAAAAGCAGGGCAAGCCCCTTATAGATCCATTCCATCCACACCCCGCCCAGGAAAAGCGGCGGCACCACCGCCACCAGCGCGCCCGCGACCAGAACGCCGGGGGTGTAATAGCGCGCGAAACGATCAATGAAGCGTTCGGTCGGAGCCTTGGAGTCCTGGGCTTCCTCGACCTGACGAATGACCCGGGCGATGGTGTTGTCGGCGGCGGCGGCGCGGACCTCGATGCGCAGCAGCGCCTCGCCATTGACCGTGCCCGCATAAACGGACGCCCCCGCGCCCTTGGCCACCGGCACGCTTTCGCCGGTAACGGGGGATTCGTCGATGGCGCTGTCGCCGGACAGGATCAGTCCATCGGCGGGGATGCGGTCGCCCGGGCGCACCAGAATGACCGCGCCCACCGCCAGACTGTCGGCGGGGACCTCGCGCGCGACGCCGTCTTCATCCAAAAGCGCCGTCTTCGGCACCAGATCGGTCAAAGCCTGGATGCTGGCGCGCGCCCGGCCCGCCGCCACGCCTTCCAGCATCTCGCCGATCAGGAACAGGAACACCACCGTCGCCGCTTCCTCGCTCGCGCCGATGATCGCCGCGCCGACGGCTGAAATCGTCATCAGACTTTCGATGGTGAAAGGCGACCCGGCCCGCGCGGAAAGAGCGGCGTTGCGGGCGATCGGTGTCAGCCCGACCAGCATCGCGGCCAGGAAAAACCAGTCCGAGAAAACCGGAACCAGCATGCCCAGCCCCCAGGCGGCGACCAAGGCCAGACCGGCGGCGATGGTCAGCCGCCCCCTGCCCGACCGCCACCACGGCCCGCCCTCGAAACCATGGTCGTGGCCATGCCCGTCATGCCCATGCGAATCGCCAGCCTTGCTTGCATCAGCGCCGCAGCACCGCCCCCCACCGCAGCACCCGGCCGGTTCCATCCCATGTCCCATCGGAAACTCCTCGGATCCTTTTCGACAAAACCATCCCTACTTCCTCTAGCGGCTAGAGGAGCAAGCGGTTTTTTCAGGGGATAAGGAGGATACAGAGTGGTGGATCGCGGCTTCGAATCGCTGTCCAGCAGGACAGAAAACCCCGCTAAACGACCACCGAAGCCGAATTATCAAACAGCCTCTCACCAAAGGTCGCCGATCAGGGAACTGGGCATTCCGGCGCGACGTTGCTTCCAGCAAGCCCACAATCCACAAGGGAAACCAACGAGTAGAGGATAGCCTGTCAGGCTCTTATCTTTTTAAGTTCTACAATACACGCATTTACATCATGAAACGGCAGATCAACGATAGTTTCATCCGGGAGATCCCACCATTTTAAATGCAATAAATCATTAATTATTTCTTGAGAAAATCTGTATTTTATTATCCTTGCTGGAGAACCAGCAACAACAGCATATGGGGGAACGTCATGAGTGACAATAGCCCCAGCCCCGATAACGCAGCCATCACCAATGGTTATTCCGTTTAGAATGGTAACGCCCCGACCAATCCAAACATCGTTGCCAACGGTAACCGGAAGATTACCCTTCCAACATCCACGCCACTGTTGCTTATATTTCATATTTTCAGCGACTTTTCCCATAATCTCAATAGGAAATGTCGTCAATAAATATAATTGGTGGTGAGAAACCCCGATCGCAACATTAACTGCAATACTACAAAATTTTCCTACTCTGGTTTCTTCATGGGCACATGCATAGCCACTGCCTATATATGAGTGTTTCCCCAAATTTATGGTATTTTTTTTAAAATTCCACCTCCTGTTATTTGCGAAATTTCTAATAATTCTTCTAAGATTCCGGTTTGGAACGAATCCGCATATAATATTTATTAATATTTTTTTCACAGTCGAAGCCTCAAAAATTTATAGAATCGAGGCACCGCTGCTGGGCATTCTGCCCTCGAAAAGCCACCCACTTGGAATGCCCCCATCCCCATAACCAAGGAGGCGGCATATTCAATTTCTGCCTCCCTCGCAAACCCATGGTAGTGCATTGCATCTGGTGTGTCTTCGGCAAACGGCAACGCCTTTAGCGCGATAACAACGGACGTTTGCGGACGCGCCAACTCATGCCGCTCTCCGTTTCGCCCCGTTCGCTCCCCTTGCCAAATTGTCCTGAACCCCCTAGAACTCTGCGGCACGGGGCGTAGCTCAGCCTGGTAGAGCGCTAGCTTTGGGAGCTAGATGCCGGAGGTTCGAATCCTCTCGCCCCGACCAAGGCCCCCTGATCGTCCGGCGCAGGTTTTTTCGGCCGATGGGGCTGGCCCCGCGCGGTTCCTTAAAATCTGGGAGGAAGACGATGCCTGACGTCATTATCCGCCGCCCGACCAAAAGCGCCACGCAATCAGGACGCGCCAAGACGAAAGACTGGGTCCTGTCCTTTGAGCCCTCCAGCCGGCCCGAACCCGACCCGCTGATGGGTTGGAACGGTTCCGCCGACACCCGCCGCCCGCTCGCGCTGCGCTTTCCCAGCCGCGAGACGGCGCTGGCCTTTGTGCGCCGGCAGGGATGGAGCGCCACGGTGCTCGACGAGCCCGAACAAGCGCCGTTCCATCCAAAAAGCTATGCCGACGCCTTCGCCCCCGACAGACGCAGTTGACAGAGCTGTGCTTCATGCCTCATGAAGCCCCCTGTCATAAAGACAAGGCCCCATAGCTCAGTTGGATAGAGCAACCGCCTTCTAAGCGGTAGGTCGCAGGTTCGAATCCTGCTGGGGTCGCCACCTCGCCCCTTGCGCGCGCCGGACCGAAACGACCGCGAAAGATTAGGCGGCCGAAACAAGGAATCGGTCCCATGGACTCCAAGGCGCCCGCCACCCAGACCAGCTTCGCGATCCTGATCGCGCTGGGGCTGTGTCATATGCTGAACGACACCAACCAGTCGCTGCTGCTCGCTCTTTACCCGGTCCTGAAAGAGAACTACGCGCTCAATTTCACCCAGATCGGCATGATCACGCTGGCGTTCCAGATCACCGCCTCGCTGCTGCAACCGGCGATCGGCCTGTTCACCGACCGCCGCCCGCTCTACCGTTCGCTGCCGCTGGGCATGGGGTTCACCTTCGTCGGTCTGCTGCTGCTCGCCCGCGCCGATTCCTACCCGCTCCTGCTGGTGGCGGCGATGCTGATCGGCACCGGATCGGCGGTGTTCCACCCTGAATCGTCGCGCGTGGCCCGGCTGGCTTCGGGCGGACGTTACGGGCTGGCCCAATCGATCTTCCAGGTCGGCGGCAATCTCGGCCAGGCGCTGGGCCCGCTTCTGGCTGCCATCGTCTTGATCGGGCGCGGCCAGGCCGGGGTGGCCTGGTTCTCGCTGGTGGCGCTGACCGCCAGCCTGGTCCTGTGGCGGGTGTCGGGCTGGTACCGCCGCCACGGCGCGCCCGCCGGCGGCGTCCGCGCGGCCGCGCCGCCGATCGAAAAGCGGCGCACGATCATCGCTTTGTCGGTGCTGCTGGCCCTGATGCTTTCGAAGAACATCTACACGGTCAGCCTGTCCAGCTATTACACCTTCTATTTGATCGAGACCTTCCATCTCGAAGTCTTCACCGCTCAGATCTGCCTGTTCGTCTTTCTGGGCGCGGTTGCGGTCAGCACCTTTTTCGGCGGACCGCTGGGCGACCGCATGGGCCGGAAATATGTGATCTGGTTCTCGATCCTGGGCGCGCTGCCCTTCACCCTGGCCCTGCCTTATGCCGGCCTTGCCGCCACCATCATCCTGACGGTGGTCATCGGGCTGATCATGGGTGCGTCCTTTTCGTCCATCGTCGTCTATGGCCAGGAATTGCTGCCCGGGCGGGTGGGTATGGTCGCGGGGCTGTTCTTCGGGCTCAGTTTCGGCATCGGCGGACTGGGCGCCGCGCTGCTGGGCGTGCTGGCCGACCACACCTCGATCGGCTTCGCCTATCAGCTTTGCAGCTACCTGCCGCTTTTGGGACTGCTGGCCTGGTTCCTGCCCGACATGAACGCAAAAGCGGAAACAGCGAAAACACAAATTCCCCCGCCGGTATCCACCCCTTCGTAGCATCGCCAAGAAACCGATCGGATAGCGTCTCCCTTTCCAAGCGGGCATAGTCCCGCTATTCTCGGTTTCTGATTCCGGCAAAATATTTTTAAAGGATTCCCAACGATGCCTGACTATCGTTCACGTACGTCCACACATGGCCGCAACATGGCCGGCGCCCGCGGATTGTGGCGCGCGACCGGCATGAAGGATGGCGATTTCGGCAAGCCGATTATCGCCGTGGTCAATTCCTTTACGCAATTCGTGCCGGGCCATGTCCATCTTAAGGATCTGGGACAGATGGTCGCTCGCGAAATCGAAAAGGCGGGCGGCGTCGCCAAGGAATTCAACACCATCGCCATCGATGACGGCATCGCCATGGGCCATTCGGGCATGCTTTATTCGCTGCCCAGCCGCGAAGTGATCGCTGATTCGGTCGAATACATGGTCAACGCCCATTGCGCCGACGCGATGGTCTGCATCTCGAACTGCGACAAAATCACGCCCGGCATGATGATGGCGGCGCTGCGGCTGAACATCCCGTCGGTGTTCGTCTCGGGCGGACCGATGGAAGCGGGCAAGGTCAAGCTGCGCGGCGAAACCATCGCGGTCGATCTGATCGACGCCATGATCGCCGCCGCCGACGATAACGTCACCGACGAGGAAGCGGCGGAATATGAACGGTCCTCCTGCCCGACCTGCGGGTCCTGCACGGGCATGTTCACCGCCAATGCGATGAACTGTCTGACCGAGGCGCTGGGCCTGTCCCTGCCCGGCAACGGCACGCTGGTGGCGACCCATGCCGACCGGCGCGAGCTGTTCTTGGAAGCCGGACGCCTGGCCGTGAGCCTGGCCAAGCGCTATTACGAAGGCAATGATTCCTCGGTCCTGCCGCGCTCCATCGCCACCTTCGAGGCGTTCGAGAACGCGATGACGCTGGACATCGCCATGGGCGGATCGACCAACACGGTCCTGCATCTTCTGGCCGCCGCCGCCGAGGCGGGGGTCGATTTCACCATGACCGACATCGACCGTCTGTCGCGCCATGTGCCGCATTTGTGCAAGGTCGCCCCCAGCATCGCCAGCGTGCATGTCGAAGATGTGCATCGCGCCGGCGGCGTCTTCGGCATCCGGGGCGAATTGGACCATGCCGGTCTGATCCACCGCGACACCAAGACCGTGCACGCCCCGACCCTGGGTGCTGCGATCGATACCTG
>JAYFRE010000130.1:0-25998 GCA_034926235.1 Rhodospirillaceae bacterium
CCAGCAGCGCGACCGCCAGCGCATCGCCCATCGCCATGCTGAGCGTGGTCGAGGTGGTCGGAGCGAGACCCAGAGGACATGCTTCGCCGACATCGGGCAGGACGAGGGCGACGTCGGCGGCCTGGGCCAGGGTGCTTTCGGCGCGGCTGGTGATTGCGACCAGAGGCAGGGCGAAACGGCGCGAATAGGCGATGATGTCGTTCAGTTCGGGCGTTTCGCCGGAATTGGACAAAGCGAGGATGGTGTCGTGCTGGGTGATCATGCCCAGATCGCCGTGGCTGGCCTCGGCGGGATGGACATAGGTCGAAGGCGAGCCGGTCGAAGCCAGGGTGGCGGCAATCTTGCGTCCGACATGGCCGCTCTTGCCCATGCCGGTGACGACGATGCGCCCGCCATCGGCGACGTTCAGCAATTCGACCGCGCGATGGAATTTCCCGTCCAGCCCGCGGGCCAGGGCCACGAGGCCGTCGGCTTCGGCGGTCAGGGTGCGCCGCGCCGAATCGATATCGGCCTGGGCGGCGTCGGGCGATGCGGAAGACGGTAGGGCGGTCATCGGTTTATCCTGTCGATGGGGATGCGCCGCGTTCCGCTGTGTTGGGCCCGATGGCGCGCCCGGGAGTATGCTGTGCCCGGGGCAGCGAGGGCAAGCAGGAACCGTGCCGGACGAACCCGCCGCCCGCTTTCCATGTACAAACCGTCCTTCGTGGCGCTATATCAGTCCGCCTGGGAGACGCTTCGAAGAGTTCGTTGCGCCGGAGAGGATCGCCGGTCCGCCCCCGGTGCGCGCGACACGTTTTTCGTCCGGAAAAAAGAAGGATTGGCGCGATGCCCCTGCATCTGATCGTGGAAGAAGAAAGCGATGCGCGGCCCTTGCGCGTTCTGTCCCGCGACGGCTATGCCGCATGGCGGGCGGAACAGCCGGCGTTGATCCAAAGCTGGCTTGACGGCAACGGTTTCGAACCGGCCTTGGGACGGTCCTGTCTGTTGCCCGGTTCTGATGGCGCGCCCGGCAGCGCGATCTTCATTCCCGATCCCGACGATCTCTGGTGCTGGGCCGCTCTGGCGGAACGGCTGCCCCCGGGTGCCTATCGTCTGGATGGCGCGCTGGAAAAGGAACAGGCTGCGTGGGCGGTTCAATCCTGGGCGTTGGCCGGTTACCGGTTCGACCGCTATAAAAGCGCTTCCGGCGAGGAATGCGACAGAGCCCGTCTGGTCTGGCCCGGGCGGATTGATCGCGGGGCGGTCGGGCGCAGCGTCCGCGCCATCACCCTGGTGCGCGATCTCATCAATACGCCGGCCAGCGACATGGGGCCCGAGGATTTGGCCTTGGCCGCCGAGGATCTAGCCCGATCCTATGGGGCCAAGGTCCGCACGATCGTCGGCGACGCGCTCTTGCGCGAGAACTATCCCTTGATCCATGCGGTTGGACGGGCTTCGTCGCGTGTGCCGCGTCTGATCGATCTGCGCTGGGGCGACGAGACGAAGCCTCGGGTCACGTTGGTGGGCAAGGGGGTTTGCTTTGATTCCGGCGGTCTCGACATCAAGGGCGCCGCCAACATGAAGGCGATGAAAAAGGATATGGGCGGCGCAGCCCATGTCCTGGGGCTGGCGATGATGATCATGGACGCCGCCTTGCCTGTACGGCTTCGGGTCCTGATCCCGGCGGTCGAGAACGCCGTGTCCGGCTCGTCCTTCCGTCCGCTCGACATCTTACGCAGCCGCAAGGGATTGTCGGTTGAAATCGGCAACACCGACGCCGAGGGACGGCTCGTTCTCGCCGATTGCCTGGCGGAAGCCGGGAGTGAGAATCCCGCTTTGCTGGTGGATATGGCGACCCTGACCGGGGCGGCGCGCACCGCGCTTGGGCCCGAACTGCCGGCTTTGTTCTCGACCCACGACGACTGGGCCGAAGCCTTGCTGGCGGCGTCCCGCGCACGGCGCGACCCGCTTTGGCGGCTGCCTCTGTGGCGGCCCTATCGGCGTATGCTGGACAGTCCGGTCGCCGACATCAACAACGCCCCCGACAGCGCCTTTGCCGGCGCGGTCACGGCGGCGCTGTTCCTGGCCGAATTCGTGCCGGCGACGACGCCTTGGCTGCATCTGGACATCTTCGGCTGGAACCAGACCGCCCGGCCGGGACGGCCGGAAGGCGGCGAGGCGATGGCGATCCGCGCGCTGTTCGACCTGATTGCGGGCGGGCGGCTCTGATGAGGATTGCCGCCGACGCCCCGCTCGGGTACCTTCCCTCGAAGGATTATGCCGGGGAATCATGAGCGTCGACCTTAAGCCTGTTCAGGCCCTCGATCTGTGGCGCGGCGCCATCGTCGAAAGCGTGCGCAGGGAGGCGCCCGACTTGTCGGCGCGCCAGATGGCGCTGCTGCTGACCGTCTATCTCACGCCGTCGCCGCATACCGTGCGCGGTCTGGCCGCGACCCTCAATGTCTCGAAACCGGCAATTACCCGCGCGCTCGACCGGCTGGGCGATTACGGCCTGGTCAAGCGCAAGACAGACGAAGCCGACCGCCGCAGCGTGATCGTGCAGCGGACGGTCAAGGGATCGGTTTTCCTGCGCGAATTCGCCGACATCATCACTGCCGCGGCAAAGGATTTGCCCCCCGTCGGCTGACCGGCCTCCCCGGCTCGGTCCTCAAAAAAATCCGTTCGATATGCCGGCTTCGGCGCTCGGCTGACGCCGTTTCGCCAACATGATTTCTAAAAACGGATTTTCAAGCCTGTTTGGCGTCGATGATCGAACGGCGGATGGCGCGGGTGCGCGAGAACAGATCGAGCAGCTTGTCGCCTTCGCCCCAGCGGATGGCCCGTTGCAGGGCGGTCAGATCCTCGGTGAAGCGCTGGATCACCTCCAGCACCGCTTCCTGGTTGTTGAGGAAGATATCGCGCCACATCACCGGGTCCGATGCGGCGATACGGGTGAAATCGCGGAAGCCCGACGCCGAGAATTTCACCACATTCTGCTGCATGGCCCCTTCAAGATCGGTGGCTGTGCCGACGATGGTGTAGGCGATCAGATGCGGCAGATGCGAGGTGATGGCCAGGACGCGGTCATGGGTGGCCGGGTCCATGATCTCGATCATGCTGCCGGCTTTCGTCCACAGCGCTGAAATGGCGGCAACCGCCGCTTCGTCGGCGCTTTCGGGCGGGGTCAGGATGCACCAGCGGCCCTCGAACAATTCCGCGAAGCCCGCTTCGGGACCTGAGAACTCGGTTCCGGCGATGGGGTGGCCCGGCACCAGATGGACGCCTTCGGGGATGTGGGGGGCCAGGTCGCGGATAGCCGTGCCCTTGACCGAACCGACGTCGGTGACGATGGCGCCGGGGGCGAGATGAGGGCCCATCGCCTCGGCCAGGGCGGCGTAGGCTCCGATCGGCACCGCGACCACGACCAGATCGGCGTTCCGGACCGCTTCGGCCAGATCGCCGGGAGCATCGTCGACGATGCCCAGTTCCAGCGCGCGTTGCCGGTGCAGGGGATTGGAATCAAAGGTCACGATCCGTCCGGCCAGCCCTTCCTTGCGGAAAAGGCGGGCCAGGGACGATCCGATCAGGCCGATCCCCAGAATGGCGGCCTTGGCGAAGGGTGGGGCCATTACGCCCCCAGGAATTCGGCCAGGGCCGAAGACAGGGCCTTCATCTCGTCTTCGCGTCCGATGGTGACGCGCAGGGAATGCGGCAATCCATAGGACGCCATGGCGCGCACGATGATTCCCTTGCCGCGCAGATAGGCATCGGCGGCGGCGGCGTTATGGGCGGGCTCGTCGGGGAAGCGGACCAGGACGAAATTGCAGACGCTGGGCGTCACGGACAGGCCGAGACGAACCATTTCCGCCTCGAACCAGGCGCGCCAGACGTCGTTATGCCGCCGCGACGCTTCGACGAAATCGGTGTCTTCGATCGCGGCGCGGCCGGCTTCCAGCGCCGCCGAGGAAACGTTGAACGGTCCGCGCAGCCGGTTCAGCACGTCGGCGACCTCCGCCGAGCAATAGGCCCAGCCCAGACGCAAGCCGCCCATGGCGTAGATCTTCGAGAAGGTCCGCGTCATCACGACATTCTTGGACGTCTCGACCAGTTCCGCGCCGGGGGTGTAATCCCCGCGTCCGGCATATTCGGCATAGGCCGCGTCGATGACCAGCAGCACGTGATCGGGCAGATTGTCCCGAAGCCGCTTGACCTCCGCCGCCGGCAGATAGGTGCCGGTGGGGTTGTTGGGATTGGCCAGGAACAGGACGCGCGTCCGTTCATTGACCTTGGCCAGCAGGTTGTCGACCGAGGCGGTCAGGTTTTCTTCCTCGGCGATGACCGGCTTGGCGCCGCAAGCGGTGGCGGCGATGGGATAGATCAGGAAGCCGTAGCGCGAATAAAGAACTTCGTTCCCCGGACCGGCATAGGCCTGGGCCAACAGGTGCAAAAGCTCGTCCGAACCCGCGCCGCAGACGATGCGTTCGGGATCGAGCCCGAAACGCGCTCCCAGCGTCTGGCGCAACCGGGTGGCGCCGCCGTCGGGATAGCGGTGCATGGACCCGGCCATTTCTTGCAACGCGGCGATGGCCTTGGGGCTGGGGCCCAAAGCGCCTTCGTTGGAGGCGAGCTTGATCACGGTCTTGAAGCCGGCCAGTTCGGATTCGCCGCCCTTATAGGGGACGAGATCAAGAATGCCGGGACGGGGTGTCAGTGTCATGGGGCGGCCAGTTCATCTGGATGTTCTTGGAAAAAACGAGGCGGGAAGACCCTATTCGGACAGATCCTCGGACGGGAAAGGCACAGGATGGCTGCCCAGCACCACCGCGCGCATCACCGGATCGCGGGTCTGGCACAACCGGACCAGCCGGCGGTCGTCCGGGGTCAGCATGCCGGCGATCTCGACCAGATGCAGCCAAACGTCCTCGGTTCTCAGCGTATCGACGAAATTGGTCGGCTCCAACCCCGCTGCGTTCAGGGCCGAACGCAAGCGGCCCCGGCTGATGTCGGGATGGGTTTCCACGGCCATCCAGGATCGGTCGAAGCCGGTCGCCTCGATCCGGGCGTGGCCGATTACCAGGGCTTGCGTCTCTTCGCCGCTGTCATCCGGGGCGATGGGCAGACGGCCGATGATGCGCGGCAGATCGGGGCTGTCGCCCATCAGGCTGACCCACCAATGCTCCACCGATTCGCTTTCAAGACCGGGCATGGGCAGGATGCCGATCGTGGCGCTGCCTTCGGCGACGGTATGCACCACCTGGCCGGCCGAGCGGAAGGAGGTCATCGGCGTGTTGCTGCCATAGGTCATCCGCGCCAGTTCGAGATAGCCCGCGCCGCGTTCGGGCATGAACACCGCGCCCGAGAATTTGCCCTGCAGGCCGACCATGGCGCCCAGAATTTCGCGCCAGATGCGGATCAAGGCGCGCCGGGGAAAGCGTCCCCGATGGCGGGCGATCAGGCTGCGCATGATTTCGGCCTCGCGGCCGGGACAGAGCAGGTCGGTCGCGGCGCCGTCCTTGGCCTGGCGTATCTGTTCGGCCAGGGCGCTGCGCCGCATGATCAGTTCATGCAGCATCTCATCGACCTGATCGATTTCCTGACGCAGATTCTCAAGGGTTCTTTCGCCGCTCATCGTTTCGGGATCCGGTTGGGATTATTATGCTTCACTCTTTAACGCCAAAGCCCGCGCCGCGCCACAGCTAAAGGCGGGCGGACCAGTCCGCCAGCAGGTCCCAGGCGCGATGCAGGTCGGCGGGGGCGATGCAATAAGGCGGCAGGAAATAGGCGACCGGCCCCAAGGGGCGCAGCAGCATGCCTTGGGCCAGGAAATGCGCCTTGAGCACCGGGGCGATCTTCGAGTCATAACCGGGCTCGCCCAGATCGATGGCGGCGATGGTGCCGGTTACGCGCGGCTTGACGCCCTTGACCGCGCCGATGCGTTCGCGGTGGATGGCTTCGATGGCGGCGCGGCGCGCCTGGCAGTCCTCGCTTTCCAGCAGATCGAGCGAGGCCAGTCCGGCGGCGCAACCCAAAGGATTGGCGGTGTAGGAATGGCCGTGCAGAAAGGCGCGGTCCAGCGTTTCGCCCAGGAAAGCCTGATGGATAGGCTCGCGCGCCACGGTCGCGCCCATGGGCAGGAACCCGCCGGTCAATCCTTTGGACAGGCAGACGAAATCGGGCTGAATGCCGGCCTTGACGCAGGCGAAAAGCGAACCGGTGCGGCCGAAACCGGTCATCACCTCGTCGAAAATCAGCAGCGCGCCGGCTGCTTGGACTCGCTCCGCCACCGCGCGCAGGAATTCGGGCCGGCACATGCGCATGCCGATCGCGCCCTGGATCAGGGGCTCGACGATCATCGCCGCGACGTCGCCGCCTTCCAGCAGCGCTTCCAACCGCGACAGGGCCGCCGTTTCGTGCGCCTCGACATCCTCCACGCCGATCCAGTCTTCGGCGAAGGGAACCGTGGCGACCGGGAACAGCAGTCCGTTCCAGGCGCGGAAAAAGCCCGAGGATTGGCCCACCGACATCGCGCCCACGGTGTCGCCGTGATAAGCGCCTTCAAAGGCGATCAGCCGCGTGCGCCGGGCTTCGCCTCGATTGGCGAAATATTGCAGCGCCATTTTCAACGCGGCTTCGACGGCGGTCGATCCGTCGTCCGAATAGAATACCCGGTCGAGATCGCCGGGCAGCGATCCGGCCAGCCTTGCCGCCAGCTTTGCCGCCGGAGCATGGGTGAAATCGGCGAAGATCACCTGTTCCAGACGTCCGGCCTGTTCGGCGATCGCGGCGACGATGGCGGGATGGGCGTGGCCGTGCAGATTGACCCACCAGGACGAGGCCAGATCGAGATAGCGCCTCCCATCGGCGGCCTGGATGTA
This sequence comes from Rhodospirillaceae bacterium, assembly GCA_034926235.1. GTDB lineage: Bacteria > Pseudomonadota > Alphaproteobacteria > Rhodospirillales > Magnetospirillaceae > JAYFRE01. The sequence goes on from JAYFRE010000130.1 coordinate 6,855, forward strand.
AGCGCCGTCGCCGCCGACGGCGACCAGCGGCGGCGGCGCGGTCTTTTCCTGGGTGAAGGGCCGCCAGACATGGCGGCGGTCGAGTTCCAGGATATCGTCGGTCATGGCTGCCATCCGGGTTGGGGAAGAGAGGATAGATCGAAGGCGTCGGGCAGGCTGGGCAGTTCGGCCAGAACGCGCACCCGGCCGAACCGTTCGATGGCGGCGTGGTTTTCAGGCTCGGGCGGACCGTTCATCACCACGCCCTGAATGACGAGATCGCGGTTGCGCAACGCTTCCAGGGTCAGCAGCGTGTGGTTGATCGTGCCCAGTCCCGAACGCGCCACGACCAGAACCGGCAGGCCGAGATGGACCATCAGATCGACCATCAGCGCGTCGTCACGCAACGGGACCAGCGCGCCGCCCGCGCCTTCCACCACCAGGCTATTCTGTGTCGCCGGAAGCCGGATGCGGTCCAGATCGATTATGGCGTTTTCGCACCGCGCCGCCTGATCCGGCGACAGCGGAGCCCTGAAGACATAGGCCGGCGGATGGATGACCGCGCCCGGAGCCAGCCGCGTGATCGCATCCGAATCGGTTCCTTCGATGCTGCCCGATTGAACCGGTTTCCAATAATCGGCCCGCCAGCGTCCGACCAGCCAGGCCGACACCAGAGTCTTGCCGACGCCGGTATCGGTGCCGGTGACGAAAACGCCGTTCATGGCGCGACGATATCTCCGTAAAGCAGGTGATAGGTGACGGGAAAGCCGCCATCCAGCGAGGCCAGCAGCCGCCGAAACGCGCCCGGCGACAAGGGCCGGTGTCCCGGCGCGGGTTCGCTGGCGCCCAGCGTCTTCAGCGCGCGCACGAAGCTTGCGCCGTCGGCATAGGATTCCTGGATGCGGTCTTCTTCCAGATGGTGAGAAAAACCGTCCGGCCAGGGAAAATCTTCCGCTCCCGGATAGACCGGAGTGCCGCAATCCAGCCCATGCCGGTCATGGGCGGCGCGCCATTCGCGGAAGGTGTCGCGCCCCAGCGTGGCGAACATCAACCGCCCTCCCGGCGCGAGCAGCCCGGCCAAACGCTGCAATCCGGCGGGAAGATCGACGAACCATTGAATCGCTAAGCTGGCAGCGATCAGATCGAAACCGCCTTTGATTCCCTTAGGCGTTTCGCCGTCCAAGGCCAGAAAGGTCGGGCCGTCGCCGACGCGTTGGCGGCAGCGGTCCAGCATGGATTGGGCGATGTCGGTCAGAACCAGATCGCCTTTCGGATAAAGGGTCTTCAGATGCATCGACAGGAATCCGGTGCCGCAGCCGATTTCCAGCACGCGCGGAGTGCCTGCCGGTACGGTTTCCCCGATACGGGCGGCCAATTTCTGCGCCACCAGCCATTGGACATTGGCGGCGGAATCATAGGCGTTCGCATGCGAACCGAAAGCCTGGGCAATCCGGTCTTTGCGCGCGGTCGCGGTCATGTCAGCGTCTCCACCACCCGGCGGATTTTCTCGGCGCACCAGCCGGGGTCGGTCAAAGGAAGAAGGTGCCCGCCATCCTGCCACTCGATGCGGGTCGAAGGAAAGCAGGCCGATGTCATGGCCGCCGGCACGATCGGGTCCTGGCGTCCGGCCAGAACCAGATCGACCCTTTCCGCCCGGTCCCGGCAGTCCCAATCTTCGAGCGCGCGCAGCCCGTCCGCCAGAGTTGGCGTGTCGGCGTCGTTCCAGGCGGGCTGCCGGTTTTCGGGCAGGCCGCATCGTTCAAGGAAGTCGCGGCGGACAAGATCGGGGTGGCCGGCAAGGCGCGCGCTCATGCGGCGCAAAAGGCGGGGCGGGACGCCGTCGGGGAAATCGCTTGCGGCGCAGAATCGTGTGAACCCATTGATCGCGATCAGCCGGTTCCAGGCCATGGGGCGTTCATGCAGCAGCCAGAGCAGGCCGAGGCTGTGTCCTACCGCCACCAGCGGGCCAGAGGCGGGCGCTGGTTCGATGCTTCCGTCGAAGACGGGTCCCCGGCGCAAGACTCGCATCCCGCCCAGCGTTTCGGCTAGGGGCGTGAAAAAGGCGGGGTCCAGTCCCCAGCCATGCACCAGCAGAACGGTTGCGTCCATCATCCCCCCTTAAAGGTCGCTAACCGCGCGCAAGCGCGCCGAGCGCGCGCGCCAGGGTGGCGACTTCCTCCTCGGTATGGCGGGCCGAAAAAGCGAGCCGGAGACGCGCCTGCCCGGCGGGCACCGTTGGCGGGCGGATCGCGACGCCCAGAAATCCCTGTTCTTCCAGACCGTGGGCGACGCGCAGGGCGCGTTTCTCCTCGCCGAGGAGGATCGGAACGATTTGGGTCGTCGATGCGCCGGTGTCCAGTCCTGCCGCCGCCATCGATTCGCGGAAGCTTGCGGCATGCGCCAGGACTCGCGCGCGTTCGGCGTCCAGTCCGGGCAGAAGATCGAGCGCCGCGTCCATGGCGCCCAGGACCGCCGGTGGCAGAGCCGTGGCGTAGATCAGGCCCGGACAGCGATTGATCAGATAATCCTTTAGCGCCGGCGTGCAGGCGGCATAAGCGCCGAATCCGCCCAGCGCCTTGCTGAAGGTGCCCATGACCAGACAGCGCGGACCGGCCAGCCCATGAGCCAGCCCAAATCCGCCCGGTCCGAAGACGCCGGTGGCGTGGGCCTCGTCCAGATAGAGAAACGCGCCGAACCGTTCCGCCAGGGCCGTCAGCGCGGGCAAATCGACCCGGTCGCCATCCATGCTAAACACCGTCTCGGTGACGATGAAAAGCGGCCGTCCCGAACCGGCATGACGTTCCAGCAGCGCTTCGAGATGGCCGAGGTCATTGTGGCGGAAGCGCAACTGGCGGATTCCGGCGGCCAGACAGCCCTGAATCAAGCTGGCATGGTTCAACCGGTCGGCGAAGACCACCGGCTCGGCCTTCAGGGCAGCCCGGTCGAACAAGGCGGGCAGGATCGAGGCATTGGCCTGGAAGCCCGAGACGAACAGCAAGGCAGCTGGCGCGCCCTTGCCCGCCGCCAGTTTGGCCTCGATGGCGGCGAAGGGGGGCAACTCACCCGTCACCAGACGGGATGCGCCTGCGCCCGCGCCGTATTTCTGCGCGAAATCCCGCGCCCGGCGAACCAGTTCCGGGTGACGCGACAGCCCCAAATAATCGTTCGAGGAAAAATCGATCAGGGCTCGTCCGTCCGCTTGAAGCCGCCCATCGGCCTTGCGTGCTAGAGGGCGCAACCGCCGAAGCCGCCCGTCCCCGTCAAGATCGGCCAAGCGGTCTTTCCACAGCGTCTCGAAATCGTCCACGGCCCTTGTCTCCCCCCTCGCGGCTGTTTCCTTTCCGCGTCCTAAAGCATTCCCCAGGCGGATGCAAAGGTGCTATGGAGCGTGCGGACCGAAATCGCACCATCGTCCGAATCGGGCCCGTTCTTCATGATCAAGGAAAGACGATCGCTATGACCAAGGCCATTCTCGCTGCCCGCCCTGCGCCGGTTTCCCCGGAATCCTCCGATGGATGCCGCCATGATTGGAGCTTAGAAGAGGTCGAGGCGCTGTTCGCAGCGCCGTTCAACGATCTTCTGTTCCGGGCTCAGACCGAATTGCGCCGCTATTTCGATCCGAACCGGATTCAGATCAGCCGGCTTTTATCGATCAAGACCGGCCGTTGCCCCGAGGATTGCAAATATTGTCCGCAAAGCGCCCGCTACGATACCGGGATCAAGGACGAGGATCTGGCCGAGCTTGAAACCGTGGTCGACGCCGCCCGCGCTGCCAAGGAATCGGGCGCGACCCGCTTTTGCATGGCCGCCGCCTGGCGCGGCCCTGGCCGCGATTTCGGCAAGGTCCTGCGGATGGTCGAAGAGGTCAAGGCGCTGGGTCTGGAAACCTGCGCCAGCCTGGGGCTGCTTGACGACAAGCAAGCCCATGATCTGAAAGAGGCGGGGCTCGATTACTACAATCACAATATCGACACCGCGCCGGAACGTTATGGCGAGATCATCACCACCCGGACCATCGACGACCGGCTCGAGACGCTGGATCATGTCCGCAAGGCGGGGATCAAGCTGTGCTGCGGCGGTATCGTCGGCATGGGTGAAGAAACGCATCATCGTGCCCGGATGTTGCAGGCCCTGGCCAATATGCCGGTTCATCCCGAAAGCGTGCCGATCAACCTTTTGATCCGGGTCGAGGGGACGCCGCTTGAAAATCTGCCCGAGACCGATCCGTTCGATTTCGTGCGCACCATCGCGGTGGCGCGCATTCTGATGCCCGCCTCCTATGTCCGGCTGTCGGCGGGGCGCCAAGGCATGAGCGACGAGACCCAGGCCTTATGTTTCCTGGCCGGGGCCAACTCGATGTTCTGCGGCGAACGTCTTCTGACCTGCGGCAATCCGACGCTCGGTCAGGATCGCTCGCTGTTCGACCGACTGGGGTTGTCGCCCGAGGGCTTGCCGGAGAATTAGGTCGCCGCCGGTTCGGTCATGGGTCAGGGCAGGTTGTTTTCCCGGAAATAGCGGAGCGCACCGTCATGCCGCGCAAGCACGGCGGCGTCCCCTGCCATCTGTTCCCTGTCCAGCCGGGCCAGAAGGGGGTGCATGGCGCGAAACGCGCCTAGATTGTCGAACACCGCTTTGACGATGGCGTAGGCGTCCTTTTCGGGCAGATCGGCGCGTGCGACCACCAAAGAGCGCGGGCCAAAGGTCGGAAGCGGCAGATCCATGCCGTCGTAAAGTCCGGCGGCGATATCCTGACGCGCGTAGAAGGGGTTCTTTTCCAGGTAAAGTTCCAGCATCGCTTCGTTGGGAATCAGCGGTACCGCACCGCACAGATTGATGGCGCGTTCCACTTCGCGCATCGGGTGGATGCCCGAAAAAAACGCGGCGTCCACGGTTCGGGTGCACAAGGCTTCGGCCTGATGCTCGACATCCAGCTCCAAGACCGTGCCCAGCTCCGATGTGGGGACGCCTTCCGAAGTCAGGAAGGATTCGGCCATCAGACGCTGGAAACTGCCTGGGCGGCCTAAGCTGACCCGTTTTCCCGCCAGGCCGGCGGTGTCCTCGATGCCGGATTCAGGGTTGACCAGGGCGACGATCGCCTCGCCATGCAGGCTGAACAGGGCGCGCATGTCGCGGAAGGCCCCGGCGGTGGCGAAGACCCCGTGTCCGGCGGCAGCGTCGGCAGCCATGCGCGACTGGGCCACGGCCAGTTGCGTCTCGCCCGCGCGCAGCATGGCGATATTGTCCTGAGAGCCGCCCGAGGTGCGGATCAGGCAGGATAGATCGTGTTTCTTGGTTTCCTTGTTGACGGTTCGGCAGACTGCGCCGGCTTCGGGCAGGAACAGGCCGGCCGGTTCGCCGCCGCCGATCAACAGGGCGCGCGCCCCTCCCGCCAACGCGGATCCGCCGGACAGCAGCGCTCCTGCCGTCATCATCGCCATCACCATCCGAAATGCGCGCATCGTCATCGCCTGGAATCCGCCGTCTCTGACTATTTCAGGAAGGGTTTTCCCATCCCATGGATGGGGACGTCAAGCGGCAGGGGAATCGAGGCCGGCGGCGAAAGCCAGCGCGAAAGGCAGCGAGGCGTCGAGCGCGTCGCGGTGCCCGGCTCCGGTGAAGAGCCGCTCCGAGACGGCGATGTCGGACCGGCCGCGCAGACGCGCGATCAAGGCCAGGGTTTCCGGCGCGGGAAAAGATCTGTCTTGGCGCTGTTCGCGGTCACCCAGCATGATCAGGACGGGAGCAGGGGGTGGTGTTGGGCGGCAAGCCGTTTCAAGGGCCTGAATCATGGTTCCGCCCCACCACAGGGACGGGCTGACCGGGATATGACCGTGGAAGGCGGCATGGTCGGCGAACAGCGCGTAAAGCACGAAAAGCCCGCCCAGCGAATGGCCCCACAGGCTGCGCCGGTTCGGATCGATAGCGATTCCCCGCTCCGCCTCGTCGCGCAATTCGCCGCGCAAGGTGTGGAGAAAAGCGGCGGCTCCGCCGGTGGGGCTCGTTCCAGAGCCGTGCGGACCATCCGGCTGAAGGACCCGGTCCGGTCTGCCGGCGGGCGTGTAATCCAGCCATCGTTCCCGGACGGCGAAAAGACGGTCGTCGTCATGAGCGATGCCGATCAGCGCAAGGCCGGGCGTCTGGACCAGCGATTCGTCGGACAGGCTGGTGAAAGCCGCTTGTCCATCCAGAAGATAAAGGACCGGAAAGCCGGAGGACGGCGGCGGTGATGACGGTATGGCGCGAAGAATGCGGTATCGCCGCCCGGTTCGGGTGACGACCGGGGACACGGAAAGATGATGGGTGCGGGGTGCGATCATCGACCGGTCTGGCTTGGGCTTTCGCCGAAATGCCGCCGATAGGCGGTAGAAAAATTGGCGGCCGAGGAATAACCCGCCAGATAGGCGGCTTCCTTGACCGACAGTCCGCGTCCATCCAGTGCAGCGCGCGCCAGTTCCAGATTGCGCCGGCGCAGATATTCAAAAGCGCTGACGCCGTGGAAGGTTTTGAACAAACGTTGCAGCGTGCTGCGGCTGAGTTGGACCGCTTGGGCCAGATCGTCCAGCGACAGAGGCGTTCTTTCGGCCAAAGCCAAACGGTCGTCGATCATGCGCATGCGTCGGACATCGCGCGGGCTGGCCGCATCCTCGTCTTGTTCGCTGCCGCCCGGTCCGCCGGTCAGGCTTGAGAAAGCCTCGGCCAGCAATTCCAGCACCCGGCTTTCCAGATAAAGCTTGTGGCAGGCCTCGGCGCGGGGGGCGGCGCTCAAGATCGCTTCGGCCAACGTTCTCAAGCGAGGGCCGGGGGCCCAGCTATGGCGGGCAAGATGGGTGGCGGCGAAATTTTCCAGATCGAAATGACCAAGCGTGGCCATGACGCCGCTTTCCTTAAGCCAGTCCGGCGACAGCATGATGCCGATCTTGCGCAGATGGCCCCATTGCCGGCCCTGGCATTCAAACTGTTCCGGATGAAGGCAGGCCATCATCACGGCGCGCGGCAAGGAGGGGGGTATGGCGGCCAGATCGGCTGCGCCCCTTTCGCGCCGGGGACCGCCGCCCGTCTCGGGCAGGAATATCTGCAGCGACAAGCCGGCCTTCTGCTCCATGCGGATCAGAAGGTCATGGTCGTAGCTGACCGCATCCAGGAAATGCAGCATCACCCCACCATGCAGGGCGATGGTGCCGAAACGCCCCTTGAACGGACGATTCCGAGGGCGGTCGCGGGCGATGACGCGAAAGTCGTTCGGCGGATCGTCCGCTGCTTTGATCCAGACGTTTCTCCCCGGCCATGCGCCGGCGAGCGGTATGGACGGCATGTCGGTCATCGGTCGGTTGGGCATGGATTTCGTTCTGTCGGCCATCCGTGTGATGTGAAGCGGTTTTTCCGCAAAGCTCTTTGCTCGTCCGGCAAAAGGGGCTGGGCTGGCTTTTCCCGTTCCCGGCAGATATTGAGAGTAATAGTTACTATCACGGGCGCGCAAGACTCCTTATGGCCCCGGGCGATCCTGTCGTCCGATTGATCCGGTTTCAGCGGAGTCCGCGCGGCAATGCGGGGGATTTTTTCAGCAATGGTGGCTCGTTTCACATCATGGAAGCGCCGGCCTTCCGCCGGCGTTCTGGTCGCGTTGGTTTTTGCCGGGGGGATCGCATCAACACCGGTCTGGGCCGAAGATAGCGGTGCTAATTCCGGGACCGCCGGGGGCGGAGCCCAGAATGCCGCAGGCACAGCGTCCGTTCTACCGCCCGTTCTGGTCCAGGGGTCGACCTACCAGACCGAAAGTCTGAACGGTTACAAAACCGACCTGATCAGCGTCGGTGAAAAGGAAGCGCGGATCGAGCGCGAGGTGCCTCAGACCACAACCGTGCTGACGCGCGACTATTTGGACGATATCGGCGCGACGTCGCTGGACACGGCTTTGCGTGATGCGCCGGGTATCGTCGTTTTGTCCAACGACAATGGGCGTTCCAGCCTGCTTTCACGCGGATTCGAATTCGACTCACTCTCTCTCAATGGTCTGCCTGCGCCCCTGTCGAGCATCTACGGCACCCAGCCCGATATGGCGATTGTCGATCACGTCGAAATTCTGTCCGGTCCGTCCGGGCTGTTCGCCGGAGCGGGCGAACCGTCGGGGACGATCAATATGCGGCTGAAGGCGCCGACGCGTACGGCCCAGGGCAGCGCCCAGCTTTCCGGGGACAGTTGGGGCGGCGTCCGCGCCGAAGGCGACGCATCGACGCCGCTGAACGCGGATGGATCGGTCCGCGCCCGGTTCGTGGCCGCCGGACAAAAAGGCAAGACCCGGGTTGACAACAACGACAACAATGTCCGGGTCGGCTATGGCGTGGTGCAGGCGGATCTGACCGAGCGCACCGCGGCGACCGCGACTTTCAGCTACATGAAACGCGACATAGAGCCGTTCAACGGTCTGCCCACGACCGCGACCGGCAAGCTGCTGGACGTTCCCCGTTCGGTCACCACCGGCGCGGATTGGAATGATTTCTCGAATACCGTGATCGATTATATCGGCGAATTGGAGCACCGTTTCGACGGCGGCGGCCATGCCAAGCTGTCGGCGCGCTATTCGGACCGCGACGTGGATTTCCTGTACGCCTATTCATCCTCGGCTGCGTCCAGCACAGGCGCGGTGTCGGGCATGCGCTGGTTGGCCCGCGATTACGATGAAACCTCGCTGGCGCTGGACAGTCATGTCAGCAAGCCGGTCCGGTTGTTCGGCCAGGAGCATAATATTCTGGTCGGCGCGGATTATCAGAAAATCGATTCGACGATGTATTCCGGAACGGGAGTGTTGGCGGGAAGCGCCAACAACCTTTATAACTGGAAGACGAATTTCGCCCGCCCGTCCGTGGCCTATAATCAGCAGACGGACAATAGCATCGATAAATACGGGCTTTACAGCCAAATCAGGATCAAGCCGGTCTCGCCTTTGACCTTGATCGCGGGTGCGCGCAGCAGTTGGTACGAAGCGGATATCGATGATGTCAAAAGCGGGGTCCGGTCATCCAAAAAGGTCGATCATGACGCCGAAATAACGCCTTATGGCGGCCTGATCCTGGATATCAACCGGAATCTGTCGGCCTATGCCAGCTATACCGAAATCTTCCAGCCGCAAACCGAGTTGGATGCGAGCGGCAAGGTCATCGACCCGCGCGAGGGGCATCAGGTCGAAATCGGGTTGAAAGGCGATTTCCTCGATGACGCGGTGAGCGGTTCGGCGGCGTTGTTCAAGCTCAACGACAAGAACCGCGCCTATCAGGACCCCGTCACCACGAAATATGAGGCGACCGGCGAGGTCGAGGCGCGCGGGATCGAATTACAGGGCAAGGGCAGCATCCGTCCGGGTTGGGACCTGTTCGCCGGCTACACTTTCACCGTGACCGAACAACTTACCGGCAGCGACAAAGGCAGCACGTTCAGCGCCGCCACTCCCAAACACATGGCCCATCTTTGGACGAAATACCGTCTTCAGTCCGGCGGGCTGTGGGATCGCGTCGTCGTCGGCGGCGGCGTCAGGGCCTTCAGCGATTTCTACGCCATCAGCAGCGGTACACGTATCAGCGCGCCGGGCTACGCGGTCTTTGATCTGATGGCCAGTTACGACATCAATGAAAAAGTCACCGCCACACTCAACGTCAACAACCTGTTCGACAAGAAATATTATGAGCGGGTCGGCGGCACCACGGTCTTCAATTTCTATGGCGAGCCGCTGTCGGCGGTCATGCGCCTGAAGGCCACATTCTGAGCAACGCGATGACAGTCCTTTTCAAGCAGGGAGCCGGGCGCAAGCCCGGCTTCGGTCCGCGCGTCTTTCAGGCCCTGCTGGCCGGTGCGGCGCTCATTCTGACGATGCTGGGACCGGCTGGGGCCCAGCCGCCGATCCATCTGACCGACCTTGCCGGTCACGAGGTCGTGCTGAAGGCTCCGGCACAGCGAATCCTGATTGCCGATGGGCGCTTCCTGATTGCGCTGGCGCTGATCCATCCCGATCCCGGTTCCTTGCTTTCGGCCTGGCCGCACGATATCGACCGGATCGGCCCCGATGGCTATGAGCAATTGCGGCAGCGTTCACCGGGACTCGCTGCCTTGCCGAAAACCGCTATCAGCGCGGCGGCTCAATCGGTCGAGCAGATTCTGGCGGTGAATCCCGATCTGGCGATCTTTTCCTTGGACAGCCGTCTGTCCGCCGAGGAGCGCGCCCGGATCGAGGCCGCCGGCATTCCGGTGCTGATGATCGATTTCTTTATCCATCCCCTGGCCCATGTCGGCCCCAGCCTCAGGCTTTTAGGCCAGGCAATAGGGCGTGCGGATCAGGCCGAGGCGTTCATCGCTTTTCGTCAGGCCCATCTGGATATTCTGACGAAACGGCTGGAGGGGCTTGCCGATCGGGACCGGCCATCGGTCTTTCTCGAACCCCATGCTGGCATTTCCGAGGAATGCTGCACCTCGCCCGGGAATGGCAATATCGGCGATTATATTGATCTCGCCGGGGGCGACAATATCGGGCGGGAGGTCATTCCCACCGCCGCCGGACGGCTCAATCTGGAATATGTCATCGCCCGCGCTCCTTCGGTCTATATCGCTACCGGGGGGCCTTATATGGAACGCCGGGGCGGCGTCGTTCTGGGGCCGGGTTTCACGCCCGAACGGGCCCGCGATTCGCTGGTCCGTGCGGTCGGGCGGCGGGGATTCGCGGAATTGCCGGCGGTGCGCGACAAACGGGCCTACGGCCTGTCGCATCAGCTTTTGAATTCGCCGCTCGATATCCTGGCGGCGGAAATGCTGGCCAAGGCCATCCATCCTCAACGGTTCGCCGATCTCGACCCCGGCCGGACCTTGGACGCGATCAACCGCGATTTCCTGGCCTTCACCTTGCACGGCGTCTATTGGACCTCTCTTGCGGATGGCGGGCTGTGAAAGATCAGGCCAGCAGTCCGTCCACCATCACCTGAGCGGTGCCCTGCGAACAGGATTCCACCCGCGCCCGCACGCCATAGACCCGGGCCAGGATATCGGGCGTTACGGCCTCTTTGGGCGCGCCGTCGGCGGCGACGCGGCCTTCCTTCAGGATGAGGACGCGCGGACACCAGCGGCAGGCCATGGCGATATCGTGCAGCACCACCACCGCGACGATACCCCGTTCTTGGACGATCCGGCGGACCATATCCATGACTCGGAACTGGTAATTGAGATCGAGCGCGCTGGTCGGCTCGTCCAGCAGCAGGACCGACGGGCGGCGGACGATCGCCTGGGCCAGGCTGGCCAATTGCCGCTGCCCGCCGGACAGACGGTCCAGGGGATGAAAGGCCAGCGGCGCGATGCCTAAAAGGCTCAGCGTGTCCATGACCAGTGTCCGCGGGTCGGCGATGGGAGCTTCGCCCGAGGGTGCCGCCTTGATGGCGCTCAAGGCGGCCTCGAACACGGTCAAGGCGACGCGCTGCGGCAGGGTTTGCGGCATATAGGCCACATGGGCGGCGTGATGGGACCGGCCGGAGGCGAGCAGATCGCGGGAATCCAGCCGGATCGTCCCTTGTGCGGGCAAAAGCCCGGCCATGGCGCGTAAAAGGGTTGTCTTGCCAGCGGCGTTGGGGCCGATCAGGGCCGAAACCGCACCGCCCTGAAAGGGGGGCAGCGACAGGGACTGGATCACCGGACGCGCGCCATAGCCGGCAGAAAGCGCTTCGACATGCAGGCTGGTCATCGCCGTCCCTCCTGCGAGAAAAAGATCAGGGCGACGAAAAAGGGAATGCCGATCAGGGCCGTCACCAGTCCGACCGGCAACAAAACGCCCGGGACGATGGTCTTGCTGGCCGCCGAGGCGAGCGACAGCAGCAACGCCCCGCTCAACATGCTGGCGGGCAGCAGGTAGCGATGGTCCTCGCCGACCAGAAGCCGCGCGATATGAGGACCGGCCAGGCCGATGAATCCGATGGTGCCGACGAAGGCGACCGAGGCGGCGGCCAGCGCGCTGACCCGGAGCAGGGAAAAGAAACGTAAGTGCGGCACTCTGACGCCGAAGCTCAAGGCGCGGTCTTCCCCCAGACGTAAGGCGGTCAACGGCCAGGCCGCCCTTAGGGAAAAGGGCACGCAGAGCGCCAGCACCAGGGCCAGGATTTGCAATTTCGCGCCGTTTGCGCGCGCAAGGCTGCCCATGCTCCAGAAAACGAGCTGCTGCAAGGCTTCCGGGCTGGCGATGTACTGGATCAGTGCGACCAGGGCATTGAAGGCGAAAACCAGGGCGATGCCGAACAGGGTCAGCGATTCGATTCCGGTTCCGCGCATCCGCGCCAAAATCTGGAGCAGCAGGACCGAGCCGAAGGCGAACAGGAAGGCGTTGGCGGGAACCGCCCAATCGGCGCTGGTCCCCGGAACGGCGAGGCCGAGAACGATAGCCAGCGCCGCGCCGAACGACGCGGCTGAGGAAATGCCTAAGGTGAAGGGACTGGCGAGGGGATTGTTGAGCGTGGTCTGCATTTCGGTCCCGGCCAGGGACAGGGCTGCGCCGACCAGCACCGCCATGGCGGCTGCGGGCAGGCGGACGTCCCAAACGATCACCCGGGTTCCGGAGCCGGATGCGGAGGGGTCCAGCAAGGTTCGGGCAAGCGTTTCCAGGGACAGGTTCGAGGGGCCGGTGGCGATGTCGAGCAAAAAGGCTACGCATAATCCCACGCCTAAGGCGGCCAAGGCAGCGATGCGCCGCCGGATCAGACGGTCATGGCCCGGAATCCAGGGGGCGGTGCGGTCTGCCGGGGCGGGCAAGGGATGTGTTCCGTGACTCAAAAGATTGGATCGATCGGGGGCAATGGCCGATCCCTTGGTGGGAGCGGCGGGGTGAAGCGAAGCGATTCCGGGACTTTAGCAGCCACAACCGCTAATAACAATCACTCGCATATCCCAAGCCGCCATTTGCCCATTTCGATTTTTCAAGATAGCATCCGCGCCCTTGAGCGCAGCGCTCCCTCTAGGCGGCAAACCATGGACATCAAAGAGCATATTCGGCGGATTCCCGATTTTCCCAAGCCGGGAATCCTGTTTTACGACATTTCAACCCTTCTTGCGCATGCCGCTGCCTGGCAGGAGACGATGACGCGGCTGGCGGCCGAGGTCAGCGAACGGAAACCCGATCTTCTCGTCGGTATCGAATCGCGCGGATTTTTGGTTGCAGCGCCCCTGGCGCTGAAATTGGGGCTGGGATTCGTCATGGCCCGCAAGAAAGGCAAGCTGCCGGGACGGACCGTGCGCTACGACTATGCGTTGGAATATGGCACCGACAGCATCGAGATGCAGGAAGACGCCATCCAGCCCGGCCAAAAGGTGGTGATCCTGGACGATCTTCTGGCCACGGGCGGAACGCTGGCGGCGACCATCGCGCTGGCCCGGCGCATGGGCGCGCAGGTGTCGGGTGCGGCCTGCATCATCGAACTGGGCTTCCTTGGCGGCCGGGCGCGTATCGATGTGCCGGTCACCTCGCTCGTTTCTTTCGAGTCCTGACCGCCGTCCGGTTCAGGCGGACGCCGCCTGGTTTTGCCAGGCGGTTTTCTTGCGGTAGATGGTCGATGGGCTGATGCCCAGAAGCGCTGCGGCTTTGGGCACATTGCCGCCGCACAGATCGATGGCGTCCTCGATCGTCTGTTTTTCCACCAACCATAACGGCCGGATCTGGAACGGCTGGGGTGCTGCGGGCGGTTCAAGCGCAAGCGGAACCGCGATCGGGGCGGCGTTTGCATCATGCCCGCCGAGACGCGGGCGTTCGGGCGTCAGCGCGAGCATGTCGGCTTCGATGGTGTCGCCATCGTTCAAGACCACGGCGTTGCGCACCACATTCTGAAGTTGGCGGACATTGCCCGGCCAGTCATAAGCCTGAAGGGCGGCTTCGGCGGCGGGCGAGAATCGCTGGAAGGATTTTCGTTCCTCGGCGGCGAAATCCGTCAGAAAACGATTGGCGATGGCCAGGACGTCGCTGTCGCGGTCGCGCAAGGGCGGCAGATGGATCGGGATGACGTGCAGCCGGTAGAACAGATCCTCGCGGAAACGGCCGGCGGCGACTTCTTCCTGCGGGTCGCGGTTGGTGGCGCAAACAAAACGGACATCGACCTGCTCGGTCCGGCTGCCGCCGACGCGCATGAAACTGCCGGTCTGGACGAAGCGCAGCAGCTTGGTCTGCAAAACAAGGTCCATCTCGCAGATTTCGTCCAGGAACAAGGTGCCGCCATCGGCCAGCGTGGCCGCGCCGTCGCGGTCGGCGGTAGCCCCCGTGAATGCGCCCCGGACATGGCCGAAGATTTCGCTTTCGATCAAATCCTTGGGGATGGCGCCGCAATTCAAGACCACGAACGGCCCGTGCGCGCGGGGCGAACCGCGATGGACGGCGTCGGCGCATAATTCCTTGCCGGTGCCGGATTCGCCGGTGATGAACACGGTGGCGCGGCTTTTGGCGGCTTGTTCGATGATGCGGTAGACCGCCTGCATGGCGAGCGATCCGCCGATGAAGCCGAAATAATGCTCGCGCCCCAGCTCGCCCTTGAACGTCTCAACGATGCGGTGCAGGCGCCGGTGTTCGAGCGCGTTGCGCAGCGTGACGGTCAGACGTTCGGGGGGAAAGGGTTTGACGATGAAATCGAAAGCGCCGTCGCGCATGGCTTCGACCGCCGTCTTGACCGATCCGTGCGCGGTCATCACCACCACGGCGCAATCCAGTTTCTCGGCGGCGATGGCGCGCAAGATTCCCAGGCCATCCATGTCGGGAAGGCGGATGTCCAGCAGGACGGCCTGCGGCGGATGGCCGTTTTGCAAGCGAGCGAGCGCTTGAGCGCCGGTTTCGGCCGTCTCCACCGTCCAGGGCTGCTCGTGCAGATAGTCGCGGTAAAGGGCGCTTAGTGTCGGCGAATCTTCAACGATTAGGATTGTTGGCGCGGCCATTGCTTGTGAGCCCGGAAGCGGATGTCCGGGTCATCCTAGCAGAGCGTTCGCCAAGCCGCCAGGAACGGGCGACTGTGCGGCGAAGCGCGACCAGGAGAGAGGAGCGCCGGGTATTGTCTTGGGGCGGCAAACCCAGTCCCTTCGTGGAGAGAAGGTCGAGCGCACTGAAATTATCCGACATGGCGAGCCTCGGAAAACAGGGATCATCAAGTGCAAAACACTCTAGTCATCGCGCGCGGCGGTTTCATGGCGAGGGTGTGAAACTTTTGTGACGTTTAGTTTTTGACAGATGTCTTCTGCAAATATGAAGAGGTGACATCGGAGTGGACCAAGAAACCCTAAAAAGGGAGATCTTTGTCGCGAATCCGACAATTGCCCCTTTCGATCCTGATCAATATGGGGGCGCCTCTGGTCTTCGTACAGGGGAAGTGTCATTGGTTTAATTTAGATGAATACCAATGAACTAGGGCGGCTTTCTTGACGACCGCAGCGGAATATCCTCCTAATGATCGCGCCCGCCCGTTCACAAGGGTGGTCTGTCTCGAAAAGGGGGAATAGAGACATGAACGACACTCTCAAGCGGATATGGACTGCGACACGGAACAGGGAATGGTGCGTCCATCCGTGCGGCACCGGTTTTTAAGACGCGGAAGACGCCGCACACTGTTTCGGAATCGTTTGAGCCACGAGCGGGAAGCCCACAGCCGCCGGGCCGATCGCATCAATCCACGCCGGATCATGGAATAGGACGCTGTTTGCGAAAAGGCTCGCAAGGGGCCGGTGGGATCGCCGTGCCGATATGCCGTTCCAGCCGGCGGGAGCCCGAAAGGAAGGAAAGCCTATGCTAAAGAATGCACGGATCATGACGCTTCTTGCCGTGTCGATCCTGCTTAACGTCGTGATCATGCTGTCCATGATCGCCTGGAATCTCGTTCAGTTCCGCGAGCAGATGCTGAACGACCGGACGAAATCCATCCAGCAGGTCGTCGAGCTGGGCAGCAGTGTCGCCGCCCATTTCCACAAGCTTTATGAGGATGGCGCGTTAAGCGAAGCGGAGGCGCGAGAACGCGCCAAGGATGTCATCCGCGGGCTTCGTTTCGACCAGGATAATTACCTGTTCGTCTATGGCGCTTCCGGCTTGACGGAGGTTCATGGCGTGCTGCCCGAGTTGGAGGGCAAATACCGCATCGACGTCAAGGATGCCAAGGGCTACCCCTATATCCGCGAACAGATCGAGCAGGCCAAGGCGAAGGGCAGCGCCACCATCAGCTATCACTATGTCAAGCCGGGCTCGGCGAAGGATGCGCCGCCCGCGCGTAAGATCACCTATGACATCTATTTCCAGCCCTGGGAGTGGATTCTGGCGTCGGGGGTCTATGTGGACGACATCGACGCCGCGTTCTGGGGCGAAGTGGAAAAGCAGTCGGTGGTGCTGGGGGTGCTGCTGGTGGTGCTGATCGGAATCTCGGTCTATCTGGGCAGGCTCATTTCGGGGCCAGTGGTGCGGATCGCGCAGGGCATGCGTGCTCTGGCCCGGGGCGACCGGTCGATTTCTGTTCCTTTCACCGACAACAAAAACGAGATCGGCGATCTGGCGCGCGCGCTGCAGATCTTCAAGGACAATGCGATCGAAATGGACCATATGCGCCAAGAGCGGGAAGAGCAGGATAAACGGGCGGATCAGCAACGGCGCGCCGTCATGCTGGAAATGGCGGATGAATTTGAACGCAGGGTTCAAGACGTCGTCCAGGCGGTATCTCTGGCTGCGACCGAAATGCAAGGCGACGCTCAATCGATGACCGCGATTGCGGACAAGACCTTGAACCAATCCACACTGGTCGCGGCGGCGGCGGAACAATCTTCGTCTTCCCTGAACACGGTCGCGGCGGCGGCTGAGGAACTCAACGCCTCGATCGGCGAGATCAACCGGCGGATCGAGGATTCGGTTCGGGTCGCGTCGTCCTGCGTCACCGAGGTCGAGGCGACCGGTTCGGTCATGCAGGACCTTAGCCGGGCAGCCGAGGATGTCGGCAGCGTGGTTAAGCTGATCGAGGATATCGCCGGTCAGGTCACTCTGTTGGCATTGAACGCCACGATCGAGGCGGCGCGCGCGGGCGAGGCCGGCAAAGGGTTCGCGGTGGTGGCGGGAGAGGTCAAGGTGCTGGCCAATCAGGTGGGCAAAGCGGCCAAGGACATCACCAGCCGGGTCGGGGACATTCAGAGCCGGACGGCCCAGGCTGTCCAGACCATCGACGGCATCACGGCGACGATCCGCGAGGTCAACGCGATTTCGGGCGCGATCTCGACGTCGGTCGAGGCTCAAGGGGCGGCGACACAGGATATTTCACGCAATATCCAGGAAACGGCGGCCGGCACCGGCGAAGTGACGCGCAACATCTCCGGCGTCAGCCTCTCAGCCTCGGCGACCGGAGAGGCTGCGGCCCGTGTTCTGACGACGGCGGACCGGCTGGCGGGTGAATCGCGGCGGTTGCAAGATGTCGTCGCCGCTTTCGTCGCCCATGTCCGCGACGGGCAGGACGGAACGGTCTATGAAACCGTGCCGTCCCCGTCCAGGGCGTAGCCCGCGGCGCGGACCGTGCGGATGATATCCTTGGCGCCGTCGATATTGAGCGCCTTGCGCAATCGGCGGATATGAACGTCCACGGTGCGGGGCTCGACATAGATGTCGGGCCCCCAAACCGCGTTCAGCAATTCCTCGCGCGAAAAGACGCAGCCCGGATGCTGCAGCAGGAATTGCAGCAGGCGGAATTCGGTTGGCCCCAGATGGATGTTCTGTGTTCCGCGTAAGACCCGGTGCGCGGTCATGTCCATGGAAATGTCTTCATAGACCAGCGATCCCTTGGCCTGGGCGGGCTGGGTTCGACGCAGCAGGGCCTTGATGCGAGCCAGAAGTTCAGGGAGAGAAAACGGTTTCGACAGGTAATCGTCGGCGCCGGTGTTGAGGCCGCGCACCTTGTCCGACTCCTCGCCCCTGGCCGTCAGCATGATCACCGGCAGGTCGCGTCGGCGGGGACGGCGGCGGATCTGGCGGCAAACTTCGATGCCCGACATCACGGGCAGCATCCAGTCCAGAAGCACGAGATCGGGGTTGCGTTCGGCCAGCACCATCAACGCCTCTTCGCCGTCGCCGGCTTCACAGACGCGGTAGCCGTCCTTTTCCAGGTTGTAGCGCAGCATGGTGGCGAGAGCCGCCTCGTCCTCGACGATCAGGATCAGCGGTTTGGTGGGATTGTCTCTATCCATCATTCGCTTCCGGGATCGAAGGATTGGGGAAGGATGCTCTCGCCCTTGGGACGGTTTTCGCGGATGCCTTGGCCCTCGATCAGGAAATGGACCGTTTCGGCGATGTTGGTGGCGTGGTCGCCGATGCGCTCGATGTTTTTGGCGATGAACATCAGATGCGTGCAGGGCGTGATGTTGCGCGGGTCTTCCATCATGTAGGTGATCAGCTCGCGGAACAGGCTGGTGTACATGTCGTCCACCTCCTGGTCCTGGTGCCAGACGCGGACGGCGCTGTCATTGTCCCGGCCGACATAGGCGTCGAGAACGTCCCGGACCATGCTTTGCACCAGCCGTCCCAGACGGGGGATGCCGGCGGTGGGTTTTACCGGGGGAAGTTCGTTCAGGATGATCGCGCGCTTGGCGACATTGGCGGCATAGTCGCCGATGCGTTCCAGATCGCCCGACACTTTGAGCGCGCCGACGATCAGGCGCAAATCCTGGGCGACCGGCTGGCGCAGCGCCAGGAGACGCACGGTGAAGGCGTGGATATCGGATTCCAGCGTGTCGATCTCGGCATCCCCGGCAATGATCCGGCTGGCCAGTTCGCTGTCGCGCTTGGCCACGGCTTTGAGCGCGCCTTCGAATCCGGCTTCGGCCAATCCTCCCATGCGGGCGATGAGATTGATCAGATGGACGAGTTCCTCGTCATAGGATCGCACGGTATGTTCGTTCTGTATCGTCATCGGGGCCTCCTCCGTGAAGCGGGTCAGCCGAATCGGCCGGTGATATAGCCCTGGGTGAGTTTCTGCTTCGGGTTGGTGAATATCTGTTCGGTGTCCCCGATTTCGATCAGATCGCCCAGATGGAAAAAGGCGGTGCGCTGCGAGACGCGCGCGGCCTGCTGCATGGAATGGGTGACGATGACGATGGTGAAGTTCTGGCGCAATTCGTCGATCAGTTCCTCGATGCGCGCGGTGGCGATCGGGTCCAG
>JAYFRE010000017.1:0-19518 GCA_034926235.1 Rhodospirillaceae bacterium
GAAATGGTCGCCGACCAAGGTGCCGGTCGACAACATGAACACGCTCTATGCCAGCCCGTTCGCCATCGTCGGCCTGCGCAGTTCCTTCGCTCTGACCGAAACCGTCAGCATCTATGGCGAGGCCCGCAACATCTTCGACAAAACCTATGCCTCGTCGGTCGTGACCACGGATAAGGTTATGTTGCCCTCACAGGCGATGTTCCTGCCCGGTGATGGCCGCGCCTTCTATGCCGGCATCAAAGCCCGCTTCTAGGCAACCTTCTTAGAGACCGGGTCCACCTTGTTCCCCTGCGCAATCGGGGAACAAGGTGGCTCGCTTGCCCCCTTAGAAAGTGCCGGGATAGGCCCCGCCATCGAGCAGCCAATTCTGCCCGGTGACATAGCCCGCCCGCGCGCTGCATAGGAAAGCGCAGGCCGCGCCGAATTCTTCCGGCCTGCCGACCCGTCCGGCGGGAATCGCCTCGGCCTGACGCCGCCGCATCTCCACCACATCCACTCCCAACTTCGCCGCGCGCGCCTCGGTCAGTTTCTCAAGACGGTGGGTGTCGAACAAACCCGGCAGCAGATTGTTGACGGTGACATTATGCCGGGCCACTTGACGCGCCAACCCGGCGACGAATCCGGTCAGCCCGCTGCGTGCGCCATTGGACAGGGCCAGTTCCGCAATCGGCGCTTTGACCGCCGCACTGGTGATATTGACGATGCGCCCGAAACGCCGCGCGATCATCCCATCCAGACAAGCCCGGATCAGGGCGATCGGAGTCAGCATATTGGCATCCAAGGCGCGCTGCCAATCCTCGTGCCCGAAAGCACGAAAATCGCCGGGTGGCGGTCCGCCGGCATTAGTCACCAGAATATCGGGCGACGGGCAGGCATGCAGGGCAGCCGCTTGTCCTTCAAGCGTGGTGATGTCGCAAGCCACGGCCTGGACCTGGACCCCATACCGTTCCCGCAAAGCAGCCGCCGTTTCCGCCAAGGGTTCGGGCCGGCGGGCCAGAATGACGAGATTGACGCCCTCGCCGGCCAGCGCCTCGGCGCAAGCCCGCCCCAGCCCCTGACTGGCCGCGCAAACAAGAGCGTGGCGGCCTTCGATTCCCATATCCATCGCGGTCTCCGGTTCAAATGACTCCCGTCGCGGCGGACGGGAATCAGCCATCCAGCGCACGGTTCCAGCGCCACTATGCCGGATTCCGGACGTCGCCGTCCGCTGAGGATTATCGCGCGCCATCGAGTGTTCAGAATCCCGTCACGCCGCTGTCCTTTCGGAAGAGGGATTGAGGGATGCGTTTTTCTCAACGCACAAGCGCCAAAGATATTCCAATCTAAAACAGTGGGTAAAAAAACTATACCACACGCCTCCTTATGGCACAGATTCCGCCACGCCCTGTCCTACGCCAAGGGATGTGAGTTAAAAAAGCATATTCGATAACCTATACTTTTGTATTTATATTAAAATATAAAAGTATTACATAAAAATACTTAACTTATGAGAATAATGATTTAAAAATAAAATTATAATTACACAATATATGATGAAAGCAATATGATTTAATGCCTCGGCATAACCCCTAAGATTGTCTGGATTTTTTCCTCATAACCTTCGACACATATAATAAAGACCTTACGTTGTATCGTTTGTCTGCTTAAATCTGTCATCTGATATTTGGGCTATGCGATTGATTATGCCGCACAAAGGTCATACCGTCCTTTAAAATTTATCCTACGTTAAATAGTGCAAAAATAAATATCCGTAGGCGTGCGGCAACAAAGGAGAGGGACATTGTCTGCCGATCAGCAACAAAGCAAGAATGTTTTATCAAGACGTTCTTTTTTTACTTTAGCTGGAAAAACAAGTCTTGCAGCAGGGGTCACAGCAGCAACAGCCGGCTGTGACAACAATATCTCCGGCGGTAAGGGGTGGATGCCGGAGCAATACAACGCCAAGGGCGTTTTCCCCGTCCAAGTCCGTGGACGGGTTCCGATCGACCCCCTCAATCTGGCCATTCGCCGCGACGACCGGAAATGCATCCTGTGCGGACAATGCGTCGAGGCCTGCGAAAGAGTGCAGACCGTTATGGGGCATTACGATCTGCCCTTGATCGACCAGATCCCCTGCATCGATTGCGGACAATGCACGCTCTGGTGTCCCACCGGCGCGATCACCGAGGTCGATGACACGGCCAAAGTGATCCGCGCCCTCGAAAATCCCGATCTCCACGTCGTCGTACAGACCGCGCCGGCAACCCGCGTGGCGCTGGGTGAAGAGTTCGGCATGCCCCCCGGCACGGATATCGAGCTTCAGCAGGTCGCGGCGCTCAAGGCGCTGGGGTTCGACACCGTTCTCGACACTAATTTCTCCGCCGATCTGACCATCTTGGAGGAAGCGACCGAACTGGTCGAGCGGCTGCACGGCAAGGGGCCGCTGCCTCAATTCACCTCCTGCTCGCCCGGCTGGGTCAAATTCTGCGAGATGTTCTATCCGGAATTCATCCCCAATCTGTCATCGGCCAAATCGCCGATGACGATGCTGGGCGCGATGATCAAAACCCATTACGCCAAGGTGCGCGGCATCGATCCTGCCAAGATCGTTTCGGTGGCGATCATGCCCTGCACGGCCAAAAAGTCGGAAGCGGCACGACCTGAAATGAACGGGGCCGGCATGCTGTGGGAAAAGCCCGAGATCCGCGATATCGACATCGTGCTGACCACGCGCGAACTGGCCCGGTTGATCAAGAGCCGCCAGATCGATCTGACCGGACTAGAGCCACAGCCCTATGACCGCCTTTTGTCCGAATATAGCGGCGCAGGCGTGCTGTTCGGCGTCACCGGCGGCGTGATGGAAGCCGCCGTCCGCACCGGCTATTACCTCGCCAGCGGCAAGCGTCCGCCCGATGCTCTGCTCGATTTGCAGCCCGTGCGCGGCTTGAAGGGGATCAAGGAGGCGACGGTCGACATCCCCGGCGCAGGTCCGATCCGGGTCGCGGTCTGTTCCGGCATGTCCAACGCCCGCCCCGTCCTGGACGCGATCAGGAAAGGCGAGAAACACTGGCATTTCGTCGAATTCATGGGGTGTCCCGGCGGCTGCATCGCCGGCGGCGGACAACCCCGTTCCGCCTTGCCGCCATCCGACGCCGTGCGCACAGCCCGGATGAACGCCCTTTATTCGCTGGATGAACGCCAAACCGTTCGGTTGAGCTACGAGAACAGCGAAATCAAGGCCATCTACGACGACTTCCTTGGAAAGCCCTGCGGAGAACTGCCCCACCGTCTTCTGCATACGCATTACCAGGACCGCAGTATGCATCTGAACGCGAAAAAAGCGTAAGGCCGGGGGAATCTCACGATGAGCAAAGGTGTTTTAGTCGATTTGAGCAAATGCATCGGCTGCGGCAGTTGCACCGTCGCCTGCAAGATGTACAACCAGAACCAATGGATCGAGGACCGCAGCCCGACCTGTGGCGCGCAAGCCACCCTGGCGGACCAAAACTGGACGGTGGTCAAGAGCTTTGAGGTCGAAAAAGACGGTAAGCCCGTCTGGCGCTTCGTCAAGGAACAGTGCCTGCATTGCCGCGAGCCGGCCTGCGCGTCGGCCTGTTTCGCCAAGGCGTTCCAAAAAACCCCCGAAGGCCCCGTCGTCTATTATCCGTCTCTCTGCGTCGGTTGCCGTTACTGCATGGTCGCCTGTCCGTTCAGCGTTCCCAAATATGAATGGGAAAAGCCGCTGCCCTATGTGACCAAATGCATGATGTGCGCGTCCCGCGTAACGAATGGCCAGGCCCCGGCCTGCGTTTCGGTCTGCCCGACCCATGTGATGACGTTCGGCGACCGTGACGCGCTTTTGGAACAGGCCAAGACGATCATCGCCAACAATCCCGGCTATGTTCAGCACATCTATGGGGAGAAGGAAGTCGGTGGAACGGAGTGGATTTATATTTCCGACGTTCCCTTCGAAAAACTGGGCTTCAAGACCG
Source organism: Rhodospirillaceae bacterium (assembly GCA_034926235.1). Lineage (GTDB taxonomy): Bacteria > Pseudomonadota > Alphaproteobacteria > Rhodospirillales > Magnetospirillaceae > JAYFRE01. The sequence goes on from JAYFRE010000017.1 coordinate 3,972, forward strand.
GCCTGACCGAAAAACCGCTCCCGTCCTACACCTCGACCTTCATGACCTATACCCCGATCTTTGGCGGAGCGTGGGCGGTCGTGCTGGGTGGCATCGCCCTGTTCACCCATCGCAAGGACAAAGTCGCAAGCAAGGAAAAATCCGAAAGCGGCCCCGCCCCCCGCAAGACGATCGAACCCGATGAAAGGAGACCGTCATGAGTGCGCGTCATGAAATGACTCATGCCGGAATTTCCTTCCGGCAGGGCTGGCGTTTTTCCATCACGCCGTTCCGGCTGGTGCTGATGGCCATCAGCGCCATCTCCCTGGCGCTGATCATGTTCCGCCTGATCACCGGACTGGGGCTAGTCACCAATCTGAACGATTCCTGGCCCTGGGGCTTATGGATTTCCTTTGACGTCATGTGCGGCGTCGCCCTGGCGGGCGGCGGCTACGGCACCGCCCTGATCGTCTATGTTTTCCGCCAGGAACAGTTTTCCAGCATCGCCCGCAGCGCCGCCCTGACCTCTCTGATCGGCTATCTGCTGGTGATGGTCGGGCTGTTCCTGGATATCGGCCAATGGTGGAATTTCTGGCGGCCGCTGGTCTCGCAAGGACACAGCTCGGTCCTGTTCGAGGTTTTCATCTGCGTTTCGGTCTACACCACCGTGCAGGTAGTCGAATTCGGTGAAGTCACCACCGAGCGCGTCGGTCGGAAATACCACGCTTTCTTCCGCAAGATTCTGCCGGTCCTGCTGGTGGTCGGCATCGCCATTCCCACGATGCACCAATCCTCGCTGGGGGCGCTTTACCTGCTGATGGTCGATAAGCTGCATCCCTTGTGGTGGTCGCCGGTCATCTTTTTCCAGTTCCTGCTGTCCTCTTTCTTCGTCGGCCCCGCCATGATCGCGGTGGAAACCGCACTGGCGGGCAAGGCGTTCAACCACAAGGTGCCGGTGCCGGTTCTGACCGGACTGATCCGCATTTCGGGCTGCGCCATGCTCGTCTATCTGGCGGTGAAGTTCGGCGACATCATCTTGTCGGGCGACGTGCCCTATCTGTTCGACGGCAGTTTCGAGTCGGTCTTTTTCTGGATCGAAGTCGGGCTGGGGGTCATCGTGCCGGTGGTGATTTGTTTCTCTCCCCTGGCCAAGATCCGCGGCTGGGTGGTGACGTTCGGCGCGCTCGTCGCCTCGGGCGTGATTCTCAACCGCTATAATGTCGTGGTGACCGGCATGACCACCTCGACCGGCGTGTCCTATTGGCCATCGCCGTCGGAACTGACCATCACCATCGGTCTGGTGGCGATGGGCATGTTAGCCTATCTGTTCATCTGCGAGAATTTCCGCATCATCGAACACGAACCGCAGAAATAATCCGCTGTTTTGGTCCGGCTTTCCGTCCAATGGGTGGAAAGCCGGCCCCATCCGAACGCGCCCCGCAATCCCCTGCCCTGTTTCACGCCCGAATTTTCCGCCCCGCCGCCGGCCCGAATGACGATCGCCGCGGGCAACCGGGTCTGGGCGCGATCATCAGCCGCCATCACGCACCGAGATGACGCCACCAATCCAAAGGTGCCCAGGCAGCGTCCCTCAGGGGGGCGGACCTTTGCCTCATTGAAAACGCCCCCCTTAAGGAAGCCTTGCTACAGGGACCCCCAATGTTTCTCAACGACCTCCGTATTTCTTCCAAACTCGCCCTGATCGTCGGGCTTTTCACCCTCGTCTTCGTCGGCGCCATGACCTTTGCGATCATGCGTATGATGGATATGAACAAAACCTACGCCGACCTTGTTTCCCGCGTGGACCATTCCGTCGCCTTGTCGATCAGGGCATCCCGGAATGTCGAAACTTTCGTCGCCCTGGGCTACCAGATCCCCGCTATCGAAACCGGAAACGAAGGCGCGGTTCTGAGCGATGAAATGCTTGAATCGCAACGTGCCTATCAGAATCTGATGGCGACGATCCGCCGCAATCTGCCCGAACGCCAGAAGGATCTGGATGTCATCGACGCCCAGGTCCAGCAGACTTACGCCGCATGCCGGGAAGTCTTCGACCATGCGTTCACGGCGCAAAGCGACGCCGACAACATCGCCGCCATGAAGCTTATAAAACAAGATTGCACGCCTTTGGCGCACCAGGTCCTGGCCAGCTACATCGCCCTGAACAACAGCTTGCTGGAAGATGCGCAGAAACGCAGAAACGCTCTGGCCGCCCACGCCGAGACGACGATCAATATCATCATCCTGCTGACGGTTGGCGGCATCCTGATCACTCTGGCCCTGTCCTTCTGGGTCGCCGTCAAAGGGCTGAGTTCTCCCCTTGCTTCCTTGCGCGCCACGATGAACCGCCTGGCCGACAATGATCTGTCCTTCGACATTCCCGGAACCGGCCGCAAGGACGAGATCGGCGACATGGCCCGCACCATCGGCATGTTCAAGAGCAACGCACAGGAAGTCGAGCATCTGCGCGCCGAGCAGGAGGCGCAAAAGCATCGCGCCGCCGAAACGCAGAAACAGGCCCTGAATCAGATGGCCGACGCGTTCGAAGCCAAGATCATGGATGTGGTCGGCGCGGTTTCCTCTGCGGCGACGCAATTGCAGGCCACGGCCCAGGACATGTCAGCGGCGGCCAACCGTTCGACGGTCCAGGCATCCACCGTCGCCGCCGCCGCCGAACAGACATCGGCCAATGTCCAGACCGTCGCCACCGCGACCGAGGAATTGTCCGCTTCCGTCGACGAGATCGCCCGCCAGATGTCCGAAGCCGCCCGCGTGTCGGAAACGGCATCGAACGACGCTGTGCGGACTAACGGTCTGGTGCAGCATTTGTCCGCGAACGCCGGCCGTATCAGCGAGATAGTCGGCCTGATCACAGACATCGCCAGCCAGACCAACCTGCTGGCCTTGAACGCGACCATCGAGGCGGCGCGCGCCGGCGAGGCGGGCAAGGGCTTCGCCGTCGTCGCCGGCGAGGTCAAGAATCTGGCCAACCAGACCGCCAAGGCTACTGATGAGATCGGCCAGCAAATCTCTTCCGTGCAGGATGCGACCAAGGACGCCGTCATAGCCATCCAGGACATCGCCGACACGATCGAACGGATCAAACGCATCTCGACCGAGATATCCTCGGCGGTCGAGCAGCAGGGGGCCGCGACTCGCGAAATTGCCCGCAACGTTCAGCAGGCCGCTCAGGGCACGCATCAGGTCAGCGGAACCATCATCGGCGTCACCGAAAGCGCCCGCACCACCGAGGACGAAGCGCAGCAAGTGCTGGTCTCGGCCAACCAGCTTTCCGAAAGCTCGGAACGCATGCAGCGCGAGGTGCGGGAATTCCTGTCATCCGTCCGGGCGGCATAAAACGCCCGTGGTGACGGTGCGAGGCCCGGCGTCGGAATCATCGATGACGACGCCGGACCTTGCCTGCATAACGCCTCGATTGCCTCTATCCGCAACACCGAAGCGGCGGTCGAAGTCGACGAACGGAACGATGTCGTCGATAATCGGCTTAATGAACGGGCTCTGACCGCGGATATCGGTTATAAGGCCCCTGAAGAAGGCGTTCGTCAGATGCCGCACGCCGAACAGCCAACGGCGACGGCAAACACGGTTGAGCATGCCGCGATGCCCTGCGCGGCGGCATTCACTTTCCATCCGGACCGCTTCTTCCGACACGGCCACTCAATCATGACCGAACGGGAATCATCGTGAACCGAACAGAGAACAACACCGCTCCCGTGGACAAGCCGGAAGACATCCAGCCAGAACCGTTTCAGTTCACCGGAACGGGCCGGGAATATTTCGGCATATGGATCGTCAATATCCTGCTCACCATCGTCACCTTCGGCATCTATTCGGCCTGGGCGAAAGTAAGGCGGCAGCGTTATTTTTACGGCAACACGCGGCTGGCCGGACACGCCTTCGACTATCACGCCCGCCCGAAGCAGATATTGATCGGGCGGATCATCGTTCTGGCCGGCCTCTTCACCTATAACATCGTGGTCAATCTTTTTCCGTTGGCCAGTCTGGCGCTGCTCCTGCTTCTGTTCCTGATTCTGCCTTGGCTGATCATGCGCGGTCTGCGCTTCAACGCCCGCGTAACCAGCTACCGCACGGTGCGCCTGGATTTCCATGGCCGCTATTGGGGTGCGGCCAAGGCCTATATCGCCGGCCCGTTGCTTGCCGCCGTCACGCTAGGCATCCTGGCGCCACTCGCCACGCGCTGGGCCTGGCGCTACAGCTTGGGCAATCTCCGTTATGGCGGCCGCCCGGTCGCGTGCGATCCCAACCTCAAATCTCTTTACGGTCAATGGTGGCTTTCCGCCCTGATCGTCCTGATCGGTTTCGTTCTGCTCGGCGGTTTCTCGATGAGCATCTATGGCTTCCTGAACTGGGAAGACAGCCTCATGACCAAGAATGAAATCCAGATCGCCATCTTGTCCACCACCTATCTTTTCATGCTTTCCATCATCCTGATCTATGCTTTCGCCGGCTTGTTCTATCGCGCCGGAACGCGCAATATCGCCCTTAATGCGGCCATCCTCGACGAACGGCACCATTTTTCCTCGGCGTTGAGCCGGCGGCACTACGCTTGGATCGCCATCAGCAACCTGCTCGCCACACTCTTCACCCTAGGACTGGCCCGTCCCTGGGCGGCGGTGCGCATGGCGCGCTATGTAGCGGCGGCGACCGCGATCCGCATCGACGGATCATTGGACGATTATCTCAATCAGGTAACCGAAACCGGACCGGCAATCAGCGCCGAATATCTGGATATGGAAGGGTTCGACTTTGGATTCTGACGGCTGCGCGCCGGTTGCCGCCGGGTTCTGGCATCCCCGGCGTTCCAGCCGCGCCGTTCCGGCCCATATGCGCATGACGGTCAAAACCGTCATGGTGACGGCGGACGAGGATGCCGCCGAACTCGCAGCGGGATCGCCGGAAAACGTCACGGTTTCGGATCGGATCGGTGCAATTCCGCGCCATATCCTTTTCGAGGATGGCAGCGTCTTTGAAACCGACGACAACGACACCATCGATGGCTGGCTCGCCAGCCGTTTTGGTTCCCGCACCGGCATTCTGCATCGTTTGGAACGCTTCCATCCCAGACTCGCTCTGTTCGCCCTGCTCGTCGTCGTCCTATTCGCCGGATTGTACCGCTACGCGCTTCCCGCCGCCGTCGAGCTGGCCGTGGCCGCTACCCCGCCCGACGCGACCCGGTTGCTCGGACAAAGCGTGCTGTCCTCGCTCGACCATTCTTCCGTGCTGACGCCATCCACCTTGCCGCAAGAACGCCAGGACGCCATCGCCGGTCAGTTCCGCGACCTCGCCCGGAAGACGCCTCAAGGAGAAGACGCCTTCACCCTTTTGTTCCGCGGCGGCGACCATATCGGCCCCAACGCCTTCGCTCTGCCCGATGGCAGCATCGTCCTGACCGACGCTCTGGTCGGCTTGGCCCCGGACGACGACGCCGTACTCGGCGTGCTTGCGCATGAGATGGGCCATGTCGCCGGAAATCACAGCCTGCGCAGCCTCTACCGCGCGGCCGGAGCCACCACGCTGATCCTGTTCATCAGCGGCGATGTCGGATCGGGCATCCACGACATTCTCGTCCAGGGAACGGGGCTAGCCGCCCTGTCCTATTCGCGCGAGCAGGAAAGCGAGGCGGACCGCTACAGCGTGACCCTGATGACCAAGGCCGGACGGGACCCCGCCGGTCTGGCGCGGATGCTGGAATCCCTGGACCGTCGCCCGCACGCCGAAGATGGAACGGATTTCTTTTCATCCCATCCCGCCACGCCGGCACGCATCGAGGCGATCCGCCGCCATGCCGCTCAGCCGCCGGAAGGTTAAGACAACCGCACCGCCGTCCCGGCGTCTATTTCCAATCGGGGCGTCCGGCGGTATGGACACGGTTCCGTCCGCCTTCCTTGGCCTGATAAAGAGCCCGGTCGGCGCGCGCGACCACCGAATTGACGCTGTCCTTATCCACGATCTCGGCAATGCCGGCGCTGATGGTCACGCGCAGCCCGTCATCGGGATCGGACATCGGCTCGGCCTCGACCTCCCGGCGGATGCCTTCCGCTACCTCCCGCGCATGATCGAGATCGCAACCATCCAGCAGCACGATGAATTCCTCGCCGCCCCAGCGGCAGGGCATATCCGCCTTACGCAGGTTACGCGTAATCACCTCGACCACGCGGCGCAGCACCTCGTCCCCCTTTATGTGACCGTAGGTATCGTTGACCCGTTTGAAATGATCGATATCGAACAAGATGATGGAGAGGGGACGAAGCGCTCGCGCCCTGAGATTGATGGCGAAATCGAGCGTAATGTCGAAAACCCGGCGATTGGTCAAACCGGTCAATCCATCGACGCTCGCCAATTTCTCGATCGTTCTTTCGTGACGCATCGACAGGATCAGAAAGATGGTCAGCGCCAGCGCCAGACCTAAATATCCCAAGCCGTAGAGATAGGCCCTGTGCCGCCATTCAGCCAGAAATTCTCCGGGTACCCGGCCAATCGACAGCGTATAGGGAAAATCGGCCAATTTGCGATAGACGAACAGCCGCTCGATATCATCGACCACTGACGGCGCCAGAAATCCCCCTTGAGTCTGGCCGGCACCAATCTCGATGCTCATATGGGGCAGAAAGAATTGCCGTCCCAATTGATCCGGCGCGGCGGGCCGGCGCGCCAAAAGACGCATGCTGTCGTCGAACAGCGATATGCTGTCATAGGGACCGGACTGAACCAGCTCGAACAGCCCTTGGAAAAACTCGGTCCGCAACGCCGCCTGCACCAGACCGAGAAACTGTCCATCCGGTCCGGTCATGCGCCGGCTCAGCGTGATCAGCCAACGACCGGTAAAGCGCGACAACAATGGTTCCGAAACCACCAATCCGGCATCGGAATCGTGTTTTTGCCGCAGGAAATAGGCCCGGTCTCCCACGATCGCCTTGGGCAATTCGGCGGTGAGGCCGGCGTTGAAGACGACATGCCCTTCCGGGTTAACAATGCGCAGGCTGTCCTTCTGCACTTCGGGAATATAGGCCATCAAACGCAACAGACCGCGATTGGCCTTTTTGAGATCACGCGGCACAAGCCCCGCCATCACCGGCGTGAAATCGTATGCCGTTTCTCCCAGGATCACGTCGATCTTGGCGATCGTCGTCAGCACATTGCTTTCGATGACCGCCAAAAGGTTTTCCATTTCCTTGCGGGTCGAATCCAGCGTCTGGTGATAGGAAGACCGAAGGTCGTTCACCATCCATATGGCAAGCCCCGCCATCATCAACGACACGGCCACCACAACGGCCTGACGTGCAAGACTGTTCCTGCGTGAAGACCATGTCTTGCGTGAAGACCATGCCCGCAACCGACCCATCCTCTCTTCTTGCACGATAATCAATCTGTTGCCTCGCGCTCCCCTTCGATGAAAGAAGCGGCACAGCACAGATGTCACGCCTCCCCGCAGGGGCGTGTTCTGGATACAGACCGGTATATGGTAACTGTATTTGGACCCAGCCAAAAGATGGACAGGAGAAGGACGCAGAGGTGAAACGTTTAATGGTGTGGCGCTTCAACCGGGATCAGCACAAAAGCACATGTCTTTAGGCCTATCCTGAATTCCGCGTTATTCCACGGGAGCGCAATCCTCGGGGATCGTTTCTTTGCGCGAATGAAAAGGAAAAGGCGAGATGCCGCCATGATTCGAAAACGGCGGCCCGAAGGCCGCCGTTTTTTTCGTCCAAGCTTCGTCACCGAAGCCCCCGTCGAACCGATTACCGGCCGAGACGCGCCAAGGCCGAGGCCACGCGGTCGCGCTGTTCGGCCCACTCCGCGCGACGTTCCTTCTGCTCCTCGATCACCTCTTCCGGAGCTTTGGCGATGAAGGCGTCGTTACCGAGTTTCTTGTCCACCTTGGCGATGTCGCCGTCGAGACGCGCCAATTCCTTGGCCAGGCGAGTCCGCTCGCGGTCCAGATCGATGATCCCGGCCAACGGAATCAGAACCGTCGCCTCCTCGACCACGATCTGCGCCGCACCCTCGGGATGGGCGTCCTCCTCGATATCGAGCGAAGCCGCGCGCGCGAGGCTTAAGATCAGGTCGCGGTGAACCGCCAGGCGGGAACGGCTGACAGCCGAGGTTTCCTTGACCAGCAACGTCACCTTGGCCGAAGCCGGCACATTCATCTCGGCGCGCACCGCGCGGATACTGGAAATCAGCGACACCAGCCAGTCGATCTCGGATTCAGCAGCCGGATCGGAAAAGACCTGTTCCGGCCAATGCGCGGTCATCAGCATGGGCGAGGACCCGTCGCCAATCTGCGACCACAATTCCTCGGTGATGAACGGCATGAAGGGGTGCAGAAGATGCAGGATCTGGTTCAAGACCCAGGCCGCGACGGCGCGGGTCTCGGCGCGCGCCACCTCGTCCTCGCCTTGCAGAACCGGCTTGGAGAATTCCAGGTACCAGTCGCAGAAGCTGTTCCAGACGAAAGCGTAAAGGGCGTTGGCGGCATCGTTGAACCGATAGGCGTCCAGCGCCTGAGTCACCTTGCCCGTGGTTTCGTTCAGTTTCGAGACGATCCAGCGGTTGACGATGCTGGTGGCGCGGGCCGGGTCGAACCCAGGAACCGGCCGGCATTCGTTCATCTGGCAGAAACGCGCGGCGTTCCACAATTTGGTGGCGAAGTTGCGGTAGCCCTCGACGCGCGATTCAGACAGCTTGATATCGCGTCCCTGGGCGGCCAACGCGGTCAGGGTGAAACGCAGCGCGTCGCAACCATACTGGTCGATCAGTCCCAGGGGGTCGATGACGTTACCCTTGGATTTCGACATCTTCTGTCCCTTGGCGTCGCGCACAAGGGCATGGATGTAGATGTCGCGGAATGGCACGTCGCCCATGAAATGCAGCCCCATCATCATCATCCGGGCGACCCAGAAGAAGATGATGTCAAAGCCCGTGACCAGCACATCGGTCGGATAATAGCGGGCCAGCTCCGGGGTCTGGTCCGGCCAGCCCAAGGTCGAAAACGGCCACAGGGCCGAGGAAAACCAGGTGTCGAGCACGTCTTCGTCGCGTTTCAGCGCAACATCGTGGCCGTAATGGACACGAGCGGCCTCCTGCGCCTCCGCCTCGCTTTCCTTGACGAAGGGGGTGCCGTCCGGACCGTACCAGGCGGGAATCTGATGGCCCCACCAGATCTGACGCGACACGCACCAGGGCTGGATGTTGCGCATCCATTCAAAATACGTGTTTTCCCAATGCTTGGGCACGAAGCGGGTGCGCCCGTCCTCGACCGCCGCGATGGCGGGCTGGGCCAGCGTCTTCGCATCGACGAACCATTGATCGGTCAGCCAGGGTTCGATCACCACGCCCGAACGATCGCCATAAGGCATCATCAGCGTATGCGGCTCGATCTTTTCCAAAAGACCCAGCGAGTCGAATTCGGCGACGATCGCCGCGCGCGCGTCATAGCGGTCCATGCCGCGATAGCGTTCGGGCGCCACGTCATTGATGCGGGCGTCGGCATCCAGCACATTGATCATCTCCAGATCATGGCGCTGGCCGACCTCGAAATCGTTGAAGTCATGGGCGGGCGTGATCTTGACCGCGCCGGTCCCTTTTTCCGGGTCGGAATGTTCGTCGGCAATGATCGGGATCAGGCGGTCCACCAGCGGCAGACGCACCATGCGCCCGATCAGATCCTTATAACGTTCATCGTCGGGATGAACGGCGACGCCGGTATCGCCCAGCATCGTCTCGGGCCGGGTGGTAGCGACGGTCAGATACCGCCCGGGCTCGCCCTCGACCGGATAACGCAGATACCACATATGACCCTGGATTTCGCGCTGCTCGACTTCGAGATCCGAGATCGCCGTATGCAGGCGGGGGTCCCAATTGACCAGACGCTTGGCGCGATAGATCAGCCCCTGTTCATGGAGCGTGACGAACACCTTGCGCACCGCGCGGGACAAGCCCTCATCCATGGTGAAGCGTTCGCGCGCCCAGTCCGGCGATGCGCCCAGGCGGCGAAGCTGGCGCGTGATCGTGCCGCCCGATTCGGCCTTCCACTGCCAGACGCGCTCGATGAAGGCCTCGCGGCCCAGATCGCGGCGATTCAGATTTTCCTCGGCCAGCTTGCGCTCGACCACCATCTGGGTGGCGATGCCGGCATGGTCGGTGCCCGGCTGCCACAAGGCGTCACGCCCTTGCATGCGGCGATAGCGTGTCAGAATGTCCTGAAGCGTGAAGGTCAGCGCATGTCCCATATGCAGGCTGCCGGTCACGTTGGGCGGCGGAATCATGATGGTGTGGGGATTGCCCGCCGACTGGGGATCGGCCGCGAAAGCTCCCGATTCCTCCCAACGCCGGTAATGGCCGGGTTCGACCTCCGATGGCCGATAGGTTTTATCCAGCATCGCCTGCTGCTCCGCTCGCTCGATCGTCACAAGGATGATTTAAGAGCCCGCCCCGGACCTTAAGGTCGGGGCGGGAACGGGTCCGCCTGAATTATGCGGCCCGATGGGTCGTTCTAGAGCTTTTCGGCCCGTTCGACCATCTTTTCGATTTCTTTTTTTACGATCCGCTCGACGATTTGCGGCAGGTTGTTGTCCAGCCATTCTTTAAGAAGCGGCTGCAACAATTCGCGCACCAGAACCTCGATCGTCGCTCCGCCATCGCCCAAACCAAGATTCTTGTCACGCACCATCACCCGCGACAATTCGGCGATGGCCGTGGCCGAAGCTTCGACCGTCGGCGGTGCAAGCAGGCTCTCGGCCTCACGGGGCGGCGGCGGGGCCGGAATGGCGGCGGCCGGCGGCGGGACGAATGCCGGCGGCGCATGATCGTGGACCTGGAAGTCGGGCCTGGGCTCGTCTTCCGGCAGCAGGAACGGCTCTTCTTCGGGGAAAGAATCGAGTTCGGGTTCGGGTTCGGGTTCGAGGCTGGGTTCGGAAACGGGTTCCGGCCCCGGCGCGGGCGGATCATCCACGACCATGGCGTCGGTCAATTCAAGCACATCCTCTTCCTCGTCTTGAGGCGGAGCCGGCGGCGGCGGGGTTTCCGGCTCTGGAATCGAGGGGGGCGCGGTAACCTTGCTGGCCTCTTCCGCATCATCCTCGGACAGGATACGCCGGATGGACGCCAGGATGTCTTCCATCGACGGTTCTTGCTGCGCCTTGTTATCGCTCATGGTTCAAACCATCCCGATAGAGCCTTGACGAAGTCCGGCGCCGCACGGTTCGCACCCGACACGCGTCCGGCCACGTTGCGTCCGGACAGGGTCGGCGCCATCGATTCGCGCGCCCCCCAAGAACCCAAGACAAAAACGGCCGTCCACGAGATTCGCCCACGATCATCAGGAACGCCTATTTGCCACGATAAACACGAAGGGGAAAAGATCAAGCATAATCAAGCCCACAACGGATGAAGCGACGGTTGCGAATCAAAAAACGAACGTCCGTCCCGACGGCGTACGGGGTAGAGAAGGAATGACGGCGTCGAACAAACTACGAGAAACGAAGCTGCCATCCCGCCGATAAAGGACGAGGCCGCGGCCGCAGGATCCCGGCGCACCCGTCACCGCGAGCAACCGCCCGCCTTCGGCAAGCTGATCGCACAAGCCATCGGGCACAGACGGCACGCTTCCTTCGATCAGGATGACGTCATAAGGCGCATGGGCGACGTCGCCCTGCGCATAGAATCCGCCCGTCAGGACGACATTATCGATGCCCAGTTCCTCAAGCAGATGCGCCGCGCGCGTACGCAAGGCGTCGTTTTCCTCGACAGCCACCACGGTTCCGGCCAGGTGCGACAGAACCGCGCTGGAATAGCCCGCGCCGCAACCGACATCCAGCACCATGTCCCCCGCGCCGACATGGGCTTCCTGGACCAGACGGGCAAAGCAGAGCGGCGTCATCAAAAAGCGCCCTTCGCCCTGCTCGGCGTTGGAATCGGCATAGGCCACGGCCAGAGCGGAATCGGCGACGAAGCGTTCGCGCGGAATCAAGGCCATAGCGGCGAGCAGGCGTTCATCATCGACCTGGTTGTCGCGCAATTGCCGGTCGATCATGTTGCGGCGGGCGTCGGCGGCGGACATCCGGTTTCAGCAACTCCTGACGGATGACGAAAATCGGTGCGAAGCACGGGTGGAACCAGCGGCTCCAGGGTTTTTATAGCCGCCCTCCCCGAACGAGACAATCGCCGGTATGGGCGCATGAAGAAAGAACGAAACAAAAGACCATCACCCTGTTCTTGACCGCCGTTCGGCCTTTGTCTATAACCAGCGCCTCACGTTCCAGACGACGCTTGCGACAAATCAGACGCGGCGGTTCGGGCAGGGGCCGGGTGGCAGAGTGGTTATGCAGAGGACTGCAAATCCTCGTACGTCGGTTCGATTCCGGCCTCGGCCTCCATATCCCGCCGTTTAAGCGGCAGGATGGGTTTCTCGTTCCGTCCTTGCCGGCTTGCCTTGATCCAAGGCGGGCCCTGACGAAACGCCGACATCTGATCGCCGTCTTTTCGGAACGCGAAACGGGTTCGGGGGAAAGCTTCAAAGCGAAGCATTCCCGTCCGTTCCCAGGTAGCTCAGCGGTAGAGCAAGCGGCTGTTAACCGCTTGGTCGGGGGTTCGAATCCCTCCCTGGGAGCCAAATCGGGAACGCCCCCGGATGCGATAACCGCGTCCGGGGGCGTTTTCCTATCCGCACCCCCCAAAACCGGAACTCCGATCAACCCCGGGATGACGAAGAACCGAATCGTGGCACGACACGGCCGGTTCGCGCCGCGTAATCGTCATAGGCGGAACCGAAACGCTGACGCATCAGCGCCTCTTCATTGGGAACGCGCAGAAACCACATGGCGGCAAAAGCCGGGATCACCAGCGCGCCCGCGATCCAGTTGTGAATGAGCAGAGGCTGGCTCAACGCCGATAGCCAGATGGCGGCGTACATGGGATGACGGATGCGGCCATAGATGCCGCTGATCACCAGCCCATGCCCCTCGCGGACCTCCAAACCGGGGCTCCAATTCCGTCCCAAATCGGCATGGCTGCGCCAAAACAGCCAGAGAAAAGGAATCTGTGCGACCGCGCCAATGGCGGTCGCCCAATCCGGCAAAGTATAGCCGGCAAAATCGAACAAGCCCGTCGCCAGTTGCAGAATGGGCAGCACCATCATGGTGAGGAACATGCCCGCCAAAAGCAGCTTCTCGTCCGTTCCCTTCCGGGATTCGACGATCACATTGGCCCGGTTGCGAATTGAATGCGGCGTCCGGATCAGAAACATCGCCACCAAGGCCGCCAGCCAGACAAGGGCGCCCCACCCATGTTCCTGCCATCGCATCCCGACAGCGACCATCGCCGCGATCGTTAAAACGGTTCCCGCCGCCATGGTCAGGACGGCTGGAATGCTGGTCATCATGGAACGATGCGCATCCGTCATGGTCGAATTGTTCCAGTGCTTTTTACTTTTGCCGGGAGCCTCAGTCTCATATTATTGAGAATGATTTGCAATATCATTTACGGAATTCCTGCCGGATCATGCCGCCCTTTGCCTCGGATCGGTCTATCGCTGCACCCCCGATTGGAGCTATAATTTTGGCAGCCCTGTTGTGCGCCCCCGGCCAGCGGTCGTCAGCAAATCGTCCCACCGTCTCGGGGTCCAATTTTCAAGGAGATTCCGATGAGTTTCGACGTTCGCGGCTACGCGGCCCAGTCCGCCACTTCGCCGCTTGAACCCTTTCGCTTCACGCGGCGCGATCCCCGCCCCGACGACGTGACGATCGACATCCTTTATTGCGGCGTCTGTCATTCCGACATCCACCTGTCCCGCAACGAATGGAATTCGAGCCGTTACCCCATTGTTCCCGGCCACGAGATCATCGGCCGGGTTCGTGCCGTCGGCCCCAAAGCCAGCCGTTTCAAGGTCGGCGACATGGTCGGCGTCGGCTGCATGGTCGATTCCTGCCAGGAATGCGAACCCTGCGCCGAAGGGCTGGAGCAATATTGCGAGCATGGCCCGACCATGACCTATAACGGCATCGACCGTCATGACGGGCTGCCGACCTATGGCGGTTATTCCGACCGCATCGTGGTGCGCGAGAAATTCGTGCTGAACCTGCCTGATTCGCTGGACCCCAAAAGTGCTGCTCCGCTTCTGTGCGCCGGCATCACCACCTATTCGCCGCTGCGCCACTGGAAAGTAGGCCCCGGCGACGAGGTCGCCATCGTCGGGTTGGGCGGTCTCGGCCATATGGCGCTGAAATTCGCGCGGGCGTTCGGGGCGCATGTCACGCTGTTTTCCCGTTCGCCGGGCAAGGAAGCCGAGGCGCGCCGCCTGGGCGCGCATGAGGTGATCATCTCCACCGATCCCGGCAAGATGAAAGCCGCCGCCGGACGTTTCAACTTCATCCTCGATACCGTGCCTCATCCGCACGATCTCAACCCCTATATCGCAACGCTGAAGCGGGACGGCACCATGGTCCTGGTTGGACTTTTAGGGCCGGTCGAGCCGGTTCTCAACAGCACCGGCCTGGTCCGCAACCGGCGCAGCCTGGCCGGATCGCTGATCGGCGGCATCCCGGAAACCCAGGAGATGCTGAATTTCTGCGCCGAACATGGCGTGACCTGCGATGTCGAGATGCTGGACATCAAAAACATCAACCACGCCTATGACCGCATGCTGAAAAGCGATGTCCGCTATCGTTTCGTGATCGACATCGCGACGTTGCACAACAGCTAGGGTGTCGGGACCGGGGCGGCGTCTCTTCCGTCGGTTATACCGACCAGACGCCGCTGGATGGGCCGGACGAAAACGAAAAGCCGGGTATCCCCCGGCTTTTCTGGTTTCGTCTGCCTGTCTCCGGTCAGGGATGGGCCTTCATCAATCGGTGATCAACAAGATCGCCAATTGTTTCGGTCCGTGAACGCCGTAGCACAGAATGCCTTCGATATCGGCGGTTTTGGACGGGCCGGAGATCAACACGGAATTAGCCGGCATATTTTCGGTCCAGCCCAGTTGCGATACGGCGTCCGTGAAGGAGTTCATGATTTTGGACTCCTCCAGAACGGCGATGTGAAGCGGCGGAACGACCGACATCAGGCGCGGTTCTGCCGGGGACGGCCAGACGACCAGCGATCCCGTATCCGCGGTCGCACCCTTGGTAGAGGTGATCGCGGCGTCGATTTCGTTGAAAAGCCGTTCCTTGAATTCAGCAACCGGTCTGTCATAGGCAACCAGTTGCGGCAATTCGGCCTCGCGTCCTGCAATCAGCACAGCGATTTCGCTGCCCGGACCGTAAAGCAGGCTGCTCACCCCCTTATCGGCCAGAAGCTTTTTCAAGGCATCGACGAAACCCGTCCGCCGGATTTCGATGATTTCCCCTTTGACGGCGGTCATCAGACGGATGAAACGGTCTTTCGCCGTTTCATCCGCCGGCCCCCAGGGTTTCCTTACCGGCGTCAAATCCGGAACAATTCTCGGCGGGGCCGCACGAAGACGGGCCAGTATGGCGGTGCGCGCATCAGTCATCGATCAAGCCTTTCTCACGGGCGAGCTCATGGATCG
>JAYFRE010000052.1:0-14527 GCA_034926235.1 Rhodospirillaceae bacterium
GGATGTCTACGACCTTTTCCCCCGTCTGCATGAACGCCGGCGTAACGGCGGCAACGCTCTGTCGGGCGGCGAACAGCAAATGCTGGCGATGGCGCGCGCCCTGTTGTGCAACCCCAAGCTTCTGCTGCTCGACGAGCCGACCGAAGGGCTGGCCCCGGTGATCGTGGACGAGATCGTCAAAACCCTGATCGACATCCGTCGCACCGGTATGGCGGTGCTGCTGGTCGAGCAGAATCTGGCCGTCTGCGAAAAGCTGGCCGACCGGCACTATGTGCTGGAACAGGGACGGATCGTCTATGCCGGCAGCAATGCCGACTTTGCCGCCGATCGTTCGGTGCGCGACCGGTATCTGGCCTTGAGCGCCTGACCGAAACTGTAAGGATTTATCCCATAATGCCGAATTCCCAACCCTCCGCTTCGTCCAACCTGTCGGTTGATCAGGATCGCCTGTGGCGATCATTGATGGATTTGGGGCGCATCGGCGCCACGCCCAAAGGCGGGGTGGCGCGTCTGGCGCTGACCGATCTGGATCGCGAGGCGCGGCTTTTGTTCATCGCCTGGTGCGAGGCGGCGGGGATGAGCGTGTCGTTCGATGCGATCGGCAACATTTTCGCCCGCCGTCCCGGCCGTGATCCGTCCCGCGCCCCGATTCTGATGGGCAGCCATATCGATACCCAGCCGACGGGAGGCAAGTTCGACGGCTGCTTTGGCGTCATGGCCGGGTTGGAGGTGGTGCGCAGCCTGAACGATCTGGGCATCGAGACCGAAGCGCCGATCGAGGTTGTCGCCTGGACCAACGAAGAGGGCTCGCGCTTTCCGCCCTGCATGATGGGATCGGGCGTGTTCACCGGCAAACTCGACCTGGACGAGACCTTGGCCAAAAAGGATGGTTCCGGCCTTTCCGTGGGCGACGAGTTGGCCCGGATCGGCTTTCAGGGCAAGGGCTCGCTCAAGGATCATCCGGTCGGGGGTTATTTCGAGGCGCATATCGAGCAGGGGCCGGTGCTGGAGGACGAAGGCAAGACCATCGGCGTCGTCATCGGCACGCTGGGCCAGAAATGGTTCGATCTGATCTTGACCGGACAGGAGGCGCATGCCGGTCCGACGCCGATGCATCTGCGCAAGGACGCACTGCTGGCGGCAGCGGAAATTGTGCGCGCCGTCAACGCCATCGCGCTGAAAACCGGCGGAACCGCCTGCGGTACGGTCGGACGGCTGGAGGTTTTCCCCGGGTCGCGCAACGTGATTCCCGGACGGGTCGAGCTGAGCGTCGATTTCCGTCACTGGTCGACTGAAACTCTGGACGGCATGGTTCGTTCTTTGAACGAAGCCATCGTCCGGATCGGGGCGCAGACCGGCGTTACGGTCGACATAACTCCGACCGCCGATTTTCCGCCTTTGAGTTTTCACGAAGATTGCGTCCGGGCGGTGCGCGAGGCGGCGGGGTATTTGGGCTATACGCATCGGGACATCGTCAGCGGGGCGGGGCACGACGCCATCTTCCTGGCCGAAATCGCACCGGCGGGGATGATCTTCGTCCCGTGTGAAGGAGGCATCAGCCATAACGAGGCCGAGAACGCCGCACCGTCCGATCTGGCCGCGGGCGCATCGGTTTTGCTGCATGCGGTGTTGAGCCGCGCCGGAATCGCCGCGCGCCGGTCCTGACGCCAAGACTTCCAAGGATAGAATCATGAACGACACGAAAACCGATATCGGCGCGATGACCGCCGTCGAGCTGACCCGCCTTTTCGCCCAGGGCGTTCTGTCTCCGGTCGAAGCGGCCCGGGTGGCGCTGGAGCGGATCGCGCGCTTCAATCCGGACGTCAACGCCTATTGCCATGTGGATGAGGCCGGCGCGATGACCGCTGCCCGGGCGTCGGAGGCGCGCTGGCGGGCGAAGAAGCCCTTAAGCGCCATCGACGGGGTGCCGTCCTCGATCAAGGATTTGACTCTGGCCGCCGGAATGCCGACGCGAAAAGGGTCGCGCACGATCGATTCGCCTTTGGCGGGCGTGGTGGACGCGCCTTTTTCCCAACGCATGCGCGAAGCCGGGGCGGTGCTGCTGGGCAAGACCACGACGCCGGAATTCGGCTGGAAAGGCGTCACCGACGGTCCTCTGACCGGTATCACCCGCAATCCCTGGGATGTTACGCGCACAGCGGGCGGTTCGTCCGGCGGCGCGGCGGCAGCGGCCGCGCTCAATATGGGCGTTTTGCACCAAGGTTCGGACGCGGGCGGGTCGATCCGCATTCCTTGCGGCTTTTGCGGCGTGTTCGGCATGAAACCGACCTTCGGCTGGGTGCCGCAATGGCCGGCCAGCGCCATGACTACCCTGTCGCATCTGGGGCCGGTATCGCGCACGGTCGCCGATTCGGCATTGATGCTGAACATTGTCGCCCGGCCCGACGACCGCGACTGGTATCAGGGGGCGGGTTTTCCCGCCGATTGGATGGACGGGCTGGATGCGCCGCTTGCCGGGGTCCGAATCGCCTATAGCCGCACTTTGGGTTATGCATCCGTCCGTCCCGACATTCTCGCCCGGATCGACGCGGCGGTGGCGGTGCTGGCGGCGCTGGGCGCGTCGGTCGAGGAGACCGATCCCGGCTTTGACGATCCGATCGAGGCGTTCAACGCGCTGTGGTTCGCCGGAGCGGCAAAATTGGTCGATTCGATACCGGCGGACAAGCGCGCCCTGATGGACCCCGGCCTGCTTGCTATCGCCGAAGCGGGACGGAGCCAATCCATCCTCAACTATATGCGGGCGACCAATCTGCGCGCGGCGTTGGGCGAGGCGATGGCCGCCTTCCATCATCGCTACGATCTTTTGGTGACGCCGGGTCTGCCGATCACGGCGTTCGAGGCCGGACGCAACGCGCCCGAAGGCGATCCGAACGGCAATTGGGTGCATTGGACCCCGTTCACCTATCCCTTCAACCTGACGCAGCAACCGACCGCCACGGTTCCTTGCGGTTTTGCCGAGGACGGTCTGCCGGTGGGTTTGCATATCGTCGCCGCCAAATATCAGGACCAAAGGGTCATGCAGGCGGCTTTCGCTCTGGAACAGGCGCTGCCGCCCGTCTTTCCCGAAAAGCCGGTCGTACGCAAAGCTGGATAGAAGGCGATTTCGCATCGGTATCCGGGCAGGGCTTCCGGCATTGTCAGCGCCTGCCCGGTTTTGCTAGGATCGCGCCTGCATCGAGAGTTGGGGCGACGCCCAACGCCAACCTGCCGATCCGGGCAAGGTGGCGCTCCCGCAAGGGAGGATGTGGCCGAGCCGGCAACCAAACGGATCCAGCCACCCGCGTATGTCCCTTGTTATGAAGAGGACCGACGCCGTTATGCCGATCACGATTCCGGACGATTTGCCTGCCCGCAGCACCCTGGAGGCCGAGGGGCTGGTGGTCATGCGCGAAGCCGACGCGGTGCGCCAGGACATCAGGCCGCTCAAGATCGGGCTGCTCAATTTGATGCCGAACAAGATCCGCACGGAAGCGCAGATCGCCCGGCTGATCGCGGCGACGCCGCTTCAGGTGGAATTGACGCTGGTGCGCCTGTCCAGCCATGTGGCGCGGCACACGCCGTCCGATCACATGGAATCCTTCTACCGGCCCTGGGATACGGTCTGCGGCGAACGCTTCGACGGTTTCATCATCACCGGGGCCCCGGTCGAGAAGCTGGCGTTCGAGGAGGTGGATTACTGGGACGAGTTGCGCGCCATCTTCGATTGGACGCAAAGCCATGTTCATCGCAGCTTCATGATCTGCTGGGCCGCCCAGGCGGCCGTCCACCATTTCCACGGCATGCCCAAGCACGACTTGCCGGGTAAAGCCTTTGGCGTTTTCCCGCATCGGGTCCTGGCGCCGTCTTCCCCCTATCTGCGGGGGCTTTCCGACGACTTCATCGCGCCTGTGTCGCGCTGGACCGAGGTCCGCCGTGATGACATTCCGGCGGATTCGGGGCTGATCGTCCTGTCCGAAAGCGACGAGACGGGATTGTGCCTGCTGGACGATCCCAGACATTGGATGATCCACATGTTCAACCATCTGGAATACGACACCTCGACGCTGGCGGAGGAATATCTGCGCGATTCCAGCGCCAATCCCGATGCGCCCGTGCCACAGCATTATTTCCCCGGCAACGATCCGTCGTGCCGGCCGGTGAATCGGTGGCGCAGCCATGCCCATCTCCTGTTCGGCAACTGGATCACCGAGATTTATCAGACCACGCCCTTCGATCTGTCGCGAATCGGATCGCATGGCGACGAAACCCGGTGGTTCTGAGCTTGCATTGAGATAAAGAGGGCGAAGATATAGAAGATCCGGAACATAGTGTACGGACGTCGGCAGCGGGGGCATCCGCTGGCATGCGGGATTCTCGGGGGCAACGGATACGAAGAGCAAGGAGCGTGGCCGATGTATGACGTCTCGACCGTTCTGGTGATGCTGGTGATGGTGGTGGCGAGCGGCACGGTCGGGCGGATGCTTCCCTTCGCGGTACCGTTGCCGCTGGTCCAGATCGTCCTTGGCGTGCTGGTCGCGGTCGAAGCCAATTATGGCATGGTGCTCGAACCGGACATTTTCTTTCTGTTGTTTCTGCCGCCCCTGCTGTTTCTCGATGGCTGGCGCATCCCCAAGGAAGATTTGTTCCGGGATATCGCGGTGATTCTGGAGATGTCGCTCGGCCTCGTCATTTTCACCGTGATCGGGGTTGGGTTCCTGATCCATTGGATGTTCCCATCGATGCCGCTGCCGATCGCTTTCGCGCTGGCGGCGATCGTTTCGCCGACCGATCCGGTGGCGGTGTCGGCGATCGCCGCCCGCGTGCCGATTCCCAAAAGGCTGATGCATATCCTGGAAGGCGAATCGCTGCTGAACGACGCGTCGGGCCTGGTTTGCATGCGTTTCGCCGTAGCGGCGGCGCTGACGGGAGTGTTCTCGCTGACGGACGCGTCTCAGGTTTTTCTGTGGCTGGCCATCGGCGGGTTGGCCATCGGCGTTGGCCTGACCTGGGCGGTTACCTTGGTGAAGACATGGTGCAGCCGTCGGTTCGGCGGGGAAAGCGGGGCGGAGATCATGGTCAGCCTCCTGATCCCTTTCGTCGCCTATCTGATCGCGGAACATCTGCACGCATCGGGCATCCTGGCGGCGGTCGCCGCCGGCATCACCATGAGCTACTCCGAACAGACCGGCCAGGTGCTGGCGATGACCAGGATCAGGCGCAACGCCGTCTGGGACATGGTGCAATTCGCGCTGAACGGCATCATGTTCGTGTTGCTGGGCGAACAATTGCCCCGGATCGTTTCCGGGGCGGTGACGGTCGTCGCGGAAATGGACAGTCTCGGTTTCGGCGGTTTGATCGCCGGTGTCCTGGGGATTACCGCCGCTCTGATGCTCCTGCGGCTGATCTGGGTTTGGGTGTCGCTGCGCTTTACCCTCTATCGGGCGGCGCGGCGCGGCCAGAGCACCGAGGCGCCGGGATGGCGGCTGATCGTCGTGACCTCGGTCGCGGGCGTTCGCGGCGCAGTGACCTTGGCGGGTATCCTGACCCTGCCTTTGACGCAGCTCGACGGATCGCCGTTTCCGACACGCGATCTGGCGATCTTTTTGGCCGCCGGCGTGGTTATCACGTCATTGCTGATCGCCAGCGTGGTTTTGCCCTTTCTGTTGAAGGATGTCGAACTGCCGAAGGAATCGCTTCATCAGCGTCAGGAGGATCGCGCGCGCGCTTCGGCCGCCGAGGCGGCGATCAAGGCGGTTGAGACGGCGGAGCTTTCTTTGGTCGAACGGGATGGCGATCCGGAAATGCATGCGGCAGCCGCGGCGCGGATCGTCGATTTTTACCGCCAGCGCGCCGTCGGTTTTGCGATGGACAAGACGGAAGACGCGGAAACATATCATCGCAGCCAGGAAATAGAACGGCGGCTCTGGCTTGTCGGACTGCGCGCCGAACGGACCGAAATCTATCGCACGGCTCACACCCATCGCTTGTCCGAGGAAGCGGCCAGCAAGTTGGTCAGAGAGATCGATCTGATCGAAGCGCGGATGAGCGACGGATAGAGGGTATAAAAAACGGCCGGGCCTTTTTTAGCCCGGCCGGTCCGGAAAAACGGCCCCGTCAGATCGGCATGACGGGAATGTCGTCGGGCAGGATCAAGGTGGCTTCGGTCCTGGCGACGACCTGTTCGACGGAAACGCCGGGGGCGGTTTCCTTAAGAACGAGTCCGTCTGGGGTGACGGTGATATAGGCCAGTTCGGTGACGATCACGTCCACCACCCGGGCTCCGGTCAGGGGGAAGGTGCAGCGTTTGAGGATTTTGGCGCCGCCATCCTTGGCGCAATGCTCGGTGGCGACGACGACATGCCGTGCGCCGCTGACCAGATCCATGGCGCCGCCCATGCCGGCAAGACGTCCGCCGGGGACGATCCAATTGGCGAGATTGCCTTCCTCATCGACCTGGAGGGCACCCAGCACCGTATAGTCCAGATGGCCGCCTCGGATCAGGCCGAAGGAAAGCGCGCTGTCGATGACGCACCCCCCCGGCAGGATGGTGGTGAAGACCTTGCTGGCATCGACGAAAAAGGGGTCCTTTTCCTCTTCGGTCGCGGGCGGGCCGAATCCGACGATGCCGTTTTCGCTTTCCAGCCAGACCGAAACGCCGGGCGGCAGAAAGCGGGGAATCGCGGTAGGCAGGCCGATGCCGAGATTGACCAGCATGCCGTCCCGGAAATCCTGGGCGATTCGTTTGGCGATGATGCTGCGGGCGTCCATCAGGCAGTTCTCCTTTCCTGCTGCACCAGGATATCGACCAGCACGCCGGGGACCATGACCTGATCCGGGTCGATCGCGCCGCGCGGAACGATCGGGGTCACGACCGAGGCGATGACCAGATCGGCGGCGGTGGCCATCACCGGGCCGAAGCTGCGTTGTGTGCGACGGAACACCAGATTGCCGGCGTCGTCGGCGGCATAGGCTTCAAGCAGGCAGACATCGGCTTTGAGGGGAGTGTGATAAAGCCAGTCGCTTCCGTTCAGATTGACGCGGACGCCAAGACCGCTTTCCTCGACGATGGTGCCTAATCCGGTCGGTGTCAGCACGCCGCCCAAGCCGTAGCCTGCGGCGCGAATCCGTTCGACGAAGGTGCCTTGCGGATTGAGTTCCAGCTCCATCTTCCCCTGTTCCACCAATTCGGGGACCTTGGGGTTAAGGCCGCACCAGGTGCAGATCAGCTTCTTGACCAGTCCGGCATAAATCAGCCGTCCGACACCGTCTTTTTCCGATCCGGCGTCGTTGTTGATGATCGTCAGATCCTGTTTGTGTTGGGTAATCAGCTCGTCGATGAGGTCCTCAGGTGCCCCGATCTGGTGGAATCCGTTGACGTGCAGGTTGGTCCCATTCCGGATCAAGCCGACAGCCTGGGCCGCGGACATGATTTCAGGCATGCCAGTCTCCTGTTTTCTGGATGGATTCGGGCGCCGTTCCCAAAGCGGCCGGAGGGTTGGCCGCTTTGGGGAAAAAGGCGTGGGCGCGGTGTTTGCGGGGAGGTGTGCTGGGAGGCGTTCCGGCCCCCGAGAACACCGCGCTTTTCGGGACTAGAAGGCGACGGCGCCGCTGCCTTTGAGCTTCATGATCTCGCGGACCTCAGCGGAGGTGTAGATGTCCAATCCGAGCCGTTCGATGACCTCCCGCATTTGGACGACCTGCTCCGCGCTGGTCTTGGCGGGCACGCCGGGCCTGAGCGACAGATTGTCTTCGAGACCGACGCGGACATTGCCGCCCATGGCCAGACCGGCGGCGCAGATCGGGAACTGGAACCGGCCGGCGGCGCAGACGGACCAATGGAAATCGCCGATCAGATCCTTGGCCTGACGATGCAGGGTGACCAGATTTTCGACCGTAGCCGGCAGACCGCCCAGGATTCCCAGCACGAACTGGATATAGGGGGGCGTCTTGATGATGCCCTTGTCGATCAGGAAGGCGATGTTGTTGATCATGCCCGCGTCATAGACCTCGAATTCGGGCCGGGTCCCGGCGTCGTGCATGGCGTGGTTGTAGCTTTCCAGCGCCTTGAAGCTGTTGGCGAAGACCAGATCCCAGGTGCCTTCGAGATAGGGAAGCTCCCAATCGAATTTCGGGCCGCCCGCCCTTTTGACCGCCGCCGCTACCGGCGCCAGGCAGAAATCGATGGACCCGGCGTTTAAGGACGCCAATTCGGGCTTGAACCGCGGGATCGGGGCCAATCTTGTCGCCAGATCCATGCCCAGCCCGGCGCCGGTGGTGATGCAAATCACGACGTCGGAGCGCTTTTTGATGCCCGATACGATCTCGCCCATGAGGTCGAGGTCGCCGCTCGGTGCGCCGGTTTTCGGGTCGCGTGCATGGATGTGCACGACCGCCGATCCGGCTTCAGCCGCGCCGACCGCATCATCGATGATCTGCTGTGGCGTTATGGGCAGATAAGGCGACATCGAGGGGGTGTGGATGGCTCCCGTGACTGCGGTGGTGATCCAAACTTTCTTAGCCATTCCGTCTCTCCTTTGTGATGAATTCGTTGACTGTTGATTTTCTTGAACGACAGGGGGTGCGGGTGTCCGCGCCGGCTAGAAGCCGGCGGGCCACAACAGCAGCGTGATGCTGAAGAAGGTGATGCAGTAGGCCCAGATGATCACCGTGAAGGGCAGGATGTCCTGGAACTTGACCTTGTAGGCGCCCAGGATCGGCAAGGCCCAGAAAGGCTGGATCATGTTGCTGCAGACGCTGCCCCAGGTGTAGGCGTTGATGACGTGCGGAATGCTGGCGCCAAGCTCTTTGCCGGCGGGGATGAGGTAGGGCGCCTCGATGACGAATTTGGACCCGGCCGACGGCACGAAGATGTCGAGGACCGTGGTGTAGAGGAAGACGATCCAGGGGAAGGTGCCTTGGGTCGAAATCGACACGAACCAATGGGCGATGATGCCGGCCAGACCCGAAAAGCTGATCATGCCGAAGATGCCCGCATACATGGGGAACTGGATGATCACGCCGGCCACGGTCGAGGTGCCGCGCTGCACCGAAGCGATGAAGCTGCGGGGATTCTTGTGCAGCAGCATGGCCAGGAACAGGAAGGTGAAATTGACCGAGTTGAGGTCGATCCTGGCGATTCCGTTTTCGTAGAAATAGCTGAGCGCTGCGTAAAGTCCCATCGCGGCGATGATGACCTGCAGCACCCAGGAACGGTTCCAGCGTTCAGCCGGAGAGAGATCCTTCTTGGGAACATCCTCGGGTTCGGGCGTCGAAAGCGCCGCTGCGGTTTCCGCGTCGATCTGGCGCGCCATGCGGCCCTTGGGCACGATGATCAGGAACAGGATCGGCAGGGTCACGAACAGGAACAGGTTGCTGACCAAAAGATGCGGATCGAACGTGGTCAGAGTCAGCGGAATGACGCCGGTCACGCTTTCGATGAAGTGTCCGGGGGTGGCGACCAGAAGCTGCGCCGCCTGGGACGGCCCGTTGGCGAGAACGATCAGGCAGTATGAAATGGCCGCCAGGATCGGATAATGGATGCCGAGCCCCTGTTTGCGGACGGCGATCTCGCGGCCCATCATGATGGACACCATCATGCCGATGCCCCAATGCATCCACCACAGGAAGCCCGCGATCAGCGTGAACATCACCAAAGTTGCGGACGCGGTTTTGGGAATATCGATCAAGCGGATGATCAGCTTTTTAACGTAGCTTGATTCTGCGACGGCGAAGCCGGTGATCATCAACACGGACATCTGCATGGCGAAGGTCAGCAGACTCCAAAAGCCTTTCTGATAGTCCTTGATGATTTGGAGTGGGCCGTGATCGGTAAGCGCCAAGGCTAATCCGAAGACTATTAGAGTTATAACAAGAACGAAAACCCACGCATCAGGAACCCACTTTATACTCCATAGAGTAAATTTATCGACAAACCCCATTTTTTCAGGAATATTATTTTCATGTTCTTGGACAGATGCTTGTGTCATAGACAGCCCCTTTTGTCTATATGCGTAAACCCCACTTTTCACTGAGGGAGTATTCTTGTTTTTAAAAATATGCTTTGCCCTCGGCGAATGTTATTGGGGCTAGCAATAAGCATGCCAGGGTATGCAGAGGCCGGATTCTGTGGGGTGGAGCAGAGGGGAGGCAGGAATCAGAGGCGATTTTGTATGCTAAATCGCATATCTAATATGCCGGAGAATAGGGGGTTCACCCTCTAAAGGTATGGGTTTTCGGCAGAATTTTTATCGATTGACCACTTGTATGCGGAATCGCTTAATATTGAGCAAAATTGCATATAAAAATTGGGAGGGCTGAAACAATGCATGATTTCAGCGGGTTTGCGTCTCGGTCTTGCGGTGTCGCCGTCGTCGATCGGTGTATGATCATTCTGGCGGCCAATCCATCTTTGGCCTCGCTGCTGCACTACCCGGATGACACATTGCCGGGAATGCCGCTAAAGCGGTTTTTCCCCGATATCACGGTCGGAATGCTGGTGGAATCGGGCCTGCGCTCGCACCTCATGCATTATGATGACCATCCTTTTCTGATGTCGTTCGTGCCTTTTCCTGAGGGTGACGATCAGAGAACGGCTATCTTTGTCCAAGATGTTGATAACATTAATAGAATTTATAACGACAATATAAAATTAAACGAGGACATGTCCCTTTTAGATCAGATGTTCAATGCGCTCTATGACGGTATTTTTATTACGGATAAAAACGGTATAGCCATCTATGCCAATGATGCCCTTCTTTCTTTTCTTGGTATTTTCCGTGAAGACTGCATTGGGAAACCTGTTTCCCAACTCGTCGAAGAGGGGGTTTCAAACAATGCGGCCAGCATGGAAGTTCTGAATACGAGCGCTCCCGCTTCAACCATCAACAGCTATCCGCGCAGCGGTAAGACCTGCCTGGCTTCGGCGACGCCGGTCTTTGCTGATGGTGTGCTGAAACGGGTGATCTGCGTTATCCGCGATCTGAGCGAGCTCAATGCGTTGCGTGACCGGTTGAATGAGGTTCAATCGCTGACGCGCGGCTACCGGCAACGCCTGAAGGAGATGGAGGCGGTTCGCAGCGCCCCGGCCATCGTCGCCACCCGCAGCAGTGCGATGCAGGAAGTCTTCGCCATGGCGGCCAAGGTCGCCTCGGTCGATGTCCCGGTCCTGCTTCTGGGCGAAACGGGGGTCGGCAAGGATTTTCTGGCCCAGTTCATCCATGACAATGGCGATCGTGGCCGTCAGGGGTCCCTGATCAAGGTCAATTGCGGGGCCATTCCCGAAACCCTGCTGGAATCCGAACTGTTCGGTTATGAGCAGGGGGCCTTCACCGGGGCCAGCCGGCAGGGAAAGGCCGGTTTATTCGAGGTCGCCAAGGGCGGCACGCTGTTTCTGGACGAGATCGGCGAGATTCCCCGCGCAATGCAGGTCAAGCTGCTGAATGTCCTGCAGGACCGGAAATTCTACCGTCTGGGCGGGGTCAAGACGATCGAGCTGCAGACGCGTATCATCGCCGCCACCAACGCCAATATCGAAAAAATGGTCGAGGACGGTTCCTTCCGCAAGGATCTGTTTCACCGCCTCAATGTCATCACCCTCTGGATACCGGCGCTGCGCGACCGCTATGACGACATCTTGCCGCTGGCGATGGCTTTCCTGAAAGAGAACAACGTTCGTTACGGCCGGTGCTGCTCCTTTTCATCTGAAACGATGGAGGCGTTTCTGCGCTACGATTGGCCGGGCAACATCCGCGAGATGAAGAATGCGGTCGAGCGGCTGGTGATCATGAGCAATGAGGAGTGCATCCGACCGGCGAACTTTGCTGGCAGTCTGTTGCCGCCCCGGCGCGGCGAACAGGATTGGGCGGCGCATCCGGCCGGAGATCCATCCCTGACACTGAAACAAAGGGTGGATGCGTTCGAGGCGAACTGCATCGAATCGGCGGTCGCTCAGGCCGGGACCCTGCGCGATGCAGCACGGCTGCTGGATATCGATCTTTCAACCTTGGTGCGCAAACGGCAGCGTCTTGGTCTGAGGAACCGTGATGGCCGGAGAGAATCTCAGCAGACACACCCTGCCATCGACCGTAAGAATCTGTCGGCATCGTCTTCCCTGGGCACGGCGTAGCGGGCCGGTTCCGCCGGGATTGCCATGAGGGCGCGGCAGTAATCCTCGGGCAGGCCGCAATCCCTGGCTCCGTCCAGGATGTGGGCACGGTATTCGATGCTGGGCGGGCGGGGAGGACCCAGAATGTCCTTGCGGTACATCAGAATGTCGAAGGTGGCGCCTTTTAGATCGAATACCATCGCCGGGGAATGAAAATAGCCGCCGCCGCCGTCCAGCCGTACGCCCTGCCAAGCGTCGAGACGGTCGAGAGCGGAAAAGGCGAGGGCGTAAACCATGCCATGAACGGTTTGTCCGGGGGCGGGCATGACGGTTTCTTCTCCCCCGTCCCAACGTTCCGAATGGCCGAAAAAGGCCAGACGGTGATCGGGTAGACGCGCTGCGGCGATCCGCTTGGCGCCGGGACAGCGCAGCGCGATCTGCCCCGGATTCATGTTTGAACCATAGGCGAAATAGAGGAGCGGGCTTTTACGTTCCATCGTCGTCATCCTGGATGTCTGATCAGCGGTTAGGGGAAACCAGGACCTTGAGGCCCTGTCCGGAGATGTCGTAATCCGCCCGCAGATTCAGAGCGTCCAGGGTCTGAGCGAACCAGCGCGGCAGGTGATTGCACAGGATTTCCAGCGTGTCGAATGCCCGCTCCTCCAGGATCGGGATCAGGATCATGCGGGAATTCAGGGTGGTATCCTGTTTCAGCGTTCGGTCGAGATCGATGCGCCAATAGCCTTGGCCGATTCGTTCCAGCGGCAAGATTCCCGGCGATGCCGGGCCGCAGGCGGAGAACGGCCCGTCCGTGCGGGGACCGCAGCGGCCGGGCGCGCACCCGGAGCCACAGCTCGAGGCGGCCGATGGCTGGGCGTTCCGGGCGCGTTCCGCCTCCTGGATCAGGATGGCCTCGATCTGGTCGGGAATCGGCCCCTGGCCCGCCCAGACATGGATGCCGAATTCTTCTTGCAGGATGGTGTAGACCAGACCCCGCGTTCCCGACGACAAGAAGACCGCGCCCTCGCCCATGCGGGATGCAGCGTCCCGAACCGCCGCCTTGACGCCGCCCAGCGTCATGTCGGGCCGGATCGACAAGGCGATGTCCCCGGCAGGCAGCCAGGTCTCCGATTCCTTGCCGTACAGGCGGATACACCCCTCACCGTAGGGAGAGGCGATTTTTCCCTCATTATCGACATAAACAGCGATCGTCATGGCGGCGCTCCCGGACGGGACGGTTTCAGGGAAGGGGCGGGCCCGAGGGCCCGCCGTCACCAGACATTGAGCAGCCACTCCCGATCCTTTTTGTATTCCATGTCGGTGAACAGGGCGTTGGCCATCTGTTCGGCGAGCCAGATCGCGCCGCCATAACCGACAACAGGATGGCGGAACATGCCGGCGCGGTCATAGGTGGGGAAGCCTACCCGGACCATGGGGATGCCGTAATCGATGGATACGAAGCGTCCCTTGGAGTGACCAAGGATAAGGTCGAGTTCCAATCCCTGGTTCTTGATCCGGTTTTCCAGTTCCCAAAAATCAGCGTTGGTCACGATTTCCATGTCGTGGGCGACATTTTCCTGCAACGCCTTGATGCGCGGGTCATCGACATAAGAGACGTTGTCGTCGCCCAGCAGCAGCAGGACGGGCTTCATTTCCAGATCCAGGCAGAATTCCGCCAGCCCGATGACCAGATCGGGGTTGCCGTAGATCGCCACCTTTTTGTCGGCCAGGAACATGTGCGCGACATCGGTCAGGGCGTCGATGGCGATACCGCGTTCGCGTACCAGGGACGGCGGAATCGGTTTGCCGGTCATGGCCTTGAGATTGGCCAGGAAGGTGTCGGTGTTGCGGATGCCGATCGGGGTGGGGCCGATGACGGCGGGGATGCCAAAGCTTTTTTCCAGATATTGGGCGGCCTTTCCCCCCTCATAGCGGTTGAGCGCGATGGTGCCGAACGCGTTGCCGGTATCGGTCAGATCCTCGATGGTGGTGTTGCCATGCGAGACGGATTCGCCGTTGGGCATCAGCGGAGAATCGAAACTCTCGATCTCGAACAGGACGGTGGCGTCGATCTCCATCTCGGCGAGCAGATGCTTCAATTCCTTCACGTCGCCGGGATTGACCCAGCCGGTGATGAGATTGATCTTGCCGTTGGGTTCGGTCTTGGCGGCGAAACGTTTGACGAAATCGCGCACCGCCAGATCATAGCCGGTGACCATCGAACCGACGAAGCTGGGCGTATGGATGGCCATCAGATGGATGTCGCGGCCAGCGTATTTTTCCGCCAGCAACCCTTCTTCCAGCGTGGTGATGAGACCATCGACATCGTCGCCGATCACCTCGGTCGAACAGGTGGTGATGATCGGGATCAGCCGGATATGGGGATAACGCGCCAGAAGAACGTCGATTCCCTCCTCGACCCGG
>JAYFRE010000021.1:0-34119 GCA_034926235.1 Rhodospirillaceae bacterium
ACAACCGCATCTACCATCTGTGCGCCTGCTGAAGGGGGAAGAAGGACATGATCAAGGAAAGCATCTTCTCGCCCGCCGACGCCGCCTATCGCCGCGTGATCGAGGCCGGCGACTACTGGATGGAGATCGTCCGGGCCGGCCAGATCTTCCGCATTCTCGACCTGGAAGGCAATCAAGCCGCCGACACATTGTTCTTTTCGGCCGCCGATCCATCCGAACGCTATTCAGCCATCGACACCATCCGCGAACAGGGCAACATCTATCTCAGCACCGGCAGCAAGCTCTATTCCCAGGACGGGAATGTGATGCTGGAAATCACCGCCGACACCGTCGGACGGCACGACACGCTGGGCGGGGCCTGCGCCACCGAATCGAACACGGTCCGCTATGCGCTGGACAAGAAGACCATGCATGCCTGCCGCGATTCCTGGATGCTGGCGGTAGCGGAAAACGACCATTTCGGCCTGACCAAGCGCGACATTTCGCACAACATCAATTTCTTCATGAATGTGCCGGTCACGCCCGAAGGCGGCCTGACCTTCGAAGACGGCCTGTCCGCGGCCGGGCGCTATGTCGAGATGACGGCCAGGATGGATGTCATCGTGCTGATCTCGAATTGCCCCCAGCTCAACAATCCCTGCAACGCCTACAACCCCACGCCGGTCGAAGTGATGGTGTGGGACAAAGCGTCCGCGGCCTGACCGACAAAGAGGTTCCAACATGTTCGACACGGTCCTGGTCGCCAACCGGGGCGCGATCGCCTGCCGCATTTTCCGGACGCTGAAGCGGATGGGAATCGGTTCGGTCGCGGTCTATTCCGAAGCCGACCGCCATTCCCTGCACCGCCGAAGCGCCGACCGCGCGGTCTGCATCGGCCCCGCCCCGGCAGCGCAAAGCTATCTCGACATCGACGCCATCATCGAAGCCTGCAAATGCACCGGTGCCAAAGCCGTGCATCCCGGCTATGGATTTTTGTCGGAGAACGTGGCCTTCGCCGAACGGCTGGCCCGTGAGGGAATCCGCTTCATCGGCCCCTCGCCCGAGCATCTGCGCATCTTCGGGTTAAAACACACCGCGCGCGACGCCGCCCGGGCCTGCGGCGTGCCGCTGCTGCCCGGCACCGGCCTGCTGCCCGATCTGGATGCGGCACGGTCGGCGGCGGAAGCCATCGGCTATCCCGTCATGATCAAAAGCACCGCCGGCGGCGGCGGCATCGGCCTGCAACTCTGCGCTTCGGCCGACGAATTGCCGGCGCGGTTTGAAACCGTGCGCCGTCTGTCCGAAAACAATTTCAAGGATGGCGGACTCTATCTCGAAAAATACGTCGCGCAGGCCCGCCATATCGAAGTGCAGATCTTCGGCGACGGCCGGGGCAAGATATTGGCCCTGGGCGAGCGCGACTGCTCGCTTCAGCGGCGTAACCAAAAAGTGGTCGAGGAAACGCCCGCGCCGCGCCTTCCCTCTGCCTTGCGCACCGCGCTGATGGACGCCGCCTGCGATCTTGGCCGCCACGTCGCCTATGAATCGGCGGGCACGGTCGAATTCATTTATGACGAAGCGGCGGCGCGTTTCTATTTCCTGGAAGTCAACACCCGTCTTCAGGTCGAGCATGGCGTCACCGAACAGGTCACCGGTGTCGATCTGGTGGAATGGATGGTGCGCCAAGCGGCGGGCGAGCCGCTCGCGATGACCGCGCCGGAACCGAAAGGGGCCTCGATCCAGGTCCGGCTCTATGCCGAAGACCCCGGCAAGGGATTCCGTCCCAGTTCGGGCCGTCTGACCCATGTCCGCCTCCCCGAGGGTGCGCGCATCGATGGCTGGATAGAAAGCGGCACGGACGTTTCGCCTTTCTACGACCCGATGCTGGCCAAGATCATCGTCACCGGCGGCGACCGCGCCCAGGCCCTGACCACATTGCGGGCCGTTCTGGATAAAACCGAGATCTACGGCATCGAGACCAATCTCGATTATCTGCGCGCCATCGCCGCCTCCGACATGCTGGCCGACGCCCGGATCAGCACCCGCGCCCTGGGCGATTTCCCCTACCATCCCCGCACCGTCGATGTCCTGTCCCCCGGCGCACAAAGCAGCCTGCAAGACTGGCCGGGACGGCTGGGTCATTGGGATGTCGGCGTGCCGCCCAGCGGACCGATGGACGCCCTGTCGCATCGCCTGGCCAACCGGCTGGTGGGCAATCCCGCCGACGCGGCCACGCTGGAAGTCACCCTGTCCGGCCCGACGCTGCGTTTCAACACCTGCGCCACCATCGCCCTGACCGGGGCCGATATGGGTGCTGTGCTGGACGGGATGCCGGTGCCGCCCTGGCAGGCGGTGGCGGTGGCCGCCGGACAGACCCTGGCCATCGGCGCGGCCAAAGGGCCGGGCAACCGCGCCTATCTGGCGGTCCGCCACGGTTTCGACGCCCCGCTTTATCTGAACAGCCGCGCCACCTTCACGCTGGGAGGATTCGGCGGTCATGGCGTCGGAGCCTTGCGCACCGGCGATGTCTTGCGTCTCAACGCATCCGGCGGCGGCGCGCCCCACGCCCTGCCCCTGCCCCAGACCTTGCGGCCCGAGCTTGTCCATGATTGGCGCGTCGGCGTGTTGATCGGCCCGCATGGCGCGCCTGATTTCTTCACCGAATCCGACATCGCCACCCTGTTTGAAGCGGAATATGAGGTGCATTTCAACAGCGCCCGCACCGGCGTCCGCCTGATCGGCCCCAAGCCCGACTGGGCCCGCACCGATGGCGGCGAGGCCGGGCTGCACCCCTCGAACATCCATGACAACGCCTATGCGGTCGGCGCGCTGGATTTCACCGGCGACATGCCGATCATCCTGGGGCCCGACGGCCCGTCCCTGGGCGGCTTCGTCTGCCCGGTCACCATCGCCAGCGCGGAACTATGGAAGATCGGCCAGTTGAAGCCGGGCGACCGGCTGCGCTTCGTGCGGCTGGATATGGATCAAGCCGAGGCCCTGCGCCATGCCCAGGAAGCGGCGATCCGCGACCTGTCGCCCGTCGCCGCCCCCGCTTTGGCCCCGCCAAAGATGGAAAGCCCGGTTCTCGCCCGCTTCCGCGAAGGCAATGACGCGGTGATTCTGCGCCAATCGGGCGACGACAATCTGCTGGTAGAATTCGGCCCGTTGGAACTGGACCTGACCTTGCGGTTCCAGGCCCATGCGCTGATGCGCCGCCTTCAGGCCGAAAAGATGCCGGGCCTGATCGATCTGACGCCGGGCATCCGCTCGCTTCAGCTTCATGTCGATCCAGACCGATTGCCTATTTCCAGGCTGCGCGGCCTGCTGGCCCAGGCCGTGGCCGATCTGCCGCCGGTGGACGAGATCGAGGTGCCGACGCGCATTGTGCATATGCCGCTGTCCTGGGACGATGAATCGACCCAACTCGCCATCCGCAAATATCAGGAACTCGTCCGCCCCGATGCGCCCTGGTGCCCGTCGAACATCGAGTTCATCCGCCGCATCAACGGTCTTGCCGACGAACAGGCGGTCAAGGACATCGTCTTCAACGCGCATTATCTCGTCCTGGGCCTGGGCGACGTCTATCTCGGCGCGCCGGTGGCGACGCCGCTCGATCCGCGTCACCGGTTGGTCACCACCAAATACAATCCCGCCCGCACCTGGACGCCGGAAAACGCCGTCGGCATCGGCGGCGCCTATATGTGCGTCTACGGCATGGAAGGACCCGGCGGCTACCAATTCGTCGGCCGCACGGTCCAGGTCTGGAACACCTATCGCCAGACCGCCGATTTCACCGGCGGCAAACCCTGGCTGCTGCGCTTCTTCGACCAGATCCGCTTCTTTCCCGTATCCGCCCAAGAACTGGCCGAGGCCCGCGACGATTTCCCCTATGGCGGTTATCGGCTGAAGACCGAGGAATCGGTGTTCCGGCTGGCCGATTACCGCCGGTTCCTGACCGAAAACGCCGACGGGATCGCCGCCTTCAAGACCCGCCAGCAGACCGCCTTCGAGGCTGAACGCCAGCGTTGGCGCGATCTCGGCCTCGCGGCCTATGTCTCCGAGGAGGACGCCGCCACGCCTCTGGAAAAGGAACCGCCCCTGCCCGAGGGCTGGGTCGCGGCGGAAACGCCCATTCCCGGCAATGTCTGGAAAATCCTGGCTTCGCCGGGCCAGAAGATCCGGACCGGCGACCCCGTGGCCGTACTGGAATCGATGAAGATGGAAATGGGCGTGGACAGCCCCTGCACCGGCACGGTGCGCGAGATTCTGTGCCAGACCGGCAGGACCGTGCTGTCCGGCCAGCGCCTGATGCTGATCGAGAAGGAGAATTGAAATGACCCTGGACATGACCCTGGAAGGCATCTCGGCCTTCCTGGCTGCGGGCGGCAGCGTCGAAGCGGTGGCGGCTGAAGCCTGCGACAGGATCGAGGCTTACCTGGATAAAGCGGTGTGGATCGGCCTGCGTCCCCGGGCCGAAATTCTGGCCGAAGCCCGCGCCCTGGACGCGAACCCCGGTCCGCGCGGGCCACTGCATGGCGTTCCCTTTGCGGTGAAAGACAATATCGACGTCGCCGGGCTGCCGACCACGGCGGCCTGCCCCGCTTTCTCTTATGTCCCCGGCCGGGACGCGACCGTGGTGGCCAAACTGCGGACCGCCGGGGCCATCGTCATCGGCAAGACCAATTTGGACCAGTTCGCCACCGGATTGGTCGGCGTCCGTTCCCCCTATGGCGCGCCGCGCAGCGTCTTTGATCCGGCGTTCGTCTCGGGCGGCTCCAGCTCGGGTTCCGCCGTGGCCGTCGCCGCCGGTCTGGTCGCCTTCGCCCTGGGCACCGACACCGCCGGATCGGGCCGCGTCCCCGCCGCCTTCAACAATCTGGTCGGCGTCAAACCGACCAAAGGGCTGTTGAGCGCCGCCGGTGTCGTTCCCGCCTGCCGTTCGGTCGATTGCGTCACCATTCTCGCCGCCTCGGCCAGCGAGGGCACGAGGGTGCGCCATATCGCCCAGGGCCATGATTCAGCAGACCCCTATTCCCGTCAGCCGCGCCCGGCCGATCTGCCCCGGACCGGCCTTCGCATCGGCGTCCCCCGTCCCGATCAGCGGGAATTCTTCGGCAACGCCGCCTATGCCGATTTGTTCGAGCGCGCCATCCTGATCCAGGCCGAGCTGGGCGCAACGATCGTCGAAATCGATTTCGCCCCCTTCCGCGACGCCGCCCAACTGCTTTATGGCGGCCCCTGGGTCGCCGAGCGGCTGGCCGCCGTCGAACCGTTGCTGAATGAAAATCCCGGCTCGTTCGATCCCGCCGTGCGCCGGATCGTCGAAAGCGCCCACGTCTTTTCGGCGGTGGACGCCTTTCGCGGCCAATATGAACTGGCCCGGCTGGGGCAGTTGGCCGATGCGGAATGGGCCCGGATGGATGCGATGCTGCTGCCGACCGCGCCCACCCATCACAAGGTCGCCGACGTGCTGGCCGATCCCATCCGGCTCAACAGCCAATTGGGCCATTACACCAATTTCGCCAATCTGCTGGATTGCGCCGCCATCGCCATTCCCGCCGGTTTCACCGCCGCCGGCATGCCCTTTGGCGTGATGCTGGTCGGGCCGGCTTTCAGCGACGACGCATTGGCGTTCCACGCCGACCGGCTGCATCGCGCCCTGGAACCCAGCCATGGCGGAAAGCGGGAGCCTTTGCCCGCATCCGCCGCCAATGACGGGAACGAAACGACGATCATGCTCGCCGTGGTCGGAGCACATCTGACCGGCCAGCCCCTGAACGGGCAATTGACCGAACGCGGTGCGCGGCTGGCGGCGCGGACCCGGACCGCGCCCCATTACCGTCTGTTCGCCCTGACGGGCGCCACGCCGCCCAAGCCGGGCCTGATGGCAGCCCCCGGATTCCAAGGCCCCGGCATCGCGGTCGAGCTTTGGGAGATGGACGCCGCCGCCTTCGGACGCGTTACCGCCCTGGTCCCGCCGCCTTTGGCGATCGGCTCGCTGCAATTGGCCGATGGACGCTGGGTCAAGGGGTTCGTCTGCGAGCCTCAGGGACTCGAAGGGGCCGAGGACATCACCGGCTTCGGCGGATGGCTCGCCTATCGTCAGGCGACCAACGCCGCCTGACGGCAAAAAGCGGCGCGCGAATGTTCAGCGCGCCGCGTCCAGGGCCTGGTCGAAATCCGCAATCAGATCGGCGGCAGCCTCCAGCCCCACCGACAGACGCAGCAGATCCTTCGGCACCGGCGAGGTCGGCCCTTCGATGCTGGCCCGGTGTTCGACCAGGCTTTCCACACCGCCCAGCGAGGTTGCGCGCTTCCACAGCCGCAGCCGGCCCGCGACGGCGACCGCGCCCGCCTCACCGCCTTTGACGCGCACCGACACCATGCCGCCGAAGCCGCCTTGCATCTGACGCACCGCCAGATCGTGGCCGGGAAAATCCTCCAATCCCGGATACAGAACCTGAACGATGCCGTCATGCGCCGCCAGCGTCCGGGCCAGGGTCAAGGCGCTGGCGCATTGCCAGCGCACACGGGCGAACAGGGTGCGCATGCCCCGTTGCAGCAGCCACGCCTCGAACGGGCCCAGCACGCCGCCATTCTGGGCCTGAACCTGCCGGACCCGATCCCAGTAATCGTCACGGGCGGCGGTGGTCAGCGTACCCGCCACCACGTCGGAATGGCCGCCCAGATATTTGGTCGCCGAATGCATGACCAGATCGGCCCCCAACGCCAACGGGCGGGTCAGGACCGGGGTCGCCACGGTCGAATCGACCGCCAGCCGCGCCCCCGCCTCATGCGCCAGAACGGCAATAGCGGCGATGTCCGCGACCGACCATAAGGGGTTGGCGGGACTTTCCAGCCAGACCAGCTTTGTCCGCCCGGGGCGCAAGGCGGCCTTCACCTCTTCTAAATCGGACATGTCGGCCAGATCGACGCTAAGCCCCCAGCGGGTGGCGAAGCCCAGCAGCCAGGCGCGCAAGGCCCAATACATGACCTTGGGCGCAACGACATGATCGCCGGGCGACAAGGCCTGGAAGGCGGCCGTCGCTGCGGCCATGCCCGATCCGAACAAGAGGGTCTGGCTGCCGCCTTCCAAGGCGGTCAGGGTGTCGGCGGGCGCGTCATAGGTCGGATTATCCACACGCGAATAGACCCGCCCCCGCGCATAGCCGAGATCAGCGTCGCGCTCGAAGGTGGTGGAAAGATGGATCGGCGGAATGATCGCCCCGGTCGGCGGATCGATCCGGCCCAGGGCCTGGGCCGCCACGGTTTCCGGACACGGCCTTGCATCCTCGCTCTGCGTGTCCATCGGGGGAACGGTCATATCGGTCACACCTCTTCATGCGCAATCAGCGATGCAACGGATACGCCTTTCCCAAGCCGGCCTCAATCACCCTTCTTCTCGATCAGCAGCGCCCATGCGTCGCCGATCCTGGTCCGGTCCAAAATCCGATGGCCTTCATCCTCGACCGAAAGCGGCACATTGCGGATCGGGTCGCCATCGGCCAGAATCACCCGCAACCGCTGGCCGGCATTCATCGCGTAAAGATCGAACTTCACTTTCAGGAAATTCATCGGGCATTGCACGGTCCGGTAATCGCGCTCGACATCGGCGGCGATCGTCTCGGTCTGCGCTTCCTCCGGCTCCATCTCGACGGCAAAGCGCAAATCGCCGTCCAGGGTGCGATAGAGCGCCAGAACCGATTCCAGCAGACCCGCCACCTCCGCCTCGTGACCGGCAAGAAAATCCCCGCCATGCCGGGCCGCCCGGCCGATGATTCCGCCATAAGCCGGATCGACCAGCCCGGTTTTCAGGAAATAGCGCTGAAACGCAGCGAACGCCGCCTCGTCGTCCTCTGTTTCGATTTCCTTTGCCGCCAACAGCGCGCGCACGGCCAAACACAGGGTCCGATAAAGCGCGCCGGTCTTGTCCGTACCGCCCCGCCGCACGGCGTCGAACGACCGGCGAGCGCCGCGCAGATCGGCCTCGATCCGGTCGAACGGCTCATTCGCCGGATCATCCTCCTCAAAAACCGACGAGGAACACGCACCGAACCGGTCCCGAATCAGCGCCCAAAGCGCGCCGAGCCGCGCTTTGGGAATGCCGTACAAGATCAATCCCGCCTCCTCCATCCCGATACGAACCATCGATCCATCCAGCGGGTCCAGGAACGCCGCCAGCGCCCTCATCCCATCGGGCGGCAGAGCGCCCGGCAAAGCCGGCACCCACACCGAAACCAATCCATCCGAACGTTGGGCCGAAACACATTCAGCCCGCCAGGAATGGAACGCCGGATCGTCGGGAAAACAAAAGTCGGGGAGCGGGGTGGTGCGCATTTCCGCCAACGGCTCAATAACCAGGAGCGGCTCGGCGAACAGCCGCAGCCTTTCTTCCGCATAGGCCGCGCGGAAACCGTCATCGCCCAGCTTGGCCCGCAGCAGACGCAACCGCCAGCCGGCGCGGCATCGACCACCGAACCGCGCGGACAAACGCCGAATCGCTTCGGACACCCGCCCGGCTTCGTCCGCCGGGATGAAATCATGCAGGCAAAGCGTGTCTTCCGGGCCGGCTCCAACGCTGCCGCCGACATGGACGCGAAACCCATTGCCCTCCTGCCCAGCTATGGCGATGAAACCAAGATCGCAGGCCAACGCCTGGCCGGCGGCGGATGGCCCGCCGGCAAAGCAGACCGACAAGACACCCGGCAGAACGTCTTCGTTTGGCCGGGCCGCCAGAAAATGGGCAAGGGCAAGGGCGCAGGAACCGGGATCGAGAATCGCGTTGGCCGCATCATTATCGGATGCGGCCAGAACGGCGACATCCCCTCTTCCCCCCGATAATCCCGCCACCGCAAGGGCGCGAAGGACCGGCAGGACGGCATCGAGTGCAAGACCATGGAAACGGATTGCCTGCCTCCCGGCCGGGTACAGGGATGCCGGCGCGTGACGCTCCGCTATTCCGGCCAGCATGGCGAGCTGATCCGGGGTGACGACACCGCCCGGAACCGGGAACCGCAGCCGGTAGCGTCCTTTCCGGCGCTGTTCATCGACGCCGAACGAGGCCAAATGGCCGGCCAGCGCCGCCGCATCCAGCGCCCCCTCCTCGAACGCCGCGATGGCGTCTTTCAACGCACCCAATTCGGCGGCAACATTTTCCGAAATCCGATGAAGCATGATCAGGCCGTCTGCACCGTTCCACCGGGCCGCGCGGTGCAAGCCGCCTCGGGCGAATCCACAAGCTCGATTTCCCCGGATTTAGGGCCGCAGGCCGCACAATGCGGATTGCGTTTGACCGCCACCTTGCGAAAAGCCATGTCCAACGCATCAAAGGTCAAAAGACTGCCGGTCAGAAGCCGTCCCGCTCCGGTGATGTATTTCAGCGCCTCCGCCGCCTGGATGCTTCCCAGCATACCGGCGACCGCGCCCAGGATTCCGGCCTGGGAACAGGTCGGAACGGCATCATCGGGCGGCGGCGCGCTGAACACGCAGCGATAGCAGGGCGAACGGCCGGGCAGAACCGTCATGGTCTGGCCCTGGAAACGCAGCACGCCGCCATGGGAAAAAGGGATGCCTTCCAGCACGCAGGCATCGTTGATCAGGAATTTGGCCGCGAAGCTGTCGGTGCCGTCGATGACGAAATCATAGTCGCGGATAATGGCGCGGATGGTG
Organism: Rhodospirillaceae bacterium; assembly: GCA_034926235.1. GTDB lineage: Bacteria > Pseudomonadota > Alphaproteobacteria > Rhodospirillales > Magnetospirillaceae > JAYFRE01. The sequence goes on from JAYFRE010000021.1 coordinate 9,649, forward strand.
CCGGCGCGCAGGAATTCCGGGTGCCGGCGCACCCTGACATCGGGATTGAGGGCGGCGATCTTCTCGGCCGCCGAATCGACCTTGGGCCGTCCGACATCCGCCGTAGCATGCAGAATCTGACGCTGCAGGTTGGACAGATCGACCCCGTCCCCATCCGCGATCCCGATCGTTCCCACTCCGGCAGCCGCCAGATAAAGCGCCGCCGGCGACCCCAACCCGCCGGCCCCGATCACCAGCACCTTGGCCGCAAACAATTTTTCTTGCCCCGCCACACCGACATCCTTCAGCAAGATGTTACGGCTATAGCGCAGCAGGCGTTCCTCGGTGAACTCCATCGGCGTCTCTCCCCGCCCGTTCCGCAAAGCGTCAGGCGTCCCCATCATCTTTCCGCTTTTTTCCGAAGAGTCGCAAAAAAGAATCGAGGCGAGAAAAATTCTCCCGTTCAGCCGCTGCGGTTGGCCCAGCGCTCGATGTTTTGATTCGATGTCATTAATCAAGGATCGTGCGCCAGGGACAATCGGCGGCTTGTCTTCTGACTCTTGAGGCAAGAAGGCCGCGATGAGATCCGCGCGATCTGAGCGGCGCAGGCACCCCGGAAAACGGGGTCCGGAAAAAACGAAAGCCCCGATAACTCCTAGAGTTACCAGGGCTTATTGGTCGGAGTGAGAGGATTCGAACCTCCGGCCCCTGCCTCCCGAAGACAGTGCTCTACCAGGCTGAGCTACACTCCGACGCCGTGGAGGCGCCCCTTATACCGCCAAGCTTTGCGCTTCGCAAACGGGAAATGGCGCGTTTATGTCAGTAGGCGCGGCGGATGCAGAAATCGACGATCTCGGCCAGCGCCGCCTTGGCCTCGCTGTCGGGAAAGACCGCCAGGGCGCTGCGGGCCAGATCGCCGTAATGGCGCGCGCGCCGGATGGTCTCCTCGAGGCAGCCATGCTTTTCCATCAAACCGATGGCCTGCGCGAGATCCGCGCCGCCTTCGTCCTGATCCAAATCCTCCATCGTCCGCCGCCAGAAGGCGCGCTCGGCATCGTCGCCGCGCTGGAAGGCCAGAATGACGGGCAGGGTGATCTTGCCTTCACGGAAATCATCGCCGACGGCTTTGCCCAACTCTTCCTGACGGGCGGAATAATCGAGCACGTCATCGATCAATTGAAAGGCGATGCCCAGATTGTGTCCGTACTGCTCCAGCGCCGTTTCCTCGGCCTTGGGCCGGGCGGCCACCACTGCGCCGATGCGGCAGGCGGCAGCGAACAGAACCGCGGTCTTGGAACGGATGACGTTGAGATAAGCGTCTTCGTCCGTATCCGTGTCGTTGGCGGTGATAAGCTGCAACACCTCGCCTTCGGCCAGGACCGAGGTGGTGTGCGCCAGGATCGCCAGAACCTCGAGCGAGCCGTCTTCGACCATCAGCTCGAAGCAGCGGCTGAACAGGAAATCGCCCACCAGCACCGAAGCCTTGTTGCCCCAGATGGCATTGGCCGACGCCCGCCCCCGGCGCAGATCGCTTTCATCCACCACATCGTCATGCAGCAAGGTCGCGGTGTGGATGAATTCGACACAGGCCGCGAGCGTGACATGCCGCTCGCCCTGATGCCCGCACATCCGAGCCGCCGCCAGGGTCAGCATCGGGCGCAAGCGCTTGCCGCCCGCGACGATGATATGGCCGGCCAGCTCGGGAATCAGGCTGACCGGGCTTTGCATGCGCGCGATGATGGTATCGTTGACCTGGGCCAGATCGTCTTGCACCAAAGCCATCAGGGCGTCCATCGACGCTCCTTTCTCGGGGCATTCCCCCGCGCACGTCACGACGCTCGACACCTTGGCGCTCCTTGAAAGATCTTCTCGGCCCGCGCCCCTGGACGCGAATAGCGGCCAGAGCATAAGGTTCCCTGGGCGCAACGGTCAAGGCTGGCGGCCCGGACAAAGCCATTGGAAACGGATGCGGCAATGACGGATCAGACCACCGAGGACGCTCTGCTGGACGGACGGGTGCGCGTGACCCAGCCCGCCACGGGCTATCGCGCCGCCATCGATCCGGTTCTGCTGGCCGCCGCCCTGCCCGTCCGCCCCGGCGCGCATGTGCTGGACGCCGGCAGCGGGGTGGGAACGGCGGGCTTATGTCTGGCCGCGCGCGCGCCCGATTGCCGCATTGTCTTGTTGGAGCGCCAGCCCGATCTGGCCCGGCTGGCCCAGGCCAATATCGCCGCCAACGGTTTTTCGGAGCGGATGGAAGCCGTCTGCGGCGATCTAGCCGCCCCGCCGCCCGGGACCCAGGCGACGTTCGACGCCGTCATGACCAATCCCCCCTTCGCCGCCGCCGGCAGCGGTACGGCGCCGCCCGATCCGTCCAAGGCGCAAGCCCATGTCGAAGACGGCATCGATCTGGCCGGCTGGATCGATCTCTGCGCCCGACGACTAAAGGCCGGCGGCTGGCTGGCCGTCATCCATCGCGCCGACCGCATCGATTCGTTGATCGCCGCCCTGAGCGGACGTTTCGGCGCGATCACCATCCTGCCTTTATGGCCGAAACAAGGGCGTCCGGCGAAACGAGTCGTGGTCTTGGCGCGGAAAGGGTCGAAAACGCCCGCCACCCTGGTCCCCGGCCTGATCCTGCATGAAGAAGACGGGCGTTTCACCGCCGAAGCCCTGGCGATCCTGCGCGGGGGCGGTCCGCTGAAAAACGGTTAAGGGGCCGGAACGGCGATCACCGCAAAGCCACCGCCATGACCGGATACGGAAAACCGTTTCCGCTCCTCATGGCGCGCTGCACAAAACAGTCATTGACAGCCTGACGGAATTCGCTTTTCTGCTATGCGCGCTGGGCTTGCCTTCCCGGCGCGGCTCGCTGCCAGCCCGCGCTTGACCGGGCGCGCGGGTGATGCTTAAGGTTGCCCCTCCCATGCCCCATCCTTTTTCTCTTGCTGGCGGAAAACATGGTTTCAGCGCCCAGTTTCCAGTCCCTCATCCTTAAACTGCAATCTTTCTGGGCCGCCCAAGGCTGCGTCATCCTGCAACCTTATGACATGGAGGTCGGGGCAGGCACCTTCCACCCCGCGACCACCCTGCGCGCTCTGGGCCCCGATCCCTGGCGCGCGGCCTATGTGCAGCCGTCGCGCCGGCCCAAGGATGGCCGCTATGGCGAGAACCCCAACCGCTTGCAGCATTACTACCAGTTCCAGGCGCTGCTCAAACCCTCGCCCGAGGACCCGCAAGCGCTCTATCTGGAAAGCCTGAAGGCGCTGGGGATCGATCCGCTGGCGCATGACATCCGCTTTGTCGAGGACGATTGGGAAAGCCCGACCCTGGGCGCCTGGGGCCTGGGCTGGGAGGTCTGGTGCGACGGGATGGAGGTAACGCAGTTCACCTATTTCCAGCAAGTCGGCGGCATCGAATGCGACCCGGTCGCGGTCGAGCTAACCTACGGGCTGGAACGTCTGGCGATGTATGTCCAGGGGGTCGAGAATGTCTATGACCTCGATTTCAATGGCGCGGGCGTTTCCTATGGCGACGTTTTCCTTGAAGCCGAACGGGAATATTCCGCCCACAATTTCGAATATGCCGACACCGACATGCTGTTCGCCCATTTCGCCGACGCCGAAAAGGAATGTTTGTCGCTGCTGGGCGCCAAGCTGCCGCTGCCCGCCTATGACCAATGCATCAAAGCCAGCCACCGCTTCAATCTTTTGGATGCGCGCGGCGTGATCTCGGTGGCCGAACGCCAGGCCTATATCGGCCGGGTGCGGGCGCTGGCCAAAGCCTGTTGCGAAGGCTGGCTGGCCGCCACCCAACGCACCGGCAAGGAGGGCTGACCCATGGCCGAATTCCTGCTGGAAATCCTGTCCGAGGAAATCCCCGCCCGCATGCAGGCCCAGGCGGCCCGCGACCTTGCCCGCCTGGTCGGCGAAAAGCTCGCAGCCGCCGGTCTCGCCTTCGATGCGCCAAAAAGCTTCGTCACACCGCGCCGCCTGACCCTGGTGATGGACAATCTGGCCGAAGCGACGCCGGACGTTGCCGAAGAACGGCGCGGTCCCCGCGTCGGCGCGCCGGCCCAGGCGCTGGACGGTTTCCTGAAAGGGGCCGGTATCGGGCTTGAAGATTGCGAACAGCGCGACACCGGCAAGGGCGTCTTCTATTTCGCCGTGATCAAGAAGACCGGGCGTCCGACCATCGATGTGCTGAAGGATGCCGTGGAACGGTCCATGGCCGAATTCCCCTGGCCCAAATCGATGCGCTGGGGCACCCACACCGTTCGCTGGGTGCGGCCGATCCATTCGATCCTGGCCCTGTTTGGCGGCAAAATCGTACCGGTGTCGTTCGGGCCTGTGACCGCAGGCGATACGACCATCGGCCATCGCTTCCTCGCCCCCTTGCGCTTTTCGGTCGCCGGTTTCGCCGATTACGCAGCCAAGTTGGCCGACGCCAAGGTGATGCTGGATGCGCAGGCCCGCCGCGCCGTCATCCTGGAACAGGCCGAAAACCAAGCCAAAACGCTCGGCCTCGCTTTGCGCGAGGATGAAGGGCTGCTGGCCGAGGTCACCGGGTTGGTCGAATGGCCGGTCCTGCTGGCCGGCACCATCGATCAAGGCTTCATGGACGTGCCCGACGAGGTCCTGATTACCTCGATGCGCGCCCATCAGAAATATTTTCCGCTGCTGAAGACCGATGGCCGTCTGGCCAACCGTTTCCTGGTTGCCGCCAATATCGAAGCCAGGAACCAGGGCGCAGCCATCATCGCCGGCAATGAGCGGGTGCTGCGCGCGCGTCTGTCCGACGCCCGCTTCTTCTGGGACACCGACCGCAAGGTCCGGCTGGAATCCAGATTGCCGAAACTGGCCGAACGGCTGTTCTACGCCCGGCTGGGCAGCATGCTGGACAAGGCACACCGTCTTCAGGCGCTGTCCTCGATCGTCGCTTGCGTCATCGGCGCGGACGAGGAAGCGGCGAAACGCGCCGGGCTGCTGGCCAAGGCCGATCTGTCGTCGGAGATGGTCGGCGAATTCCCCGAGCTTCAGGGCGTGATGGGCCGCTATTACGCGCGCCATGACGGCGAGGCCGACGCGGTCGCCGAGGCGATCGCCAGCCATTACGCACCGCAAGGGCCGGGCGACCGCTGTCCCGCCCAGCCGGTTTCGGTGGCCGTCGCCCTGGCCGACAAGATCGACAGTCTGACCGGTTTTTTCGCCATCGGCGAGAAGCCGACCGGTTCCAAGGACCCGTTCGCGCTGCGCCGTTCGGCGCTGGGCGTCATCCGGCTGATCCTGGAAAACGGGCTGAGACTGCCGCTCGCGCCGTTGTTCGGACAGGCCCACGCCTTGTTCGGGGCCGGGCTGGAAAAGGACGAGGCGACAGTAACCGGAGAATTGATGATCTTCCTGGCCGACCGGCTCAAGGTGGCGCTGAAGGAAAAGGGCGTACGCTACGATCTGATCGACGCGGTATTCGCCTTGGGGGCCGAAGACGATCTGGTCCGCCTTTTGTCCAGGGTCCAGGCGCTGGGGGACTTCCTTTCGTCCGATGACGGGACGAACCTGTTGACCGCCTTTCGTCGCGCGGCCAACATCGTCCGCATCGAGGAGAAGAAGGACGGCGCGTCTCATGGAGGAGATGTGGCGTCCTCGTTGCTTGAAGCACCTGAAGAACAGGCGCTCGTGCAAGCATTGGCGGAGGTGGAGAAGACCACGACCGAAGCGGTAAAACGCGAGGATTTCGCCGGCGCCATGGCCGCACTGGCCAGACTGCGCCGTCCCGTGGATGAGTTTTTCGACAAGGTAACCGTGAATTGCGACAACGGAGAGGTGAGAATCAACCGTCTCCGGCTGCTTGCTCGGATCGGCGCCACGATGAGGGCGATTGCCGATTTCTCCAAAATCGAAGGATAAATGAGGAGAAGGTCATGACAAAGTGGGTGTATGCCTTCGGAGGCGGGAGCGCAGAAGGCCGCTCGGATATGAAGAACCTGCTGGGAGGCAAAGGCGCCAACCTGGCGGAAATGGCGAATCTGGGGCTGCCGGTGCCCCCAGGCTTTACGATCACCACCGAGGTCTGCACCTATTTCTACGACAACGCCAACAGCTATCCGGCGAGTCTGAAGGAAGAAGTCGCCAAGGCCTTGGCCAAGATCGAATCGCTGGTCGGCCTGACCTTCGGCGACGTCAACAACCCGCTTCTGGTGTCCGTGCGCTCCGGCGCGCGCGCCTCGATGCCGGGCATGATGGACACCGTGCTCAATCTGGGCCTGAACGATCAGACCGTCGAAGGTCTGGCCCGGAAATCGAACGACGCCCGCTTTGCCTATGACAGCTATCGCCGCTTCATCCAGATGTATTCGGACGTCGTCCTCGGCGTCGAGCATCATCATTTTGAAGCGATCTTAGAAGACATCAAGCTCGACCGGGGCTATTCGCTCGATACCGAGCTGACCGCCGAGGATTGGAAGGCCGTGATCGGCCTTTACAAGGAAAAGGTCAAAAAAGAGCTCGGCCATCCCTTCCCGCAGGTGGTCCAGGACCAGCTCTGGGGCGCGATCGGCGCGGTGTTCGGCTCCTGGATGAACCAGCGCGCCATCACCTATCGCCGCCTGAACGATATCCCCGCTTCCTGGGGCACGGCCGTCAACGTCCAGGCGATGGTGTTCGGCAATATGGGCGATGACTGCGCCACCGGCGTGGCCTTCACCCGCAACCCGTCCACCGGCGACAACGAATTCTATGGCGAATATCTCGTCAACGCCCAGGGCGAGGACGTGGTCGCCGGCATCCGCACGCCGCAATATCTGACCAAGGCGGCGCGCACCATCGCAGGTGTCGATCAGCCCTCGATGGAAGAGGTGATGCCGGGTGTGTTCGCCGATCTGGAAGCGGTTCGGCACAAGCTCGAAACCCATTTCACCGACATGCAGGACATCGAATTCACCGTCCAGCAGGGCAAGCTTTGGATGCTGCAAACCCGTTCGGGCAAGCGCACCGCCAAGGCCGCCCTCAAGGTCGCCGTGGACATGGCCCTTGACGGCCTGATCGACAAGAAGACCGCGATCCAGCGCGTCGATCCCTCGGCGCTAGACCAGCTTCTGCACCCGACCCTGGACCCCAAGGCCAAACGCGTGGTTCTGGCGCGCGGCCTGCCGGCTTCGCCCGGGGCGGCGTCGGGCCAGGTGGTGTTCTCGGCCGAGGACGCCGAAACCTGGGTCAAGAACGGCAAAAAAGTCGTCTTGGTGCGCATCGAGACCAGCCCCGAGGATATCGGCGGCATGCATGTCTCGCAGGGCATCCTGACCGCGCGCGGCGGTATGACCAGCCACGCCGCCGTGGTGGCGCGCGGCATGGGCCGGGCCTGCGTGGCCGGCGCGGGTGACGTGCGCATCGATTATGCCGGTAAATGTTTCACCGCCGGCGGCGAAACCATCCGCGAAGGCGACGTCATCACCCTGGATGGCGGCACCGGCGAGATCATCAAGGGCGCCGTCCCCACCGTTCAGCCAGAGCTGACCGGCGATTTCGGCACGCTGATGAGCTGGGTGGACGAGGTTCGCACCATGAAGGTGCGCGCCAACGCCGAAACCCCGCTGGACGCCCGCACCGCGCGGAAGTTCGGGGCCGAGGGTATCGGACTGTGCCGTACCGAGCACATGTTCTTTGACCCGAAGCGCATCATCGCCGTACGCGAGATGATCCTGGCTTCCGACGAAGCCGGACGCCGCGCGGCTCTGGCCAAGATCCTGCCCTATCAGAAGGACGATTTCGTCGAGCTGTTCGAAATCATGGACGGCCTGCCGGTCACCGTCCGTCTGCTGGACCCGCCGCTGCACGAGTTCCTACCCAACAGCGAGGCCGACATGGCCGAGGTGGCCAAGGCCGCGGGCGCGGACATCGCGACGCTGAGGGCGCGCAACGCCCAGCTTCACGAATCCAACCCGATGCTGGGCCATCGCGGCTGCCGTCTGGGGCTGACCTACCCTGAGATCTACGAGATGCAGGCCCGCGCCATTTTCGAGGCCGCCGTCGAGGTGACCAAGAAGAACGGCTCCTGCGCCGGGATCGAGATCATGATCCCGCTGGTCGGCATCCCCAAGGAGCTGGAAATCCTGCGGGCTCTGGTCGAACGGGTCGGAAAGGAAGTATTCGCCGCCTCCGGCGTTACCGTTCCCCACATGATCGGCACCATGATCGAGCTGCCGCGCGCCTGCTTGACCGCCGACGAGATCGCCAAGACGGCCGAATTCTTCAGCTTCGGCACCAACGATCTGACGCAGACGACCCTGGGCATGTCGCGCGATGATTCCGGCCCCTTCCTGGACATCTACCGGGCCCGGGGCATCTATGAGCAGGATCCGTTCGCGACCCTGGATCAGACCGGCGTCGGCGAAATGATCAAGATCGCCGCCGAACGCGGTCGCAAGACCCGGCCCGAGATCAAGCTTGGCATCTGCGGCGAACATGGCGGTGATCCCGCCTCGGTCGCGTTCTGCCAGACCGTTGGGCTCAACTATGTCTCGTGCTCGCCTTACCGCGTGCCGATCGCTCGTCTGGCCGCGGCCCAGGCCGCCCTGGCGCAGCAGGCCAAGGCCAAAGTCTAAGACTTCTCCGCTTTAGAAAAAGAGACCCCCTTTCCCTGCCGGGAAAGGGGGTTTTTTCATGCCTGCCCCATCCGAGCGGCTGGGCTCGGATTTCCATAAACCTTGCCGGGAAAATAAGTTGGTCGTACGCTTCTAAAGGTTGTTTGTACAATGAAGCGCATACGCCCTTCATTTTCTGTGGATACAAAAATCTAAGGACGGCTGAATCGTAAAAACCGCCGCTATCGGCACGATCCGCGCATTCGCCGGAGAACATCATCCTTTTTCTGTCGAGAAGAGCATCATGACAAAGAAACACGTCATTGAATCCGTCATCTTCCTGACTTACGCCCTCTTTGCCTTCTCATGGGTCGCCGGTTCGATGTTGTCCAAGAACATCATGGCCGACTTCCAGGTCCAAGGGGTCGCCGCCGCAACCTGGTCGACCAACGCCATCACCATCGCCAAGGTGATCGGCAATCTGATCGCAGCGTGGTTCCTGGCCCAATTGCAACCCAAGAAGGCATTCGCCCTCGCCTCGCTGCTGATCGTAGCTGGAATCGCCGGGGTCTGGGCCGGCAGCTATCCCGTCTATGTCTTCACCCGCCTCGTGATGGGATTCGGCGGCGCATTCGTGATCGTCTATTTCGGGCCGATCGTGATGAATTACTTCACGCCCGAAGAGCGCCCCCTGATCAACGGCATCAACAGCATCGCCTTCAACACCGGCAATCTTCTAGCCCTGCTGTTCACCGGCGTGTTGCTGTCCCATCTGGGATCCTGGCAATCGGTAATCATGACGATCTCGGCCTGTAGCCTGGTCCTGCTCGTCATCTGGCTGGCCGTGGCCGAAGATTTCCCTCTGGGCAACAAAGCCCAGCAAGACCAGCCCGCAGCCAAACCCTATACGCTGAAGGACGGGCTGAAGGATTCCTTCAACTGGATTCTGCCCCTCTGCTATTCGGGCATCCTGTTCGCCTATATCTCGATCTTCGCCCTGTTTCCGCTTCTGCCCAGCTTCGCCGTCCCGGCGCGCAATTTGTCCGCCTTGATGATCACGGCTGGAATGGTCGGCACCTTCGCCGGCATCGTCGCCACCAAGAAATACCCGTTCCGGGTGCCGCTCATCCGCTATAGCGGCCTGGTCATGACCCTGTTCATCGCCCTGATGATCCTGACCGGCAACCCGATCCTGGCCTATATCGCGGCCTTTGCCGCCGGCTTCTTCATGTTCCTGCCCATGACCGCGATGATGACTCTGCCCCAGGAACTACCCGGCATGACGCCCGGCCGCGTCACCGTCGTCTTCGGCATGTTCTGGTCGATCGCCTATATCGTCGAGACGATCTGGATGTACGCCGCCGGTCTTCTGGCCGACAAGACGGGGAACCCGATGATGGCGGCCCTGTTCGTGCTCGTCTGCTCGGCCAGCGCGTTCCTGGCGTCCTTCTTCCTGCCGGAAACGGGCAAGCCGAAACAGCTCGTTCCGGAAAAATAAGGAGATTTTTTCATGCGGAAAATCAGTCCGAAGCTCCAGCCCTATCTGGATGCCTTCAATGCGCAGATCCCCGTTCTGCTGGCCGCCGGATTCAAGGCGACGGCGACCAATGCGCGCGAATGGCTGGCCACGGTCACCCGTGAAATGGTCACCGATATTCCCGCCACTCCCGGCGTTTGGGACGATATCGTCACCGGCGGCCCCTATCCGGTGCCGGTGCGCATCTATCATCCAGCACCAGGGGAAAAACGCCCGGTCCTGATCCATTTCCATGGCGGCGGGCACACCGCCGGCAGCGTTTCGATCTATGATCCGATCTGCCGTAAATTCGCCGACGCCACGGGTCATATCGTGGTCACGGCCGAATACCGGCTGGCTCCGGAAAACCCCTATCCGGCCGGCGTCAATGACGCTTATTCGGTGGTCAAGAACATCTGGCCGGTCCTCGATGCGCGCGGGCTCAACTACCGGCGCGAGATGTCCCTGATCGGCGATTCCGCCGGCGGCGCGCTATGCGCGGCGGTGATGGCCAAAGCCCAGTTCGATCCCGGCGTCGCGCTCAAGCGCGCTGTCATGATCTATCCCGGCCTGGATTACACGCTCAGCATGCCCTCGATCCAGGAGAACGCAGTCGGCTATCTGCTCCAGACCGCGAAGATCATCTGGTACTACGATCTTTATCTGCCGAACTACGAAAACCGCCGGGATGTTTCGCCCCTGTTCGGCCCTGTTTCGCCGCGCATGCCCGAAACCTTCCTGATCACGGCTGAATTCTGCCCGCTGCGCGACGAAGGCATCGCCTATCTGGAGCGGCTGAAGGAAGCGGGGATCAAGACCCGACATCTGCATTTCGACGATATGCCGCACACCTTCATGAACATGGAAAACCTGGTTAAGGAGGAATGCCAGAAGGTCTATCGCGAGGTTGCGGATTTCCTCAACGCCGGCTGATGGCCTCAGTCCGGGAAGCGCCGCCCGCAAGGGGAACCTTTGCGGGCGGCATTTCATTGTCAGCGGATGCCCCGCAGCAATTCCTTGAACAATTGCTTGGGCTTGACCTTTCCCGTCCCTTCCTCTTGCCCGGCGAACCGGCGCAGCAGCCAGTTTTGCAGTGCATCGATATCCAACCGCCGCCGGGGATTGTCCAACGACCCGTTGATCCTCAAGGTTAAAGGCGGCGTTTTTTCGGATGCGCCATCAATGGTGAAATCAAGCCGTGCGTCCAGGACGTAGCCGGGCAGATTGACCGCGCCCTGCCCGCGCGCACTGCCGCCCTCGGCGATCAATTTCAGATCGTTCGAGGTCACGACGCCGTCCTTAGCCGTGAAGCTCCCCGACAAATCGGAAAAACGAGTCCGGCCGCCGCCCAGCGCCGCCTCGGCCAGCCCGATCAGACCGATGGACCGCAAGGGCGCGCTTAATTGCCGGCTCGCGGCTTTAAGATCAAAGCCGTCGATCTCGCCGTTTCGGACCGAGAACCGCCCCTCGCCCGCCAGGCCCGCAACCATTTCGGCCTGGGACATCCCTTGCGTCCGGACGTCGAGCGCAGCGTCGCCGGTTCCGTCGGCAACACCGATGCCGGCCAGATCCAACAGCGCTTCTTTCATCCCGACGCCGGACAGAGACGCTTTCGCCGACGCCGCGCCGTCCGCACCGAACCGGCCGGTCGCATCGAACCGGCCGCCATGAAAAAGACCCACGAACCGGTCCAGCCGCATCACGCCGTCCGCCAGCGCCAAATCGATCTCCGCCTGCTCCAGCGTCGTCTCCCGATAGGACAAATGCTGAACCGTAAGCGCCGCCGTAGCGTCGATGGCGGTCATCCAAGACAGATCGAACGGCGTATCCGACCAACGATGGGCGATTTCGGACACATTGACCTTGGGACGCGGCGCGGACTGAGGTTTCGGCGGTTCTCCTCCCGCCGCCGTCAGAATCGGGGCCATTCCATCCGCATCCGTCGCCCGGGTCGCACCCGTCGCACGGGTGGGAATGATGAACCGGCCGGTTCCGCTTTGTTCCGGCGGCAAGGCCGCGATTTTGGTCGCGGACAGGAACCGGTCCACAGGGAATCGGTCCGTTGAAAGCCGGATATCGGCCCGTGGACGGGCTCCCAACATGTCGATCTTGGCCGAACCGGTCGCCGTAACCGGTCCCAGCGTCAGCGCGGACGCGGAAATATCCACTGCCGAGGCGTCGCCGGCCAGATGCGCCTTGAGCTTGAAGGGCCCCAATGTTCCGGACGGACGGTAACCGGGCTGGAACAGGCGGACGAGGTCGGTCAAATGGTCATGCGCGGCATCGATATCGGTGTCGATGCGCGGCCCCGAAGATCCTGAACCGAGCGCGCCCGACAGGCTGAACGTACCCCCCGCCAGCGCTCCTTTACCGTCGAAGGACAATTTTTCCAGATCGCCATTCAGATGCGCGTCCAAGCGCCCCGCGCCCAATCGCGCCGGGTCGGCGACTGGCGGCGCAACTCCCAGCATCGCCAGCAAGGACCCCATGGCCGGCGCATTCACTTCCAGACGCGATTCGCGGAAAGCGAAAGGCGCCAGATCGATCCCACCGGAAAAGCGCAGCCCGGCCCCGCCGAGATCGCCCAGCGACAGATTGCGCACCGCCAGCGACGAACCGGTCAGGCGGGCGTCCAGCGTGATCGTACGCACCGACGCGCCATGGGCAACGATCTGGCCGATGCGCCCGCGGATGCCGGCATCGATTCCGTCCAGGGCGGCGCGAAGTTTTTCCGCACCCGCACCCCTGTCCTCCGGCGCTGCGGGTTCGGGCGCTGCGGGAACGGACGCGGAAGGGGCGGGTTGGGCAGCGCGGGCCAGCGCCGGCCAATAGGCGTCGGCATTCACCAGATCGAGACCGAAGGTCAGATTGAGCCGCGGGTCGGTATCGGCGTTCCAGGACAAAGACGCTTCGGCCCGGCTGCCATCCAGCCGGATATCGATCCCGTCCAGGGCCGCATGTCCGCGCGAGGCCGTCACGCTGCCCGACAGCTTCAGCGCGCGGAGACGGTCCGCAGGCATCCTGGGGTCTTCCCCGACGCCCAGCCATGCCAGCAATCCACGAAGGCGGTCGGTATGAGCGTCGAACGCGCCGGTAAAAAGCGGCCCGTTCTCGTCCTGGGAAACGAACCCGGACAAGGCGATATCGGTATCGCCAGGCAGGCTGACGGCGGCTTGATGAAGAACGATCTCTCCCTTGTCGAGCTGGGCGTTGAACCGCAGCCCACGCAGGATTCCGCCCCGCCAGGTCACGAAACCGGCATTGGCGTCGAGAGTGAGCTGCAAATCCGCCGGCAGCCGGAACGAGTCGCCGGAATCGGCGGTTCGCTCCCCTGCCCCGCCCGCGGCCTCACCCTCCCGAGCCGGAGCAGGCTGGGCCGGCGGCACCAGGGCGATCAGAGAATCGGCATCCAGCGTCTGCGCCGACAAAAAGATGTCAGCCTTGGCTATGTCGCCGCGTTCGACCCGGACGGAACCGGTGGCGGTCTGCCCGCCCAGACCAAGGGTCATATCCTTGACCTCGATCCCGGAAACTTCTGCCGACAAACTCGATTCCAAAGTGAACGGGGCCCGAGGCAGCCGGAAATCATCCCGCCCCACCGCCTTGGGCAGACGCGAAACGTCGGCGGAACGGGCAGTGAGCTTGCCCGAAAATTGCGCCAAATCCGCCGCCAGGGTTCCGTTAACCCGGATATCCCCCACCTTGTCCGGCAGGGAAAGCGCCAAAGACACCGCCGCCGGTTCGCGCCCCAACCGGCGTTCGGCCGCCGCCTCGGCATTCAGGGCGACACCGTTCAGGATCGCCGACCCCGATAGCCGGAATCCGGTCGCGGTGGCGGACAAATCGGCATTGATGCCGTCGGCGCGCCAAGGTTCGGCGCCGGGACGGCGGAACAGAACCACGCCATCCTCGATCACGATCCGGGCCAGACGCAATTCATCCGCCGGCTCGCTCCGGGCGGCGGAAGACGCTCCGGCTTTCCCAGTGTCCGGCGTCGCCGGTCCGCGATCCGCCGGCGTGAAATCCCAATTGACGCCGCCATCGGCGAAGCGTTCCAGCTCCAACTCGGGCCGGACCAGCGTCAGCGAGGCAACGCCGACCCGTCCGGTCAGCAGCGCCGCAAGGTCGAGGCGGGCGTCGATCCGCTCCAGACGCAGCATGTCGGGCTGCGCCGCGCCATCCTTGTTGGCGATCCGCACACCGCGCAGGGACAAATGCGGCGTGGGCAGCAAAGCCGCCGACACATCGCCGTCCAAAGCGATCTTGCGGCCCAGCAGGGGCTCGGCCCGCTCGGCAATCGCGCCTTTGTAGGCATTCCAATCGATGAAAGAGGGCGCAGCCATGGCAACGCCCAAAACGGCCGCCAGCACGGCCGCGACGGTCAGGCTTTTTTTCGCGTTCAACCATCGTCTCCCGGTCAGGGCTGACGGCAGTCTAGGGATTCCCGCCCCCGGAGGCAACCGCTCCGGGGACAAGGGGTCAGCCCGTCCGACCGGCCGGGGTGGTTATTCCGCAACCGCGGCGAACACATCTTCGGCCGCGAACAGGCCGTTCAGCGCCGCCGGGAACCCGGCATAAACCGCCATCTGCATCAGGATTTCGACGATCTCGTCCCGAGACAATCCGACATTGAGCCCCGCCTCGATATGAACTTTAAGCTGGGGTGCAGCGGTACCCAGGGCGGTCAGGGCGGCGATGGTCGCGATCTGGCGGGAACGCAGATCGAGACCGGGACGGTCATAAATATCCCCGAACGGGAATTCGACCAGATAGCGCGCAAAATCCGGGGCGATTCGGGACAGGCGCTCGACCACTTTCTCTCCCACCCGCCCATCGACCCGGGCCAGGGCGCGCAGCCCTCTTTCATAGCGGTCGTTTTGCGTGTTGTTCTCAGACATCGTCATTTTTTCTCTCCATCACATCCAGGCCAGCGTAATCGGCGATCTTGATGTCGAGGACGGCAAGGCAGGATTCGAGTTCGGCCAGATGGGCGCGAACCCGATCACGCTGTTTTTCCAGAAGACACCGACGTTCAGGCCCGGTTCCGGGCCCTTGCTCACGCAGCCGCGCATAAAGCAGCATTTCCCGGATCGGCATGCCGGTCGTCTTCAGCCGGCCCAGAAAAACAATCCAGGCCAGAGCGCTATCGTCATAATGGCGCCGTCCGGAAGAATCGCGCCAGGCATAGGGCAGGAGTCCGATCCGCTCGTAATAGCGGATGGTATGGGCCGTCAATCCGGTGCGTCTCGCCAGGTCTCCGATCTTCATCGCGCAAGCCTTGTCCGTCACGACGCCTGATCGGTTAGCGCTTGGAGCGCACTCTAAGTCAAGACGGAATCGTATCCGGACAATGCACGAATAGAATTCGTGTAGCGCTGCCGTTCTTATGGCGGCCCAACCGTACGGAGCGCCTAAAGGCATGGCCGGCGGACGTTTCCGCCGCCTGGGCCCGTTATGCGGGAGAATCTCCGCGACCCCGGTTTCCGGGATGCGACCGCCGGCGCGATTCCGGCGTCAGAGCCGCGATCCCGCCGCCCCGGCGCCTTCAGCGTAGCGCCGCGCCAAGATGGAGCAGACGACCAGCTGGATCTGGTGGAACACAATCACCGGCAGCACGATCATGCCGGCCTCTGGACCGACAAACAGGACATTGGCGATGGCAACACCGGTTGCCAGGCTTTTTTTCGAGCCGCAAAAAACAATGGTGATCTCGTCTTCGCGGGAAAAACCGCACCAACGGCTGACAAACGTGGTCGCGGTCAGCACCACCGCCAGCAGAACCGTCGAAACCACCACCATTCCGATCAGTCCTTCGGCCGGGGTTTCGCGTAAAAGCCCGTGCGCCACCGCGGCGCTGAACGCGCCATAGACAACCATTAGAATCGATCCCCGGTCCACCACGCCCACCAGCCGGCCGTGACGGCTGATCCAGTTCAGGATCAACGGCCGCACGATCTGTCCGACCAGGAAGGGCAACAGAATCTGGACCATGATCGCCTGGACCGAATCGAGCGAAACTGCGCCACCTTGAGTTTTCATCAGCAAGGCGACCAGCAGCGGCGTCAGGAAAACGCCGATCAGGTTGGACGCCGACGCGCTACACACTGCCGCCGGAACATTCCCGCCCGCGATCGAGGTAAAGGCGATCGAGGATTGCACGGTGGATGGCAGACAGGCCAGGAACAGAATGCCCATCGCCAAGGATTCGGACATGCCCAGCCAGGGTGACACCGCGCTGATGCCCAAGCCCAGGATCGGAAACAGAGCGTAGGTGAACAGCAGAACCGTCAGATGCAGCCGCCAATGCACCAGCCCGGCGAACACCGCCTGGCGCGACAGACGCGCGCCATGCAGGAAGAACAGCAAAGCGATGGCGATATCGGTAGCCCGACCGAACTGGACAGCCGCCTCGCCCCGCACCGGCAGGATCAGCGCCAGAACGATCATACCGATGAGGGCAAGGGTGAAATTATCGGGGCGAAGACGTGCGAGCATGAACATTCAGAGCAGCAAGATACGCAATATTCGGAATGGAAATCATCTTTCAACGAACTTTGCAATCTTTATGGGCGATTCCGCAAGAAATCCTCTTTGAACCGGGGACATAAAACGCGCCGCCCGGACGGTTCCGGCGCGGCGCGCGATATCCGCAAGGTTCACGAGGCCCGCTTGGTGCTTCGCCGGAATGTTTCGATCGGGATGCCCATGGCGTGCATGCGCGAATAAAGAGTCGCGCGGTGGATGCCCAGCGCCTGGGCCGCACGACAGAAATTGCCGTCATATTTCTTCAGATATTGCAAAATCAGCTCGCGTTCACTTTCCGCGCGCGCGTTCCGAATCAGCTTTTTATCCTCGGATGCGAGCGGAACCGCGGGCAGGGCCTCCTGTAGGCTGACCGGCAGATGCTCGGGCAGGATTTCGGGCCCTTCGGTCATCATGAAGCCGCGTCCGATGGCGTTACGCAGTTCGCGCACATTGCCGGGCCAGGAATATTCCTGCAACGCGTCGATGGCGCGCTCCGACAAGCAGACGTTGCGGCCATAGGCGTCCACCAATTCGGCCAGGAAGGCGCAGGCCAGATCGGGAATGTCTTCGATGCGTTCGCGCAAAGGCGGGATCGTGATCGGCAACACGTTCAACCGGTAAAAGAGATCCGGACGGAACGCCTTGGTTTGCACCGCCTGGGACAAATCCTGGTTGGTGGCGGCAATGATCCGGACATTGACCTGAACCGGTTTTTCCGAGCCCAGCTTCTCCACTTCCTGATTTTGCAACACCCGCAACAGTTTGCTTTGCATCTGCGCCGGCATCTCGCCGATTTCGTCCAAAAACAGCGTTCCGCCATCGGCGATTTCAAACTTACCCTTTTTGCCGGTACGGCGGCTGCCGGTGAAGGCGCCGTCCACATAACCGAACAATTCGGATTCCAGCAATTCCTCAGGGATAGAGGCGCAATTGACGCAGACGAAGGGCTGGGACGCCCGCCCGCTGGCCTGATGGATGGCGTTGGCGAACACTTCCTTGCCGACGCCGGTCTCGCCCAGCAGCAGAATCGGCAGATCGCTGGACGCAAACCGTTCGGCCATGCGCTTGACTTCGGCATAAGCCGGGTTCCGGCTCGGCAATTCGTCGAACGAACTGATCGCATAGCGGTTCAAACGCTGGCGGTAATAGGCGACCTCGTCCTCCAGCTTGCGCAGCGTTTTGGCCAGATTGATGGTGTAGTGCGAGAATTTGACGATGGCCACCGAGGCGATCGTTTCGCCCGCTTCAATGATCGGCATGCGCGTCACCGCCACCAGCCGTTCGCCCGACGCCGTCAAGCCATCGGGGAAGGTGTGCATGGCGTCCAACTCGGCCAGATTCTCCTCCATGATCGTGATCATCTTGCTGTTGCTGATCAAGGAGTAGATATGCGTTCCCAATACGTCCTTGCGATCTTTACCGAAATAATCGCAATAAGCTTTGTTGATTTCGATGATGTACCCATCGCGCCCTACGATCAAAAATCCGTCATTTGAGGCGCTTAGTGTCTGTTCATACATGACGCTTTTTAGATATAGACGACGATTCTCTTCTCTAAGTTCTTCTATTTCTTTTTTAAGAGCATCGGTTTCCGACACAAACTCATTTGCCATATCGCCACCCAACATAACAGATCGAACGTTTTCCTTAGGAACGCGAGGGTCGCCCCGCGGGCTTGTTCGAATGAGAGCCGCTTCGGCCTTTCCTATCCCTGTTGTCCAGGCATAGTAACCCATATTGAATATTCATCAAACATCGCCGCCACGGAAAAGGCCGCCTCGTGGGCGGCCTCTTTCGGTAAGCGCTGCGCCCGCTAAGGCGCAGCGCTTCCTATTTTTCGTTTCCTCTCCGGTTTTTCCGGACGTTTCCCTAGCTTTTACCGCGCCGGCGACCCGGTCGGGCCGCCGGCGTCTGCCTTTCCAGACGCTTCACTTTCCCTAAAAAAGGGGCGGTCGGCATTCCGACGAACAGGCCGCCGACCGCAGTTTGTGGAGCAATTACACGATACCCGTCAGGTAGTAGACCGCGATGACGAAGAAGGGTGCGACCGACTTGATCACCGTGCAGGCAAAGATATGCGCATAAGCCTGCCGGTGGGTCAGACCCGTCACCGCCAACATCGTGATCACCGCACCGTTATGCGGCAAGCTGTCCATGCCGCCCGACGCCATGGCGGCGACGCGGTGCATGACTTCCAGCGGGATGCCGGCATGGTTGGCACCCTCGATGAAGACGTCGGCCATCGCACCCAGCGCGATCGACAGACCGCCCGACGCCGAACCGACGATACCGGCCAGCATCTGGACCGAAATCGCTTCGCTCAGCAGCGGATCGGGGATCGCGCCTTTGAGCGACTGGGACAGGATCAGGAAGCCCGGCAACACGGCGATGATCGAGCCATAGCCATATTCCGACGCGGTGTTGGTGATGGCCAGCAACGCTCCGGCGACGCCCTGCTTCGAGCCGTCGGCGAACCGCTTCGAGACCGTCTTCCACGCCGTCACCATCACGACCAGGATACCGGCGACCAGGGCCATTTCCACCGCCCACAGGCCGGTCATGCCATGCACGTCGATGACCGTAGGCACCTTCATGCCCGGGAAGCTCAGCGTGAACTTGTCGCCGAAGATGCTATCCATGTGCATGGTGAAGAAGTAGTTCAGCATCCACACCACGATCATGGGCAGGCAGGCGATCGCCCAATGCGGCAGCTTCTCGTCTTCGTAATGTTCCGGCTCGTTGATCAGTTTCCAGCCGCTATCATAGGGCTCGTTGTTGGCCTGGGCCTGACGGCGCTGCCATTCGAGATAGGTCAGCGTCAGAGCGAAGACGAACAGGGCGCCGATGATGCCCAGGGTCGGGGCGGCATAGGCATTGGTCTTGAAGAACGCGGTCGGGATGATGTTCTGGATCTGAGGGCTACCCGGCATGGCGTCCATGGTGAAAGTAACGCCGCCGAACCAGATCACGCCCGGGATGAAACGCTTGGGAATATTGCCCATGCGGAACAGTTCGGACGCGAAGGGATAGACCGCGAACACCACGACGAACGCCGAAACGCCGCCATAAGACAGGATCGCCGCGATCATCGCGATGGCCAGGATCGCGCGCTTCGCTCCGACCACCTTATAGAGGGCGGCGCAGATCGATTTGGCGAAACCGGACATTTCGACCACCTTCCCGAAGATCGCTCCCAGCAGGAAGATCGGGAAGTACATTTTGAAGAAGAACGCAGTCTTCTCCATGAACAAGTGCGTATAAGCCGGGAACACCGCAATCGGCTGGAAGAAAAGAACGGCGCCCAGAGCGATGATCGGAGCGAACAGAATGACGCTATAGCCCCGATACGCAACAAAGATGAGTGACGCTAAGCAGATAATAACGATTAATATGTCCATGACAGCCCCCAAATAGGAAACTTCCTCGGGTTTTTCATGATCGTGTGTTTTTCCCGATTCATTCTCTGATTGTGTTTTCTTATGCCAGAGCGTTGCCGGAGATAACCATCTTCATGACTTCGTTTGTTCCTTCGTAGATCTCGGTGATCTTGGCATCGCGCATGAAGCGCTCCACCGGGAACTCCTTGGTGTAACCGACACCGCCATGCAGCTGCAGAGACATGGTGGTGACGTCCATGGCCGCCCGCGCCGCCACCAGCTTGGCCATGGCGGCCGGAACGGTGACGCGCTGGCCCTGATCGTAGAGAGACGCGGCGCGATAGGTCATCTGACGGGCAACCTCGACCTTGGTCGCCATGTCGGCGATCATCCACTGGATGCCCTGATTGGCCGAGATCGGCTTGCCGAACTGGATGCGTTCCTTGACGTAAGAAATCGCAGCTTCGAGCGCGCCCTGAGCGATACCGACGGCCTGGGCGGCCATGCCGATGCGACCCGTATCCAGGACCTGCATGGCGTATTTGAAGCCCTCGCCTTCGTTACCGATCATGTTCTCGACCGGAATCTCCATGTCCTCGAAGAAGATTTCCGAGGTCGAAGAGCCGCGGATGCCCATCTTGTCTTCGTGACGGCCGATCGAGAAACCGGGGGTGTTGCGATCGACGATGAAGCCGGTGATGCCCTTCAGCTTCTTCTCGGGGTTGGTCATCACATAGATGCAGTAGGTGCCGCCCACCGGACCGTTGGTGATGAACACCTTCGAGCCGTTCAGGATGAACTTGTCGCCCTGACGCACGCCACGGCTCTTCTGAGCGGCGGCGTCGGTGCCCGCACCCGGCTCGGTCAGCGCGAAGCAGCCGATCTTCTCGCCCGACGCCATCGCCGGGATGTACTTCTTCTTCTGATCCTCATTGCCGAAATAAAGGATCGATTTGATGCCGGTGATGTGGACCGAGAGAATCGCGCTGTGCGAGGCGCAAACGCGCGCCAATTCCTCGCAGGCCACGGCATAGGAAACGAGATCACCGCCCGACCCGCCATATTCCTCGGGGATCGACAGGCCCATCAGGCCCAGTTCCTTCATCTGCTCCACCGTTTCGGTGGGGAAGCGCTGATCGCGGTCGATTTCCGCGGCGATCGGCTTGATCTCGTTCTCGGCGAATTTCCGCACCATATCGCGGATCATCGCCTGCTCTTCGGTCAAGTTGAAATCCATGTCTCGATTGCTCCCTTTAGATAACGTCTTCGACTTTGCGCGCGGCGATGGCGATGGCCTCGCCTTCGATCACGATGTCGCCATGCTGATTGATGCAAACCGTGCGCATACGGATGCGGTACTTCTCCATCTTCTCGATGACGGTGCATTCCGCCTTGATGGTGTCGCCGATCCGCACAGGCTTTTTGAAATTGCAGGTCTGCGAGACATAGAGCGCCCCCTTGCCCGGGATATACATCCCGACCAGGGTGGAGAAGAGCGCCGCCGACATCATGCCCTGGGCGATACGTCCGCCCATCTTCTGGCCCAGCGAGCTGGTCGTCGCATAAACCTCGTCGACATGGATCGGGTTGAAGTCCGCCGTGATCGCCGAAAAGCTGTGGATGTCGGCTTCGGTCATCGTCTTCGAGAACGAGGCCGTATCCCCGACCTTTATCTCGTCATAAGTATGTCCGCGCATGTTCTGACTCCTTGAATTCGTCCGTCGCGGGAAAAGTGCTTTAGAAACGCAGTCCCATCGGCCGGTCGAAGAAAATCCGAGGGTCCATTTCCTTCAGATCGTCGGCAATAGCGGGCTTGAAGCCCATCTTGGCCAGGATGTGCTTCTCCAGATCGACACCGGGCGCGATCTCGATCAGGGTCAGACCCTTTTCGGTGACCTTGAACACCGCACGCTCGGTCAGATAGAGAACTTCCTGGCCGGTCTCGAAGGCGTATTCGCCGCTGAAGGTGACCTGCTCGATCTTCTCGATGAATTTGAGCCCGTCGCCATCCTTAAGAATGTTCAAACGGCCATCGCCGATCTCGAACTGCTGCTTGCCGGCGACGAAAGTGCCGCAGAAGCAGACCTTCTTCGCGTTCTGCGAGATGTTGATGAAGCCGCCCGGACCGACGACGCGGCCGCCGAATTTCGAGACGTTGACATTACCCTTGGCGTCGATCTCGGCCGCGCCCAGGCAGGACAGATCGATGCCGCCGCCGTCATAGATGTCGAAAATGTCCGGCTGCTTGTAATAGGCCACCGAATTGACGCCTGCGCCGATGCCGATGCCGGCCAGCGGCACGCCGCCCAGCACACCCGATTCGATCGACAGCGTGATCTTGTCGACGAAGCCTTCCTCGGCCGCGATCGCGGCGACGCCGTCGGGGACGCCGATGCCGAGATTGATCAGCATGCCGGGCTTCAGCTCCAGCGCACCGCGCCGGGCGATGACCTTGCGTTCGTTCAGCGGCATGGCCGCGACGCTGGACATCGGCACCCGATATTCGCCCGACCATTCAGGATGATATTCGTCGGACAGATAGGTCTGGAAGGTGAACTCCTTCGCGCCGACGACGACGTAATCGACCATGAAGCTATGGATCTTGACGTCATGCGGCTTGAAGCTGTTGCGGGCGACGACCTGCTCGACCTGAGCGATGACGATGCCGCCCGAATTGCGGACCGCGGCGGCCATTTCCAACTGGTCGGCCAGCAGGGCTTCGCGCTCCAGGGTGATGTTGCCGTCTTCGTCGGCCAGCGATCCCCGGATGAAGCAGACATTGATCGGGAAGGAGGGGAAAAAGAGCTGATCCTTGCCGTCAATGGACAGGAGCTTGACCACCTCTTCGCCGGACTCCCGCGCGCGGTCATTGACCTTGCAGCCTTCCAGGCGGGGGTCGACGAAGGTCTTCAGACCGACATGGGTAAAGACGCCCATCTTCTTGCCGGCGATGGCGCGCAAGAGATGAGAGGTCACGCCCTGGGGCAGCATGTAGGTGGACAGCTTGTTTTCGACCGTCAGCTTGTTCAGCGCCGGTTCCAGGCCGATATGGCCGCAGACCAGCTTACGCACTAGCCCTTCCAGACCCAAACGGTTGGCGCCGCGCTCCTTGCCGTCGCCGACAGCCGCGCAATGGAACAGGGTCAGATCGCGGGGGGTCTTGGTTTCCAGATAACGCTGGCGCAGGGCTTCGAGCAGGTGTTCGGCCACGCCGCAGCCGACGAAACCGCCGACCGCGAGAGTGTCGCCATCCTTGACCAGCGCAGCGGCCTGTTCAGGGGTAATGATTTTAGCGGACATTCTTATTTTCCCCAGAGATTAGCTGTTGAACTTCGCCGGACGCTTTTCCAGGAAAGCCTTCATGCCTTCCTTCTGGTCTTCGGTGGCGAAGCACAAAGAGATGAGATTGACTTCGAGTTCGAGCGCCTTCTTGAGGTCGGCGTCCCGGCCCTGATTGACCGCGACCTTGGCGTAACCCAGCGCATCGGCAGGCTTGGACACGATCAGCGTCATGATGTCGCGCGCTTCGGTCAGAAGCGTTTCAGGGGTGCAGAGCCGGCTGATGAGGCCCACCCGGAACGCTTCGTCCGCCTTGACGGTGCGGCCCGAGAACAGAAGTTCCTTGGCAAAGCCGGCATTGGTCAGGCGCGGCAGACGCTGGCTGCCGCCGAAGCCCGGGATCACGCCCAGATTGATTTCCGGCTGGCCGAACACGGCCTTTTCGCTGCCGAAGCGGAAATCGCACGCCATCGCCAGTTCGCAACCGCCACCCAGCGCAAAGCCGTTGACCGCCGCCATGATCGGCTTTTCGATGTCCTCGATGCGGTTGAACACCCGCTGCGCTCGGCTCATATAAGCGCGCGCCTGCTGGGGATTGTAATCCGCCATCTGACGGATATCCGCGCCGGCCACAAAGGCCTTGCCGCTGCCGGTGATGATCGCGCCCTTGATCGCCGGGTTGGTCTCGATCTCGGTCAGGGCCAGGCCCAGTTCCAGCAGGGTTTCGTCATTCAGCGCATTCAGCGCCGAGGGGCGGTTCATGGTGATGGTGGCGATCTTGTCGCTCACCTCGAACTGCAAATTGTTGAAGGTCATCTTTGTAACGTGCCTCCCTTGATGGTCCACATCTTTCGTTGGGGGCAACTGCAAACCGCATGCCATTCTTTAGATAGCCGGACTATTACCATAGTATGTTGAGCTAGCTACATATTCTTTTTATCATATGAAAAATTTCTGTGTCGCCCTCCGGCACTGTCGCGCGTTGATGTCGCGAAACGACGACAACACTTTCAGCTAAAATGAAAAAATGGCACCAGACATGAAGACGCCTTCCGCGCACAGCGGAAGACGCCGGACAGGAGGCTCCGGCGCCTCCCAATCCGCTGTCTATGCCTAAAGCAATGAAAAAATCTTGGCGTCCAGGCCGCCGGGCAGAATTCTAGGTCCTGTTGACAAAGGGGATTCCCAAATTCGCCCGGACGTGATTCAACACTGGT
>JAYFRE010000094.1:0-6091 GCA_034926235.1 Rhodospirillaceae bacterium
CGCCACCACCAGCGGCGGTCCTGATTCGGCCAGCGCCTCGGCCTGGGCCTGGGCACCGGCGCGCGGCGGATCGAACACCACCGCATCCAGACCGGCCAATTCAGCGCCGGCCAGCGGGCGGCGGGCCAGATCGCGCCGTTCGGTGCGGATGCGCCGGCCGACCGTAGCGGCTTTTAAAGCCGCCAGCGCCGCCTCGTCGCCTTCGACGGCCAGAACATCGGCTTTCTGAGCCAGGACGAAGGTAAAGCTGCCGCAGCCCGAAAACAGATCGGCGACGCGGCGCGCATCCCCCAGCGCATCGAAGACGAGGCTTTGCAGCGCCCGTTCGCCCTCGGACGAGGGCTGCAGGAAGGAAGCAGGAGGCAGCGTCACGGCCGCATCGGCGAAACGCACCAGGGGCGGACGCCGCGCCGCCAGCGGTTCGGGCGGCAGATTGGCCGAAGACCGCCAGGACAACCGCGCAAGATCCTGATCCACGGCGAAGGCGGCCAGCCTTTCGCGGTCGAACAGGTCCAGCGATTGCCGCGATTCGATCAACAGATCGATCCCGGTTTCGGTGCAGCTGGCCACAACGTCACCCTCGCCATCCTGGCTCAATCCCGCGATCAGGGCGCGCAAAGGGTCGATCAGCCGTTCCAACGGCTGCGCCAGCAACAGACAATGTTCGATATCGATCAGGCGATGGCTGGCCCGTTCATTGAAACCGAGATGCGCTTTGCGTCCACGCTTGGCAAAGGCAAAGGACACCCGCCGGCGCGTTCCCGGCGCAATCGCGATCAGCGGCGCAAGCGCGTCTTCCGGCAGACCCGCGCGACGCAAGGCTTGACGCAGCAATCCCTGTTTCCAGGCCCGATAGGGGGCATCGGCCCAATGCTGAAGCGAACAGCCGCCGCAACGGCCGAAATAGGGACAGGGCGGCAAGACGCGCTCAGGCCCCGGCGCGACCACGCTGACCAGCGTCGCCGCCAGCCCGTCGCCGCGGCGGGAATCGATCTTGGCCACCACCGTGTCGCCCGGTGTCGTGAACGGCACGAATACCGGCGTTTCCCCATGACGGGCCACACCGTCGCCGCGTGCGCCGATCTCGTCGATGACAAGTTCGAGCGTGCTTGGCAAGCGAGGTTGGGGACGCGATCCCCGCGCCGTCCATTTCGGACGTTTCGACGCCATGTTCGGCAATTCGGCATACCATTTCATTGAAGAGGCGGGATGGGTAGAATAGGGCGGCGGCCACGCACCAAGCAAGGCGCAGGCCGTTTCGGGTCCGCCGCCCGCGGAACCTATCGTCATCCGCCCACAAAAGAAAGTTTCCCCATGTCCCTCTCTCATGTCGATGCCGCCGTCTCGGAAGCCTTCCGCACCATCGGGCAGGAATGGGCCCTTCTGACCGCAGGAAACAAAGACGCGTTCAACGCGATGACCATCAGTTGGGGATCGCTGGGATTCGTCTGGCAGCGCCCCATCGTCACCGTGATGGTCCGCCCGCAGCGCTACACCCATGAATTCATGGAAAAATCGGACCTGTTCACGGTCAGCTTCTACCAGAACCAGCGCAAGGCTCTGAACGTCATGGGATCGAAATCCGGGCGGGACACCGACAAGGTCGCCTTGTCCGGCTTAACGCCGCGCTTCCTGGACGGGGCCGTCACCTTCGGCGAAGCCTATCTTTCCGTCGTGGCGCGGACTTTGTACAAGACGCGGATGACACCCGCCGGACTGACCGAGCCTGCACTGGACGAGACCTTCTACCCAAAGAAGGACCATCACAGCATCTACATGGCCGAAATCGTCGATATCGTGACCGCCTGAGGCCATGAAGGCCGGCAAGCCGTCCGGAACGGGCCTTTCCATCCCCGGCGGCTTGCCGTAGAAAGGGTTCCATGAATGATCGCCGCACCCGACTGGCCGGAACCTTCCAGCGCTTCGCCGAGGAGGCGCAGAATCGCGCCGCCGTCATCCGTGGCATCGTGCTGACCGGATTCCCGCAAGGCCAAGCGTCGATCCAGACGGTGATGCTGCATGCGCATGCACTGGCCGGCACCGGGGAAACCATGAGCGCCGACCGGATGGGCGCGATCGGGGCCGAGATCGAAGATCTGCTGCGCGCCCTGCCTCCCGGTTCAGGCCCGGCGCCGGATTTACAGGACCGTCTTGACGCCCTGTCGGCGGAACTGAGCGGCGCGGCGCGCGATTTCGACCCAAACGCCGCGCTGGATCTGTTCATGCAGCGGATATTCCCCGCCGGCTGACCCTTTTCTCGCCCCGATCCCGCGTCAGGCCATGCCGGCTTTGGTCCTCACATCCTGGGGGTTCTTGGCCGCCCATTGCGCGATGAAAGCCTCAAGCTCCGGATCCGGCTTTTCGGGCAGCACCAGCTTCAGCGTCACCAACTGATCGCCGCGCTTCTTGCCCGTCGGCACGCCCTTTCCTTTAAGCCGCAACACCGTGCCGCTGCTGCTCCAGGCCGGGACCTTGAGGGCGACCTTGCCGTCGATGGTCGGAACCGTGATCTTGCCCCCTCCAATCGCTTCGGCCAGCGTGATGGGCAGGGTAATCAGAATATCGTCGCCGTCGCGGACAAAAAACGGATGGGGTTCGACCTTGATCTCGATCTGCGCGTCGCCGGCCGGACCGCCATTGAGCCCCGGATTGCCTTGCCCTTTAAGGCGCAGCACCGATCCGTCCTTTGTGCCGGGCGGCACCTTGACATCCAGGCTTTTACCCGTCGGCAGGGTAATGCGTCTGGTCGCGCCCATGACGGCTTCCTGAAAGGCGACGCTCAGGGAATAGCGCGCCCCGGCCCCGCGCGACGGCCGATCGCCCCCTTCTTCCTCGGAAAAGAAATCCCAGCCCTGGCGGCCCCGGTTCCGGCGGCGCAAAAGTTCGGCGAAAATATCGTCGGCATTGTCGCCGAACCGGAACGAGGATTCATCCCCGCCCGCGCCTCCGCGCCGGCCCGCGCCGGCATAGGTGCGATAGCCTCGGCGCTGGCGTTCCGCGCCGCTGGAATCGATCTCGCCGGCGTCGAAACGCGCCCGCTTGGCCGGATCGGACAAAAGATCGTGCGCCGCCCCCAGCTTCTTGAACTTTTCCTCGGCCTGCTTGTCGCCCGGATTCAGATCGGGGTGCAGGGTGCGCGCAAGCTTGCGGTAGGCATGTTTGATCTCGTCCTGCGTGGCGTTACGCGCGACCCCCAGAATCGCATAAGGATCGTCTTCAGACATTCACCATATTTCCTTAAAGGGATGGACAAACCGCTCCGGGACCTTCCCGTGAGGCCGGCTTCCTCACTCCCGGACCATATCAGAAATAAGTGAAAGACGCTTTTTTTCCAGTGCCCAGGCATGGAAGGAGGAGCAGCGTTGACAGCTCTCCGCTTTCGGCGGGGACCGGCTTGCCGTTATACTCGCCCCGTTCCGCCATTCCCCCCCAAGAATCGCACGAAGAAGCCTGCCTTGAAAAATATGATCAAGCCTTTTTCCGAACCCTTCGCCCTCTTCCAGGATTGGATGGCCGAGGCCGAACGTTCGGAACCCAACGACGCCAACGCCATGGCCCTGTCTACCGCCGGCGCCGATGGCTACCCGACCGTGCGCATGGTGCTGCTGAAGCATGTCGATGAACGGGGATTTGTTTTCTACACCAATTATGAAAGCCGGAAGGGCCTCCAACTGATCGCCAATCCGCGCGCAGCACTTCTGTTCCACTGGAAAAGTCTAAAGCGCCAGATCAATATCGAAGGCGCCATTGCGCCCGTGGAAGATTCGGAAGCCGACGCTTATTTCGCCAGCCGGGACCGTTCCAGCCGGATCGGAGCCTGGGCGTCGAAGCAGTCGCGCCCTCTGGCGGGACGGTTCGAGCTGGAAAAGCGGATCGCCGAATATGTGGCGAAATACCCCGTCGGCACGGTGCCGCGTCCGCCCTATTGGTCCGGATTCCGGCTGACCCCGGAACGGATCGAATTCTGGAGCGACAAACCCTTCCGTCTGCATGAGCGCAGCGTCTATTACCGGGAGGAGGATGGATGGCGGAACCAAATGCTGTTCCCCTGATCCAGACCGAGCCGGGCGGCGCGCCGCCCGGCCAGCAAGCCGCGTTCGCCCTGCTTGCCGACCCCGCGACCTATGGGCCGGGCACCGGACCAGTCACACGGATCGACACCCATATCTCGGCGATCTTCCTTGCCGGCGACCGCGCCTACAAGATCAAGCGCGCCGTCACCCTGCCTTTCCTCGATTTCTCGACGCCCGACCGCCGCCGCGACGCCTGCAGGACCGAGCTGGAGATCAACCGGCGCACCGCGCCCGAACTTTATCTCGGTCTTATCGAGATAAGGCGGGACGGGAACGGCGTCCTGTCTCTGGATGGCGCAGGCGAAACCATCGATTGGGTGGTGGCGATGCGCCGTTTCGACCAGGACCGCCAGCTCGATCGCATGGCGGCGGTAGGATTGCTGACCGAGGCCCATATTCTAGCCCTGGCCGAGGCCATCGCCCGCTTCCACGACGAGGCCCCGCTCCGTCCGGACCATGGCGGTCAAGCCGGCATCCGCACCGTCATCGACAGCAACGCCGCCTGTTTCGCGCGGCATGTCCCCGCGATCTTCACAAAAGATCAGGCCGAGCGCGTCACTCAGAACACGCGGGACTGGACCAGCCGTCTCGACGCCTTGCTGGAATCCCGGCGGATATCGGGCCGGGTCCGGCGCTGCCATGGCGATCTGCATCTGGGCAATATCTGCCTGATCGGCGAAAGGCCGCTGCTGTTCGACGCCATCGAATTCCGCGAGGATTTCGCCTGCATCGACACCTTCTACGACCTCGCCTTCCTGATCATGGATCTCGTCGCGCGGGATTTGCCCGTTTTCGCCAACCGGTTGCTCAACCGTTATCTGGAACTGGTGGCCGACGCTGACGGGCTGGCGGCGCTGCCCCTGTTCCTGTCCTTGCGTGCCGGCATCCGCGCCCATGTCCTGGCCGAGATCGCCCATAAGGGCGGCCCCGAATCCATGCGGGACGAAGCGCAGCGCTACATGACCCTGGCCGAGGAATTTCTGTCCCCGCCGCCGCCCCGGCTGATCGCCATCGGCGGACTATCGGGCTCCGGCAAAACGAGTCTGGCCCGAAGCCTGGCCCCGTTCATCGGCAACCCGCCCGGCGCGCTGGTTCTGCGCAGCGACGTTCTGCGCAAAAGGCTGATGGGTGTGCCGCCCGAAACCCGCCTGCCGCCCGAAGCCTACCGTCCGGACGTGACCGAGGCCACCTATGAAAGCCTGATGGCCGAGGCCGAAACCGTGCTGGCGGGGGGCACTTGCGTCATCCTCGACGCGGTGTTCGCCAAGGAAAGCGAACGCACCTGCGCCCACGCCCTGGCCACGCGTCTCGGCACGCCATTCCGGGGATTGTGGCTGGAAAGCGAAACCGCCTTGCGCGCGGACCGCGTCGCAGGGCGGACCAACGACGCTTCCGACGCCACGCCCGAGGTGGCGGCGCGTCAGGAACAGTACACGCTGGGCCGGATGGACTGGGACCGGATCGACAGTTCCGGGCCAAAGGACGCCACGCAGGAAGCGGCACGGCGAATTTTACGGATTTGATCCCTGAACGTTATCGGGGCGGACCCGAAAGAGGTATACTATATCTTTGTCGAGGCAATGATCTCTCAAGAGAGGAGAAAGGCCGTGACCCAATACAGAACCATTCTGGCCTATATAGACGACATCGCGACTGCTGCGGACGTTCTGTCGTTCGCGTTCGAGATCGGCAAGCAGCAGGGCGCGCATGTCCAGGTCCTTAACGCGCATGGCGAACCGGCCAGCACCATTCCGCTGGTGGGCGAAGGCATGTCCGCAACCATGGTCGGCGAAATGATCGCCATGGCCGAAACCCGCCAGGCCGAACGGTCGATGAAGCTGAAGCAGGTCTTCGGCTCCATGGTGACGGAGCGCAACATCCCCATCGCCACCATCCCCTCGGCCGAGGAAGGCTTCACCGTCTCCTGGCGCGAGGAAGCGGGACTGGAAGAAGACATCCTCGCCCGCGCCGGACGGCTGGTCGATCTGGTGGTGATGGCCCGTCCCGCGCCGACCGCC
>JAYFRE010000101.1:0-2219 GCA_034926235.1 Rhodospirillaceae bacterium
CCAGACTGTCCAGGGCATCGCGCATGTCGCCTTCCCGGTGCGCCACGGTTTTGACGCGCATGTCTTCGGGCAGGTGTCCGACGGTTATCAAATCGCTTTCCGAAGTGACGATCATCCGCTCGATGACGTTTTCCAACTCACGGATATTACCCGGCCAGGAATAGCGCAGCATGACATCCATGGCTTCCGAGCCGATCTTCTTGTTCAACCTCATCTTGCGGTTATATTTGTCGAGGAAGAAGGCGACCAAGGCCGGCAGGTCTTCCTTGCGCTCGCGCAAGGGCGGAAGGTGGATCGGCACCACCATCAGCCGGTAATAGAGATCCTCGCGGAAACCACCTTTTTTCAGCATCTCGGTCAGGTCGCGGTGGGTCGCGGCGATGATCCGGACATCGACGCTGATGCTCTTCGTCCCGCCGAGGCGCATGATTTCTTTTTCCTGCAAGGCACGCAGCAGCTTGACCTGAAGGAAGGGCGGCATGTCGCCGATCTCGTCAAGAAACAGGGTGCCGCCCTGGGCCAGCTCGAACATGCCCGGTTTGCCGCCTTTTCGCGCGCCGGTGAACGAGCCGGCCTCATAGCCGAACAGTTCGGATTCGAGCAGATTTTCAGGCAATGCCGCGCAATTGATCTTGATGAAGGGGGCGGCGGCGTCCTTGCCGCGCCGGTGGATCAGCTTGGCGATCAATTCCTTGCCGGTGCCGGATTCGCCGGTGATGAGGACAGTGGAATCGACCAGGGCCACCTTGGCGGCGACCAGCAGGATCTGTTCCATCGTCCGGCCGCGAAAGACGATGCCGTCATCCCTGTCGAAATACTGGTCCTTAAGCTGGTTCAGTTCAGTTTCGTAACGTTTGCTCTGATTCCGGGTTTGCTCCAACTGCTCTTGCAGGCGGGACAGTTCGGTGATGTCGCGCAAATTCGTTACCACCCGCTGGACATTGCCTTGTTCGTCGAACAACGGGTTGCCGGTGACGAGGAAATGGCGGCCCTTGATGCTCTGGCTGATGGTCACGGGTGTTTTTTGCTCCATCACCAGTTTGGAGACGGAGCGGTCATAGATGCCCTGCTGGATCATGTGCAGCATCGTCTTGCCGACGATTTCCGCGCTGCCGACGCCGGTTATGGCCTGATAGGCCCGATTGACCCGAAGCACGATGCCGCTGCCATCGACGATGCACAGACCGTCATAGGACGTTTCGATGATCGCATCCCGTTCTTCCAGAAGCGATTTGACCTGATCCAGTTCCGTATAAACGTCGTTTAAGGACGATATGTCCTGGAATATGGACAAAGCGCCGTAAAAATCGCCATCGATGAATAGGGGGGAATAGGTGGCGATGATCGTCGATTTGTTTGTTTTTATCTTATGGTAATAAACGGGTTTTCTATCTTTTAAGATCGTCGTGATCGGGCTGTTTTCAACAAAATCCGTCGCCTTTTTCCCCGGCATCTTGTCGGCGGTCGTGCCCA
Organism: Rhodospirillaceae bacterium; assembly: GCA_034926235.1. Taxonomy (GTDB): domain Bacteria; phylum Pseudomonadota; class Alphaproteobacteria; order Rhodospirillales; family Magnetospirillaceae; genus JAYFRE01. Next base: position 1,474 of record JAYFRE010000101.1, read on the forward strand.
GAAGCCGGGCTGCGAAGGCATTGGCGATAAGGATACGGCCTTCTGGATCGACGACGATGATGCCGTTCTGGGCGCAATCGATGATGGCGAGCAGATGCCGGTATTTCTGTTCAGCCCTTGCGCAGCGGGCGTTCGCCAAGGACTCGGCGGTGACAATGCCAAGGATGGCTCCATTGGCATCCTCGACGATGAGGGGCTTGGCCGTGGCGAAGATGTCCTCGATCTTTGTTTCCGGCGAAAGACGGCAGACATCCGCTTCCAGATGCTGGCTCCAGCCCGTCCCCGGAATTAAGGGAAGAAGACGAGACGTCCGGATGACGCCGATGAAGGTTCCGGCGGCGTCGGTGACGGGATGAAATGGCGCGGCGTTCAGTCTGTCCGTGCCGATCCTTCCAGCGTCGATATCTCCGCTATAGAGCGGGCGGGCGGGGATCAGGAGTTCGATGACGGTCATGGCTGTCCGGCTGGGTTCGCGGGCCGCCGCGGGGCGACAGAAAATAAGGGCCGGACGATGGTATCCGTCCGGCCCCAGCTTTCCCAACGATTACTTGGCGGACTCAAGCGTCTTGGTCTTGGCCTTTTTCTCGGACGGAATACCGGCGATGGCCTTGGCCAGCTCCTTCTTGCGGCCCAGATTGCCCTGACGGGCGATCATGATCCGCTGCGCCTGCGGGCTGCCCGCGCCATGCATGGATTCGGTCCGGTAACCGACCGCCGCCGTGCCCAGCGTGATGTTTTCGATCAGG
>JAYFRE010000089.1:0-9745 GCA_034926235.1 Rhodospirillaceae bacterium
TCGGAATAACGCAGCAGCTTTTCGGCCACCTCAAGCCCGATATTGGCCTGCGCCTCCTGGGTCGATCCGCCGATATGCGGGGTCAGGATGACGTTGGATTTGCCGCGCAGCGGGCTTTGGAACTCGCCGCCATTTTCCGCCGGCTCGGACGGGAAGACGTCGATGGCCGCGCCGATGATCCGGCCCTCGTCGATCGCGCGGGCCAGGGCGTCGATATCGACGACATTGCCGCGCGAGGCGTTGATCAGGAAGGAGCCGCGCTTCATCCGGCTGAGTTCCTGTCCGCCGATCATGTTGCGGGTCGAAGGCGAGGCCGGCACATGCAGGCTGACCACATCCGAGCTTTCAAGCAGATCGCCCAGGGTCGGCACGGGAAGCGCATTGCCGATGGCCAGCTTCTTCTCGATGTCGAAATAGCGCACCTGCATGCCCATCGCCTCGGCCAGCACCGACAATTGCGAGCCGATATGGCCATAGCCGATGATGCCCAGGGTCTTGCCGCGCAGCTCGAACGAGTTCTTCGCCGACTTCGCCCAGCCGCCGGCATGAGCCGCAGCCGATTTCTCCGGAATCCGGCGCATCAGCATGACGATTTCGCCGATCACCAGCTCGGCCACCGAACGGGTGTTGGAATAGGGCGCGTTGAAGACCGGAATGCCGGCTTTTTCGGCTGCGACCAGATCGACCTGGTTGGTGCCGATGCAGAAACACCCCACCGCCAGAAGCCGGTTGGCTGCCTCCAAAACCTTCGCCGTGATGCGGGTGCGCGAGCGGATGCCCAGGATATGCACGCCCTTGATCTTTTCGATCAGTTCGGCCTCGTCCAGCGCGCCCGGCAATGATTCGATGGTCGAATAGCCATGCGCCTTGAACTCGGCGACCGCGTTCTCATGAACTCCTTCCAGAAGAAGGATGCGGATCTTGTTCTTCGACAAAGAATGCTTGACCACGATCGGGCCTCTTTCGCTTTTCGGGAAGAGGCGAACCATACTGAAACACAACCCTTCTTGTACAGCCCGTCATAATGCATTCCCCCCATTCGCCTAAAGAACGCCCGCGCGCCAGACCGTCCGGCATGGTTTGACGCGCTCCACCCGCTTGTGTCACAAACGGGCCAGCCCGGATTCCGGGACCGCATTCGCAACCGTCAAGGAAACCATCATGTCCCAATGTCCGTGCGCCAGCGGCAAGACGCTCGAATCCTGCTGCGGCCCGATCCTGGGCGGCGCACCAGCGCCTTCGCCCGAAGCCGCCATGCGGGCGCGCTACGCGGCCTATGTCTTATGTGAGATCGACCATCTGGATCGCAGCCTGACGCCGGAATCCCGCGCCGATCACGACAAAAAGCAGGCCGAGCAATGGGCGAAATCGGTCGAATGGCTGGGCCTCGACATCCTCGCCACCTCGGGCGGCGGCCAGGATGATTCCGAAGGCATGGTCGAATTCTCCGCCCGCTTCCGCCAGAACGGGATCGAGCAGACCCATCACGAAACCTCGATTTTCCAGCGCGACGGCGAGGAGTGGCTGTACGCCAACGGCAAGGTCCACGCCGAACCGGTCCGCCGGGCGGGGCCCAAGGTCGGGCGCAACGATCCCTGCCCCTGCGGATCGGGCAAGAAATACAAGCAGTGCTGCGGCCGCTGACCGCCCTTTATCCCGTCCTCCCCCTCATCCGATCAGGAAACAGCTCATGCCCAGAGGTCCCTTCCCATCCGCACGCGATGATTCCAAGCGAGCCGGACATCTGAAGGAACAGCCCGAGGAACCGCACCATCCTATTTCCTCCTCGGCCTATCGGCTGGCTTATGAGGATATCGAATTCCTGCTGCATGACGAGCTGCGCCCGGTGCGCCTGCAACTCGAACTGCTCAAGCCCGAGATGATGCTGAAGGATGCCGGCATCCATTCGACGGTGGTCGTTTTCGGCAGCGCGCGCCTGGTCGATCGGGAAACCGCCCAGGCCCGTCTGGACGCGGCCTTGGCTTTGGCTTCCGCCCGTCCCGACGACCCGGTCCTGATCCGCGACGTCGCCCAGGCACGCCGCTTGCTCGCCAATTCCCGCTATTATGAGGAAGCACGCATTTTGGGCCGCATTGCCGCCCAGGCATCGCCCAGTGGAACCGATTTCGTCGTGCTGACCGGCGGCGGTCCGGGGATCATGGAGGCCGCCAACCGAGGCGCATGGGAGATGGGGGCAAAATCCGTCGGCCTCAATATCGTGCTGCCCTTTGAACAGCGCGCCAACGAGTATGTCACACCCGAGTTATCGTTTCTGTTCCACTATTTCGCCCTGCGCAAAATGCATTTCCTGCAACGGGCGCGCGCTTTGGTGATCTTTCCGGGCGGCTATGGCACGCTGGATGAGATGTTCGAGGCCGCGACCCTGGCGCAGACCGGCAAGATCGACCGTTTTCCCTTCCTGCTCTTCGGCCGTGATTTCTGGACCCGCCTGATCGATTTCGACCTGCTGATCGAGGAAGGCATGATTGCCCCGGAGGACAAGGACTTGTTCCAGATCGTCGAGACCGCCGAGGAAGCCTGGGCCGTCATCGCCAATTTCTGGGGGCTGGCCGCAGGAGACGAAAAAGCGGAGTGAAACGGTCCTGTCCCCGTGACAGCGCGCTTGACCGGACCTACATATTGATCCCATCGTTCGCGGGGAAGGGAACCGTCCTTTCCCCGGTTTTTTCCGCGAGGCCGACATGATCCTTTCGCCCAGTACGCTCGACGACATCGAACTCAAGCGAATCGTCGACGAGCTCTGTGTGGAAGCCTCGCAGGGGCTGACCAACGGGTCGGGCCGCATGGTCCTGCCGGACCGCGACATCGTGGCCGAGGCGGTCGAATCCCTGCGCTCGGTCCTGTTCCCGGGCTATTTCGGCAATACCGATCTGCGCGACGAAAGCCTGCATTACTATATCGGCGCCACGCTCGACCATGCTCTGCACAAATTGTGCGAACAGATCCGCCGCGGCATCGCTTTCGCCGAACATCACCCTGCCGACGACTGCGCCGACCTCGACAAGGCCAAGAACGTCACCCGGCGCTTCATGGGCCGCCTGCCGGCGCTTCAGCGCACCCTGGTCTCGGATGTCGAAGCCGCTTATGAGGGCGATCCAGCCTTGCAGAACCGCGCCGAGGCGATCTTCTGCTATCCCGGCATCTTCGCCGTGACCAATTACCGTATCGCGCACGAGTTGCATGTCCTGGGCGTGCCGCTGATTCCGCGCATGATCACCGAACATGCCCATGCGCTGACCGGAGTCGATATCCATCCCGGAGCCGAGATCGGCGATCATTTCTTCATCGATCACGCCACCGGCGTGGTCATCGGCGAAACCTGCGTCATCGGGCGCAATGTGCGCCTTTATCAGGGTGTCACCCTGGGAGCTAAAAGCTTTCCCCTGGACGAGCATGGCAACCCGATCAAGGGTATTCCGCGCCATCCCATCATCGAAGACGACGTCATCATCTATTCCGGCGCTACCATCCTGGGCCGTGTCGTCATCGGCAAGGGCGCTTCGATCGGCGGCAATGTCTGGCTGACCCATGGCGTGCCGCCGCGCAGTCAGGTCACGATCGGCATGGTCCGCGAAATCGGCTACGAGAACGGCGAAGGCATCTGACGCCTACGGTTCCGCCCCTATCTTTTTTTTTCGTGAAACCATAAAAGAAACCGCCGGCCTCCCCTTATCGGGGAAGACCGGCGGTTTTTTCGTGAGCCTATCCGGCTTTGACGATTACTTTTTGGTGATCGTCGCCTGAATGGCCGTCAACGCGATAGTGTAGACGATATCGTCCACCAGCGCGCCGCGCGACAGATCGTTGACCGGCTTGCGCAGGCCCTGCAGCATCGGGCCGATGCTGACGACGCCCGCCGAACGCTGCACCGCCTTGTAGGTGGTGTTGCCGGTGTTGAGGTCGGGGAAGATGAAGACGTTGGCGCGGCCGGCGACCGGGCTGTCCGGAGCCTTTTGTTTGCCCACCGACATCACCGTGGCCGCGTCATACTGCATCGGGCCGTCGATGATGAGATCGGGGCGTGCTTCCTTGGCCATGCGCGTAGCCTCGCGCACCTTTTCGACATCCGTACCCGTACCCGAGCTGCCGGTCGAATAGGAGATCATGGCCACGCGGGGCGAAACCCCGAACGCGATCGCCGATTCCGCCGATTGAACCGCGATGCTGGCCAGTTCCTCGGCCGTCGGATCGGGATTGATCGCGCAGTCGCCATAGACCAGGACCTGGTCGGGCATCAGCATGAAGAAGACGCTGGAGACGAGCTTTTCGCCCGGCGCGGTCTTGATCAGCTGCAGGGCCGGGCGCACGGTGCTGGCCGTGGTGTGGACCGCGCCCGAAACCAGGCCGTCCACCTCGTCCATGGTCAGCATGACCGTGCCCATGACCACCGAGTCCTCAAGCTGCGCTTCGGCCATCTGGGGCGTGATGCCCTTGGACTTGCGCAGCTCGACCAGCTGCGGCACATAGCGCGCGCGCACCTTGTCGGGATCGAGGATTTCGATGTCGTCGGGCAGGGTCAGCCCCTGGAGCGAGGCGACCTCGTGGATGCGGGCCGGATTGCCGAGAAGGACGCAGCGGGCGATCTTCTTTTCATGGCAGATCACCGCCGCCTGCAAGGTCCGGGGCTCGTCGCCCTCGGGCAGGACGATCCGCTTGTTGGCGGCGCGGGCCAATTGCATCATCCGGTAGCGGAACGCAGGCGGAGTCAGACGAGTCGCGGTCTGCGTGCCGGCATATTGCCGCAGCGGCTGGGTCACCATGTTCTCGGCGACATATTCGAGCAATTGCTGCATCCGCTCGGGATCGTCGGCGCTGACATGGGTCGTCAGCCCCGCCAGACGGGTGGCGATGGCGAAGGTGTCGTCATCCGAACACAGCACGGTCAGACTGGATTGCTGCGTCGAGACGATCAGATTGGCCACGGACGGAGCCATCGGATCGCCGCAGGTCAACAGCAGACCGGCAAGCTGAACCCCGCGCTGGCTGGCCAGAGCGGCAGCCAGGATCACGTCGCTGCGGTCGCCCGCAGTGACCACCAGGGTGCCCGGCTTCAGCCGGTCGATGATGTTTTCGACCGAACGGGCCGCAACCAGCACCTCGCGCACACGGGTGCGGGCAACATTACCGGGCCGCTCGACCTTCAGGCCCAGCATGCTGACCACATCCATCAGCCGGGGCGAATTGAGGTGGGGTTCATAGGGCACCAAACCCAGAATCGGCGCAGGCAGCTTCAGCGCTTCCAGGGCCGCGCGCAGACGCTGCCCCTCGGCCCCGGCCGGGGCCTTGTTGACGATGATGCCCGCCAGCGGCAGATTGCCTTGGTCGGTATAGCGCCGGTTGGCCAGCGCCACGGCTTCGGCCAATTCCTTGGGTTCGCGCGCACCGGACACCACGGGGACCACATTGGCGGTCAGGCAGCCGATCATCTGGGCGTTCAGCTCGTTGATCACCTGCGATTCGACGTTGGGGATCAGCGCCTCGATGATCAGAATGTCGTACTTGGCCTGGGCCTGTTCGACGATATTGACCACCTCTTCCATCAGGGTCGAGGTCTCGCCGGTGCGGATCAGTTCCTCCGCATGGGCGAAGGTAATCGATTCGGGCGCGTCGATGTGGCACATCGTACGGGCGAAATAAGTGGACAGGTCGGGCTGCAGGCCCGGTCCCTGGGGCTGTGCGATGGGCTTGACGAAGCCGACCTTGATCCCGTCGCGCAGCAGCGCGTGCACCAAACCCAGCGAAATCGACGTCAGGCCGACATTCTGGGTCATCGGAATCAGGAAGAAGCTATGGCGATGCACATCCTGTGTCATGTTTCTTATCCTTGTGAAGCCGCCGGCCCAGAAGGCCGGCGGCGCGACGAACGAAACCGACGGTTACTTGGCCGACGCGGCGAGACGTTCGGTATCGGTGGCGATCAGCCATTCCTCATTGGTGGGGATGACCACGGCAACGGGCTTCTTGCTCTTGCTGATGACGCCGGATTTACCGCCGAACATGGTGCCGTTAGCCGCACTGTCCAGCTCGAAGCCGAACGCGCTCAGGCGGTTGACGGTCAGTTCGCGCACGAGCGAGGAATTCTCGCCGATGCCGCCGGTGAAGACCAGCATGTCGAAACGCTTCAGCGAGGCGGCGAGAGCGCCGATATAGCGGGCCAGGCGGTGCACGAACACGTCCAGCGCCTTCTTGGCGCCGTCATGGCCTTCATTGGCGGCGCTTTCGATCGTGCGCATGTCGTTGGACAGCTCGGAGATGCCCAAAAGACCGCTCTTCTTGTTGAGCAGGCTGTCCAGGCCATCGGCATCCAGCTTCAAGAGCCGCGACAGATGCACCAGCGCGCCGGCATCGACATCGCCCGAACGGGTGCCCATGACCAGGCCTTCCAGCGGGGTCATGCCCATCGAGGTATCGACGCTCTTGCCGTTCAGCACCGCGGTCGCCGAAGCGCCGTTGCCGAGATGGGCGATGACCAGGCCGTGATCCTTGGGATCGAGATTGAAGGCCCGCACCGCTTCCGCCGCGACATAGCGGTGGCTGGTGCCATGGAAGCCGTAACGGCGCACGCCATAATCACGGTAGAAAGACATCGGCAGCGCGTAAAGATAGGCGCCGGGCTCCATCGTCTGGTGGAAGGCGGTGTCGAACACGGCGACCTGCGGAATGTTCGGCAGCTTGGCGATGGCGGTGCGGATACCCAGCACGTTGGCGGGGTTATGCAAAGGAGCCAGATGGTTGAGCGATTCGATCGCGGTCAGAACCTCGTCGGTCACCAGGACCGAAGACTGGAACTTCTCGCCGCCATGAACGACGCGATGACCGACAGCGGTCACGTTCTTCAGCCAGCCGCGCTCGGCCAGGGTCTTGGTCAGCGCACCCAGCGCCGCCGCATGGTCGCCGCCGCCCAGGGACAAGGTGACCTTGCCATCCTCGGCCTTGCAGGTCAGCCGGGCGTCTTCCTGACCGAGGCATTCGGCAAGGCCCGACATCAAGGGGGTCTTGTCTCCCGTGGGGAAGAGCGCAAACTTAAGCGAGGAACTACCGCAATTGATCACAAGAACAAGATTGTCGGTTTTGCTCATTTGACATCCATCGATTTACAATGCCGGCGTCGGCCGCATCCCCTGGGGCGGGAATTCTGTCAACCGCCATGCTGTTTCGCCAACTTCCCCTTGAACGTTCTCCGGCGGGCCATCGGACGCGAATCGCGCCCGCCGCATCAGGTTCTTTTCCTGGAAGGCTGTGGGTTCACCATGGGTATAATGGAGGTTGACGGCCTTGCCAACCTTGTCGAAACGGAGGGGGGACGAATTCCGGCGCAGGGTTGCCGCCTATCCACCCCCGTCGGCGCAATAAACCGAAAGAACAGACCGGTCCTTGCGCAACCACCCTGTCAAACGCGCCGGTCCGCATCGTCTTGAAGACGGCGCAGCTTTGCATAAAGCGTATTCCGACCAATCCCCAATGCCTGGGCCGTCCGGGAGATATTGCCGTCATGCCGGGCCAGTTCTTGCAGGATGGCGCGTGATTCGGCCTCCCTCAACCCCTTGCCGGTCTGCGCCTTCGCCCGCATCTGGGCCAGGTGAGCAGGAAGATGGTGACGCGACAGGCGCGCATAGGGCGCAATGAAATACTGGTTCAAGGCATATTCGACGGCGTTGATCAATTCGCGCACATTGCCCGGCCAGCTATGGGCGGCGAGAACGTCATAGACATCCTCGTCGATGCCGAGACCGGACAGCCCCATATCCCGGCACAGGCGCGCGAAATGGTGATCGACCAAGGAACGGATGTCCGCGCCGCGTTCTTTCAGCGGCGGAATGACGATGGTCGAAACGCACAAACGATGGAACAAATCGGCACGGAATCGTCCCGCCCGCACCTCGCCCATCATGTCGCGGTTGGTGGCGGCGACGATCTTGATGTCCAGCCCGACTGTCTGGCTTCCGCCCAGACGGGTCACGCAGCGTTCCTCTAACACCCGCAGCAGATTGGTCTGCTGTTCCAACGGCAATTCGCAAATCTCGTCCAGGAACAGGGTGCCGCGGTTGGCGCGTTCGAACACGCCGGCGCGTCCTTTGCGGTCGGCTCCGGTGAAAGTCCCGCTTTCATAGCCGAACAGTTCGCTCTGGATCAGATCCCTGGGCAACGCACCGCAATTGATCGCTACGAACGGTCCCCGCTGGCGGTCGCCAGCACAGTGAATTCCACGCGCCACCAGTTCCTTGCCCGTGCCGCTTTCGCCCAGAATCACGACGGTCGAAGGCGTGCGCGCGAAGGCGGCGATCTGGCGGCGGATCTGGCAGGCAGCCTCGCTATCGCCGATAAAAGGCACGGTCGGACAACACCCCGTCCCCGGCTCAGGATCGCGGGCCTGCGTCCGCACGCGGGCATCCCGCCGCGCCGATGGCGGCGCGAGCTTGAGCACCGCGCCCAGCCATAGCCCGGCCGGCGAGCGCAACGGTATTGCCTCGGCCACTATTCCCGGACGTCCCAGGGCCCGCACCACCGCATTCCTGCAACTGACGTCCTGCATCAGCCGGCCCAGCGGTTCGGCTTCGAACAGCTCCGAGACATGCCGTCCCGCCAAACGATAGGAATCGTCGCCTAGAATCGCCCGTGCCACCTCGTTGACGCCGCAGATGCGGCCCTGGGCCTGGATGACGACGACACCGTCATCGCCGCCCCCCAGGGGAAGCGCCGCCAGCATCGCCGCCGGCCAGGATTCCAACTCGCGGCTGTGGGATTGCAGCAGCATTCCCTCGAAAGCGCGCACGCTCCACAACACCAGCCTCAGCGCCTGGGCATGATCCTCGGCGGTGCCGCTGGAGATATCGAAACATCCCGCCAGCCGGCCCAGAGGATCGAAGAACGGAGCCGCCGTGCAGCGCCATTCCTGATGATCGATGCAAAAATGTTCGCGATCGAAGATCTGCACCACATAACCGGTACGCAGCGCGGTGCCGATGGCGTTGGTGCCGACGCTGCTTTCCGTCCATTCCGCACCGGTGCAGAAACGCAGCCTTTCGGCGCGCCGCAGCGCATCCTTGTGGCCATAGCTGCGCACCAGCCGGCCTTCCGAATCGGTGATGCTGACCATCAATCCGTTCGATTGCAGAATCGGGCGCAACAAACCGTCGATCCGGCGCGACATATCGACGATGACCTCGTCGCCGCCGGAAGGGCCGAACGGACGCACCACCGGCGGACGCTTGCCGGTGGACACCCCAAGCGCCGCACAATGACGCCAGGAATCAGCCAAGACCGGGTCCAGCCCTTCGACCGAGCCATGATCGACGAACCGTTTCCAAGCCTCATAGCCGACCTTGCCGGTGCTGTAGCGGAAACGCGGCAAGGGCGACGGCGGCGACGGCGCAAATCGTTCCAGTGACGGCGCGTTCCAGAAACGCGATGTCGCTTCAAGAATGGGTGATGCAGGATCCATGGTTCACCTCACGGTATCCGCAATACAGGTTCCGTCCGATCAAGGCCCTCCCACGGCCTTGTTCCCGCGACTCCCTCGGGTAACCGGAAGGAAACGAAACGATATTTCGTATTAAACTAACATGACCGGATCAACCTGTACACTGTTCGAGTTTGGAACAGTGCCCGCTCATTACCAAACAGTATGACTTGCACCGGAAATCGCATGATTTCCGCTTTACCATGGCAAATACAATACAGAACTGAATCATAACTGTTCGCATTCGGCACATTAAAATAACGT
>JAYFRE010000077.1:0-21184 GCA_034926235.1 Rhodospirillaceae bacterium
CTGGACGCGACCGGCTGGTCGCCGCCCGAATGGGCCCGCCGCGCCGGCGGCATGGCGCCGACGACGATCACCCGTCTGCTCCGCGACCCTCAGATGGCATCCGCGCCGCGCACCGACACGCTGGCCAAGCTGATTCGCGCCGTCCCCGACGATCTCGCCATCCCGCCGCCCAATCTGGACGGTGCGCCGGCATACGGCCTGTCGGACGCCCATTCGCGCCCGCCGAACATCCCCGCCGGGCTAGAGGGCGCGACCATCCCCGAGGTCGATGTCCGGGGCGGCATGGGCGGCGGCGGCGTCTATGCGAGTGAATACAACCGTACCGACGAATTCGGCAACACGGTCGCTGCGGACAATATCAAGGCGGTCTGGGCCTTTCCCACATCCTATATCCACGATGAATTGCGCATTCACCCCGCCAACACCTGGCTGATGGAGGTCAGGGGCGACAGCATGAGCCCGACGCTTGAATCCGGGGACCGGGTGATGGTGGACACCCGCGACACGTTGCCTTCGCCCGGCGGAGTATTCGCGCTGTTCGACGGTCTGGGCGTGGTGGTCAAAAGGCTGCATTACGTCACCAATTCGGACCCGGCGATGGTGCGCGTGATCTCGGACAATCCCCGTCATGGCGAAGAACGGCACCCGCTCGACGATATCCGCATCATCGGCCGCGTCATCTGGTTCGGCCGCAAGCTCTAGCCGGGCGCACGAAAACCCGAAGCGCAAACGCCCTTCGGAAAAGACCAACACCGCCTGTTTTGGAAACTATCGCCACCAAATGAAACCGGAGGGCTGACACCCCAATCCTCCGGGCGGATTCGGGCAGCGCCCCCGGCGGTCAGGGGCACCAGGATTTCTTGCGCCCACCGTCATAGGCGATTGCATATCCGGCCTCCAACAGCAGATCGGACAGATCGCGCCCGTCAGCCAGCGTGACCGACGCCACCACCCGCTGGCCGTATTTATCCGGCCGGATACCACTCAACCTCACGACCGATCCGACGGGCAACGCGGCGCGAACGGCGGCCCCGGCCTGCTCGGCCAGGGCCGATTCCGCCGGACATCCGGCGCGCCCGCCCCGCTCCGGCGTGTCCACGCCACCCAGCCGCACCCGGGTCGTGACCATCACCCCCAGCCATGGATGCGCCGTCACCAGCAGGGTGTCCCCGTCGATGACCCGGACGATTTCGGCCATCACCGGGCCCGGCAGAATCTCGCCCGCCCAGGCTGCCTTGCCCAGAGCCAGGACCAAAATCCCAGCCGCCACCTTCCGCATCCCGGCCTCCAAATAGGAACGTTAGGCGAACATCGTACGGGTTTCGCGCCCAGAGCACAAGTATAAGTGGCGTCTGTCGCAACTTATACCCGGACAACTCAATGCATATTTGCATTGATATCGAGTGCAAATATGCATTACATTGCACGCATCACCTCCCCCGCCGGAGCCGGACATGACCGCTCTCGACCGCTGCGCCGCCGCCATCACGGCGATGGCCGCCTTCCACCGCGACAACCAGCCCGCGATCGACGCGCTGGGCCGCGAGGCGCGGCGGCGTGAACAGGCGGGCGAGCTCCGCAGCGCGGTCATGCCCGCCTATGCCCGCGCGCTGGCCACCCTTTACAGCGCCAATGACAGGAAACCACCCGCATGGACACAGCCCTATCTCACCCCGCCGCCGCACGGGTCCTGACCCGATCGATTCAAACCGCCTGCACCATCGCTGGCGAAGATACGGAATCGACGCCCTTGCGCCTGATCCTGGATGATGACGCCGTCACCCTGGATGCCGGTCCGCAAGGCGGCCGAATCAGCCTCGACCTCGCGCAATGGCTGGCGGTCCTGGCCGAATGGCGCACCCATGCCGCCCGGCGCAACGCACCCCCGCCGCCCGCCCAAGAATAAAGAGCCCGCCCGCCATCTTCCCCGTCCTCAGCAAGCCTGAGCGCTCGACCACGCCACCCATGCCATCCTCACTCCCGCAATGACTGCCGGGGAGGAAGACATGCGGTGGATCGCAATGGCGGCGGTGGCATTGATGCTGACCGCCGCGTCTCCGGCCCACGCCTGGTGATTGGAAACCTTGCCTGGGGATGAACAATGGCCGGAAATCCCCGACCGGGCCGGCATGACCGCCTTCTTCGGGAAATGGATGCCCAACTGTTATGGCCAGGTGATTGAAGGTGATGGCAACATGACCATCCATGACGACGGCCGGATCACCTTTGCCCGGAATAAGAAGGAGGTCTTGCACTATCGAATAATCGAAACCACGCCCCATTATGTCGTGACGCTGGTTCATTCAAAAAGTTACGGGGTCCATTTCTGGCTCTTCCGGCCGGTCGGCAAGCTTTCCCAGTCTGACGGCCTGCCCGAAATGAAAAGAATGGGCACCAATGAATGCTACCTTTTCGGCGACCACGGCCGCAGAGCGTTGAAGGCCAACGATGCGGAACTGGCCGAAATCTGGAAAGGTGACTTCCTCTGCCACCCCAGCCGGACGGAAAAAAGTGAATCCCATCCTTTTTTTGGGTGGCGCTTGGAGTCGAGATTGCGAGTTCAGCCGCTAATACTCGCCCGCCTCATCGCTTGAACCAGAACCGCAAAGGCAGGAGCCGGCGAAATGACGCCGGCCCCGTTCACCGTTCACTCCTGCTTAGAGTACATGGTGGGATAAAACTTGCGCATCCGCAGATCCTGCCGTTCCTCCTCGCTTAAAAGAAACGCTTTGAACGCCTCGTCCGCCCCGCCCCCGGTCAGCAAGGTGCTACCCGTGCCGCCCTTCCCCGCAGGCGATTGCGATTCCGGTCTTTTTTGCGAAAGGTAGACTTTATAATTATCTTTAAGCCGCGGATGATTGCGGTATTTGTTAGCGATGGCGTAATAGGCATCGAAGCTTTCGGGGTCGATCCCTGACATCGCCGCATAGTTACGGCGCAGACGGTCGAAATCACGATATTGAAAACCCGTCTCCTTGGGCTTGCCAGTCTTTGGATCCGTCTTCGTGATCTCGCCATTATGGAAATCCGCCTGCTTGGCCATCTCCTGGGCGTCGCCACGTTTCGCCGCCTCCTTGAGTTTAGGGAACTTTCCCAGACTGCCATTGGCGTAATGGATATCGATCAGCGCGGTTCTCTGCCCATCGGTCAGCCGGCCCCAGGCTTCCGGACCGATATCCACCTTAATTTTTTCAATCCGATTCAAGATTTCAGCATCGATAAGGCGGATATTTTCTTCTTCCGGCAGGAAGAATTTACTCGCACCATCTTCCAGTTCTTTTTGTGACAAGGATTTTGCCTGCTTGAAACCGGCCTTCTTTTCCGCCTCGGTGGCTAAACGCCGTTTTCCTGTCACCGGATCATCGATCTGAAGCTGCTTGGCGACAAAGGACGCCTCGTCATCAACCTGCAAACCGGAGCCAATGGTCAGCTTGCCCTTAGTGTCCTTATAAGGCTGAGGTCGGACACCTTCGTTTTTCTTGATATGCTCACGCGTAAGCTGCATTGCCGTATCGTCCATGATACTCTCCTGATACTAAGTGGTTAGGGGAATGACATGCGGTGGATAACAATGGCGGCGGTAGCATTGCTGCTGACCGCCGCGTCTCCGGCCTTCGCTTGGTCGACGAACACCATGCCAGGAGACAAGGATTGGCCGGAGATTCCCGACCGGGCCGGCATGACGGCCTTTCTTGGGGACTGGATACCCGGCTGCAATAATGGGGCGTATCAACAGGCCGGAAACATGACCATCCATGACGACGGCCGGATCACCTTCGCCGAAGACAAGAAATGGGGCCTGTCCTATCGGGTGATCGAGACCACACCCTATTATGTCGTGACTCTGGCGCGGTACCCGAAATCCTTGCCCTTTTTCTGGGTCCTACGGCCGTTGGGCGCACTCTTTCAGCTTCGCGGCACGCCCGAGATGGTCGATATCGGCATCCATCAATGCCGCGTCTTTGCCATCGACGAAGCCCGCATAGAAAAAATGTGGACCGCCAGCGATGCGGAACTGCTCGAATTCTGGAAAACCAACAGCGCCTGCAATCCCCGCCTGACCAAGAAAAGTCCGTCCGATCCCTTTTGGGGGGAATGGTGGGGGCAAACCTGTAACTTCGGCCGATGATGCCCTTCGCCAGCCTGCGCATACCGGGCGTAATCACCGGGCTCCTCATGCTGCTGACCGCCGCGTCTCCAGCCTTCGCTTGGTCGACGAACACCATGCCAGGAGACAAGGATTGGCCGGAGATTCCCGATCGGGCCGGCATGACGGCCTTTCTTGGGGACTGGATACCCATTTGCAATAATGGGGCGTATCAACAGGCTGGAAACATGACCATCCATGACGATGGCCGGATCACCTTCGCCGAAGACAAGAAATGGGGCCTGTCCTATCGGGTGATCGAAACCACACCCTATTATGTCGTGACTCTGGCGCGGTACCCGAAATACCCGCCCTTTTTCTGGGTCCTACGACCGTTGGGCGCACTCTTTCAGCTTCGCGGCACGCCCGAGATGCTCAAGATCGGCATCCATCAATGCCGCGTCTTTGCCATCGACGAAGCCCGCATAGAAAAAATGTGGACCGCCAGCGATGCGGAACTGCTCGAATTCTGGAAAACCAACAACGCCTGCAATCCCCGCCTGACCAAGAAAAGTCCGTCCGATCCCTTTTGGGGTCAATGGTGGGGACAGGAGTGCAACTTCGGCCGATGATGCCCTTCGCCAGTCTGCGCCAGAACGAAAGGAAAAGGCCGGGCCGGCGCTGCTGTGAAGATCAGTGCGGCGTCGGTTTCGGTAAACTCAGCACCAGATCGGTGACCCGGTCGTAAATGAACTGCACATCGTTGAAGCCCGGTTCCTTTTCGCGGCGGGAGGCTTCGTCCAGAATCGGTTCGATCTGGTCGAAATCCAGCGCGAACAGGTCCGGGCGGTTATCGATGAAGGGGGAGTTGAGAGTCTCGTCAAGCCGGATCACGAAATCCTCATCCATCAGAACCAGAAAGGTCCCATCCATCAGGACATGGTTCGGACTGTAGGATATGGAGGAAAATCGTATGCGGGTCCGATACATGAGCGGGCGCCGCCCATCGGCGCAAGAAGTTCCGGTCCCTTCGAACAGCCGTTCCGACGGCAGCAGACGGACGAAAACACGCTCCGGGTAGTCGTGATCTGCTCTACTCTGACCCCAGGCATAAATCGGCACCCACATGCACTCGTCCCAATGAAACGGATAATATGGGGCGATATCTACCAGCCAAGACCCATTCGGAAAACGGGAAGTCTCCTGCTCCCATAAACCAGGGGTCTGCCATTTATCTTCCTGCTTGTACGCTTCCTCGCGCGGCACCGAGACATCCTCGCCGGAAAAGAATGAAATCCGCCGGGCGCTCCATTTTTCCGTATCCGCGTGGCCGGACATGAAGACCTTATAGATCAGCATGTCGCCATCGCTGCGGGGGTAAAGATTCGTACTCATGAAGGTCTTGTGAATCTCATCTCCCGGCAATTCCCGTCCCCACACATCGGGATAGGGAGGATAGAGCCGTTCCTGCGCCAGGATCGGTGATCCGATCGACATCAGCGCCGCCAGCATCGCCAAGGCCGCGAGTCTTATCCCCATCATTCGATTCTTACCCTTCCCTTCAAGGGCCATGATCAGCGTACCGCCGGTTTCGGCTGATCCACCGCCAGATCGGTAATGCGGTCATGGATGAATTGCAGCGGATTGAAACCCGGCTCCACCTCGCGGCGGCCGGCCTCTTCCAAGATCGGTTCGATCTGCTTCATATCCAGGATGACGATATCCTGCCGGCGATCGATGAAGGGGGACCGAAGCCGCCGGTCGAAACGGACCACGAAATCGTAATCCAGCACGGCCAAAAATGTACCGTCCGGCAAGATGAAATTCAGATCGTTATAAAGGTTAGAAAAAATCAGGCGGGTGCGATAGGTGACCGGCTGAATCTCCGGATCGCACTGACCTCCATAACCTTGGGCGTTCATCTCGGACGGAAATAGGCGGACGACCGCATGGACCTGTTTGCTCTTTGCGGATGTCTCGCCATAGACGGAGACAGGCAGACATTTCTTCCAATTGTCCGTCATCCACGCCGGCAACCCCCGCGTATCGAGTTCGTATCCGCCTGGAAATTTCAGCGAAATTCCTAGCCCGCGCGCGGTCTTGGCGGGCCACTTTCTTTTCTGCTGCGCCAGTTCCTCCGCCGATGACGACTCGATCTTGCCGGAGAAGAACTCCATCCGGCGCACCGTCAGCACCGCCGCCGGCCCTTCCCCGGTGGCGATGCTTTCATAAATCAGCATCTCGCCATTTTCGCCGGGGAAGACATGGACGTCCACGCCCGGATTTTCCCGCCCCGATACCGGCAATTCCCGGCCCCACACATCGGGCAAAGGCGGCGGCTTCGGCTTGGCCACGCCCGCGCCAGCCATGATCAGAAAGGCCAATCCCGCCAGCGCCGCGACCCGCATCTTGCTCATCTGGTTTTCCCCTTCCCCCGCCATGAACGGGGCCCTGCCGGCACGCGCCGAACCATGGGCGCTCCCTCGTGCCATATCCTGATGGATGCCCCGGTCCGTCTTGAGCAACAAAGCTGGAAAAGGAAGAACGGGAATCGTGAAATAAAGACGCAATACGGGCGCCGTTATTATTATAACGCTGCGCCACGGGCACGATCAAGCCGCGGTGCAACCCTCCCGCGCGGAGTCTCCGCCGGCCGGCGGGAAATATCCGCTCCACTTTCTATCCTGGAAAAGCATCGCGGCTTGCCCGCTCTTCCCGCCTGTAGGATCATTCGAAGAAGGGATGAGGGGGGAGGACTAAGATCATGCCGGCCTATATTATTTCCTATGATCTGCGCCAGCCGGAACAGAATCTTGAAAACCTTACGGCCAAGCTTGCCTCCTACCCGGTCCACTGGCCCTTGCAACCGTCGGTCTGGATCGTTTCCAGCCGAAAAACGGCGACCGAGATCCGCAACGATCTGCTGCCCTGCATCGATGCCGAGGATTCCCTGTTCGTCGGCAAACTGAGCGGACAAGCCGCATGGCGCGGTCATCCTGAGAAATTTTCCAAATGGATCAAATATCTGTGGTGACCGGTCCGGCCCCAAAACGGACGAACCCCCCAGGTTTCCCTGGAGGGTTCGATGGTGGGCGCTACAAGGATTGAACTTGTGACCCCTTCCATGTCAAGGAAGTGCTCTCCCGCTGAGCTAAGCGCCCTGGTCATCACCGCCGGTCAAACTAATTTCCGTCGGTGGAGGCAGCGTTTTATCGTTATCTTCTCCCCTTTGCAACCCCAAAAGCGGGGCCCAGCCTCTCGTTCCTGGAAAAGCCCATCTCCCTTGGGCGGGGGATGACAGGCGCGGGCATTTGCACTAAACCAGTAGCTATGGACAGCCCGTCCCCTCCCTTTTCCGTTGACGCCGTGCTGGAGATCGTTTCCCCGTCCACAAGCCGCACCGCGCTGATTTTCGCCTCGCCGCACAGCGGGCGCGACTATCCGGACTCGTTCCTGGCCCAATCCGCGCTCGACCCCGTGAGTTTGCGCCGGTCCGAAGACAGCTATGTCGATGAATTGTTCGCCGCAGCCCCCCATCATGGCGCGCCTTTGTTAAAGGCGCTGTTCCCCCGCGCCTATCTCGACGTCAACCGCGAACCCTACGAACTCGACCCGGCCATGTTCGACGGCCCGCTGCCGCCTTGCGCCAACACCCGCTCGCCCCGCGTCGCCGCCGGGCTGGGCACGATCCCGCGCCAAGTCGCCCAAGACACCCCGATCTATCGCGGCAAACTGTCCCTGGCCGATATGGATCAAAGGCTTAAGTTCCTCTATGCCCCTTATCACGACGCGCTCACCCGCCTGATCGACGACACCCTGGCCCAATTCGGCTATTGTCTGCTGATCGATTGCCATTCGATGCCCTCGACCAGCGTTCCTTCCGACCACGGGCCGGTGGACATCGTCCTGGGCGATTGTTTCGGCGCCAGTTGCGCACCCGCCCTGACCGTCGGCACCGAACGCTTCCTGGCCGGTCTGGGCTATCGCGTCATCCGCAACCATCCCTATGCCGGCGGCTACACGACCCGGCATTACGGCTTTCCCGTCCGTGGCATTCATGTCCTGCAGATCGAGCTTAACCGCGCGCTTTATATGGACGAAGCCACGCACCGCCGCTCCGCCGGCTTTTCCCGTCTGGAAACTCACATGAACGCATTGATCGCTTTTCTCGCCGGACTGCCGGCGCTGGATTTCCGGCCATGACTCTTGCGACATCGCTGCCCGTCCAGCTCAGAACCGCGACCGAGGAAGACATGGCCGCCATTCTGGCCATCTATTCCCATTACGTCACCCGCACCTTCGTCTCGTTCGAAGAGGTGCCGCCCAGCCTGGAAGAGATGCAGGCAAGGCGGCGGCGCACGCTTGGGCTGGGCCTGCCCTATCTGGTGGCTGAAAGCGATGGCGAGGTAATGGGTTACAGCTATGCCGGCCCGTTCCGCCCGCGCTCGGCCTACCGCTACACGTTAGAGGATTCGATCTATGTCTCGCCGATGATCCAGCGCCGGGGCGTCGGGGCGCTGCTGCTGTCAGGACTGGTGGAACGCTGTACCCAGTTGGGCTACCGGCAGATGATCGGCATCATCGGCGATTCCGCCAACCAGCCTTCGATCGGCCTGCACCGCAAGCTTGGCTTCCGCCAGGAAGGCGTCCTGCGCGGGGTGGGGCTTAAAAGGGGCCGCTGGATCGACGTCGTGATCATGCACCGTCCGCTGGGCAACGCCAGCGAGGGCCTGCCCGGTCCGGATCAGCCCGGCCTCAAGCCCGGCGGCTGAACTATCGTTCATGGATCGGAGGGGGCTTTTTTAAGAAGAAAGGGCCGTAGTTGCCTACGGCCCCAAGTTTTAGGGAGGAAACGTCCAAGAAAGGCAGACAAAAGGACTGTCATAGACCGCCCCAATTGGCTGCAAGATCAGGCATAAGGCAAAAATTGCTGCGTTGCAAGAGAAAAAAACCGGCCCGACTATTTGGTCGGTGGATAACCCCGTCCTCCTCTAGCCCCCCGCCATTCCTGGCACGCCGTTTGCTTTCCTCTTCGTCGAGACCCATCTCGAAAGAGAAACGATGCGCGTATCCTTCCTCCTCGCCCTGACCTTGTCGCTTCTTGCCGGGCTGACCGCCCGCCCCGCCCAAGCCTTTGATCCTGCAGAGGTTTGCTCGCTCGAAACAGCGCGTCAGGAACGTATCCAAGGCATCCCCCACCGCCTGCTGCATTCGATCGCCCTGGTCGAATCGGGCCGCTGGGACCCCCGGCGCGAGGAAAGTTTTGCCTGGCCCTGGACGGTCATGGCCGAGGGCAAGGGGCGTTTCCTGCCCACCAAGGCCGAAGCCATCGCCGAGGTCCAGAAGCTGCGCGCCAAAGGCGTTACCAACATTGATGTCGGCTGCATGCAGGTCAATCTGCGCGCCCACAAGGACGCCTTCCGCGATCTGGACGAAGCCTTTGACCCGGCCAGCAACGTCGCCTATGCCGGACGTTTCCTGTCTTCTCTCCACGACAATGCCGGCGATTGGAGCGTCGCCGGTTCCTATTACCATTCCCAGACGCCCGACCTGGCCGCCCGCTACAAGGCCAAGCTGATGGCCCGCTGGAACAACGAAAAAACCCGTTCCGCCGGCGCGCCGGTCGATATCCGGCTGGCCTCGGTCTCGACCGACGAAAAATTGCCGCTGGGCCTGCGCCCCTTGCGCATGGCGTCCGCACCGGCGGCGCGCGCCGTCGATCCGATGCTGGAACAAAACCGCAAGCGCGCCGAAGCGCAGCAAAAGCTGGATGCGGAACGTCAGGAAGCCAAGCGCGTCGCCGACGCCTACCGGCAGGCAAAGCTGGAGGAATACCGTCAGCGGCGTCAGCAGCAGCCCCAGAACCGGGGTTAAGGCCTCATCTCAGCCATGCTCTGGAAACAAGGCTGAACCGGCGGCTCAACCGGCCTGAGGCTGTTTCGCCAACGCCTCCAGCATCGGGGCAGTTACCAGGGTGACACCGCCTTCGGTGCGGTAAAAACGCTGCTCGTCGGCTGCCGCATCTTCGCCCACGACCAGCCCCGGCGGAATCTCGCATCCCTGATCGATGATGGCCCGGCGGATCCGCGCCTTGCGGCCGATCACCGCCTTGGGCAGCACGACCGAATCCTCGACCAGGCTGTAGGAATTCGCCCGCACGTCCGAAAACAGCATGCTGCGCCTGATCAGCGCGCCGGAAACGATGCAGCCGTCGGCGACCATCGAATCGACCGCCATGCCACGCCGATCATCGGAATCAAAGATGAATTTGGCCGGCGGATTGCGCAGCATCTCGGTCCAGATCGGCCAATTGTCATCATACATGTTCAGGCCGGGCGTGATCCGGCACAGATCCATGTTGGCCTCCCAATAGGCATCCAACGTGCCGACATCGCGCCAATAGGCGACTTCGCCGCCGCCATCCATGATAGTCGAATCCTGGAACCGGTGCGCCATCAGCCGGTGCCGTCCCAGCAGCGACGGGATGATGTCGCGGCCGAAATCATGGTTCGATCCCAGAAGCTCCGCATCCTCCTCCAACAGCCCATACAGGAAACGGGCGTTGAAGATGTAGATGCCCATACTGGCCAAACACAGATCCGGGTTGCCCGGCACCGATTCGGGATCGTCCGGCTTTTCGGCGAAACGGACGATCCGTCCGCCGGGCTGGATGCTCATGATGCCGAATTCATTGGCCTTGGCGCGCGGCACTTCGATGCAGGCGACGGTGACGTCGGCCTGTTTGACGATATGTTCGGCCAGCATCTTGCCGTAATCCATCTTGTAGACATGATCGCCGGCCAGGATCAGCACGAAATCGGGTGCATGGCTCTGGATGATGTCCAGATTCTGGAACACGGCGTCGGCGGTGCCGCGATACCAGTTCTCGCTTTCGGTCCGCTGCTGGGCCGGGATCAGTTCGATGAACTCGCCGAACTCGCCGCTCAAAAATCCCCAGCCGCGCTGGACGTGCTGGATCAGGCTGTGCGCCTTATACTGGGTCAGCACGCCGATGCGGCGGATGCCGGAATTGATGCAATTCGACAAGGCGAAATCGATGATGCGGAACTTGCCGGCGAAAGGAATAGCGGGCTTGGCGTGCCAGTCGGTAAGAGCTCTCAACCGCGCTCCCCGCCCTCCGGCGAGAACCAACGCCAGGGTCCGGCGTAATTTCTGTGGAATATTGATATTCGATTCAGGGACACCGACGTCTAATTTCTGCATTCTTCCGGCCTCTTGCCCGTCATTCGAGACAGATTGCAAAAATATTTAAGGACCAGAACGAACGGTTTACCCCAAACAGTCTTTCGATTATTTCGATCTTTTCCCCGTTCCGTACTGGCGTCCGACTTTTTTTCTCGTCCTGATGACAGTATGGCAAAACTGGACTAAACTTGCATCATCGATGATCGGTGCGGGAGAACGGTCATGAAAATCCTGTTCGCGGTTCCCGAGCTGTATCCCCTGGTCAAAACCGGTGGTCTCGGCGACGTCGCCGCCGCCTTGCCGCCTGCCCTGGCGCGGGCCGGGGCGGATATGCGCGTGCTGATGCCGGCCTATCGCGGCCTGGCCGAACAGAGCCGCGCCAAGCCTGTGGCCGATCTCGGCCAGCCGCTGGGGGCAGGCCCCACCACCTTGCTCGAAGGCCGCATTCCGGATAGCGGCCTCGCTTTGTGGCTGATCGACAATCCGGCCTTGTTCGACCGCGATGGCGGGCCTTATCTGACGCCCGATGGCGTCGATTGGCCGGACAACGGCCTGCGTTTCGCGCTGCTGGGCTGGGCGGCGGCGCGGCTGTCGCGCACGGACAGCCCGACCGGCTGGACCCCCGACATCGTCCACGGCCATGATTGGCAGGCTGGGCTGACCGGCGCTTATCTGAAAAGCTGGGGGGTGAAACGACCCGGAATCGTCTTCACCATCCATAACATGGTCTATCCGGGCATGTTCCCGCCCGACATTCTGCCCCGCTTGGGACTGCCGGAATCCTATTACGGCATCGACGGGTTGGAATATTGGGGCCATGTCTCGTACTTAAAAGCGGGGCTGGTCTTTGCCGACAAGCTCACCACCGTCAGCCCGACCTATGCGCGCGAAATCACCACCACGCCTCATGGCTGCGGCATGGAAGGCATCCTGGCGGAACGGACACAGGATCTGACCGGCATCCTGAACGGGGCCGATTACACGGTCTGGAACCCGGCGGACGACCCGGCGATCGAACGGACCTACGATGATTCCGACCTCGAAGCGGGCAAGGCCGCCAACAAAGCGGCGCTGCAACGCCGGCTCGGCCTGCCCGAACAGCCCGACGCGCCTTTGATGGCGGTGATCAGCCGGCTTTCCGAACAAAAGGGCATGGATCTGCTGCTGGCCGCCCTGCCCGCCTTGCTGGCCCAGGGCGCGCAACTGGCGCTGCTGGGAGCCGGCGACAAAAAGCAGGAGGACGCCTTTACCGCCCTGGCCGCCGCGCGCCCCGAACAGGCCGCCGTGCATATCGGCTATTCCGAACCCCTGGCGCACCAGCTGATGGCCGGTGCCGACCTCTTCTTGATGCCGTCGCGTTTCGAACCCTGCGGCCTGACCCAGATCTACGCCATGCGTTACGGCACGCTGCCGGTGGTGCATCGCACCGGCGGGCTGGCCGACACCGTGACCGACGCCGGCTATGACAGCCTGCTGACGGGCGCGGCCACCGGCTTCGTCTTTGAACAACCCAGCGCCGCCGCCTTCCAATGGGGGGTCGAACGCGCATTGGCGGTCTACCGCACCCAGCCGCAGCAATGGCGGCGCATCCAGGCGGCGGCCCGCCAGCGGAATTTCGGCTGGGATGCCGCCGCAGCCGATTATCTTTCCCTCTACCGGCAGATCAGACCATGACCGTCATCGTCACCGCATCTCCAGCCGGCGTCGTCCCTGACGCCGGCTATCCTGGCCTGATTGCCGATATCGGCGGTACCAATGTCCGTTTCGCCCTGGTCGACGCGCTGGGCGGAATCCATGAACCCGTCACGCTGAAATGCGCCGATTACGCCAGCCCGGTCGATGCCGCGCGGGTCTATCTCGCCCAGCGTCCCGAAGGACGCCCGACGGCGGCAGTCTTCGCCGTTGCCTCGCCGATCACCAGCGACCAGGTGTCGATGACCAATCATCCCTGGAACTTTTCGATCGCGGAAAGCCGGGAAGCGTTGGGGTTGGAGCGGTTCGAGGTCATCAATGATTTCGCCGCCGTCGCCCACGGTTTGCCCGCCTTCACCGACGAAGACAAGGCGATCGTGAACCGGGGCGAACCCCATGATCACGCCCCGATCGCGCTGCTGGGACCGGGAACGGGTCTGGGCGTATCGGCCCTGGTGCCGTCCGGCGCGGGGCGCTGGACCGTGGTCGCGGGCGAAGGCGGCCATACGACCCTACCGGCCTGCGACGACCGGGAAGCCGGTTTGATTTCCTGGCTGCGCCAACGGCACGGCCATGTCTCGGCTGAACGGCTCCTATCCGGACCGGGACTGGTCGCCATCCATGACGCGCTGCGGGCGATGATGGATCTGCCGCCCGAATCCGTCACCCCCGCCGATCTGTCCCGTCGCGCCGCCCACGGCGAGTCCTTGGCCAAGGACGCCTACGACATCTTCTTCGCCCTGCTGGGCACCTTCGCCGGCAATGTCGCGCTGGTGCTGGGGGCCAAGGGCGGCGTGGTGCTGGCGGGCGGCATCCTGCCCCGGGTTCTTCCCGCCCTCTTATCCTCGCGCTTCATGGCCCGCTTCGTGGCCAAGGGCCGGTTTGAAGGCTATCTGCGCACCGTCCCCGTCTCGGTGCTGACCCATCCCTTCCCCGCCTTCCCCGGCCTGGCGCGGCGGTTGATCCTGCCGGTGGAATAAGCGGGGCCGGCCCTGACCGCCTTCCCCGCCATCAGTTCCGTTCCAGCGACAACGGCGCGGCATGGGCGAAATCGCGCCCTGCCGGGGATTGGAACACGCTCAAACCGAATTCGGGCAGGATCGCGATCAGATGGTCGAAGATGTCCGACTGTATCGCCTCATAGGCGTTCCAGTCGGTCGTGTTGGTGAAGCAATAGATCTCCAGCGGCAACCCTTCCGGCCCCGGCGGCATCTGGCGCACCAGCAAGGTCATGTCCTTGCGGATCAAGGGATTGCCGATCAGATATTGTTCGACATAAGCGCGAAAGACGCCAAAATTGGTCATCCGGCGGCGATTGCCGGGCGTCTCGGCGGCAGGCCCCAACTGGGCGTTCCACTCTTCCAGTTCTTTGGTCTTGCGCGCCATGAAATCGGTCAGGCGGCGTAAGTGCGCCAATTGCTGGCGCTCCGCATCGGTCAGAAAGCGCACCGTGTTCTGGTCGATATAAAGCGACCGCTTGATCCGCCGTCCGCCCGACTCGGTCATGCCGCGCCAGTTCTTGAACGGTTCGGACACCAGCTTGCGCACGGGAAAGGTGGTGTAGGTGTTGTCCCAGTTCTGCACCGTCACCGAATAGAGCGACAATTCATTCACCGTACCATCGGCGTTCATCGACGGCATTTCGATCCAATCCCCGACCCGGACAATACCGGTCGAGGAAATCTGGACCGACGCCACCAGCGACAACAGCGTGTCCTGGAACACCAACAGCAACACGGCGGTCAAAGCGCCCAAGCCAGAGAGCAGGATCAAAGGCGAGCGGTCGATGATGGCAGCGATCATCAGGATGGCGGCCAGGCCATAGACGACGATCGTGACCAGCTGGATATAGCCTTTGATCGAACGGCCCGAATTGCCCGCCCGGCGCTGCCATAATTTTTCGACCAGCTTCAGCGCCGCCGAAACGGCCATGGCGACAACCAGGATGTTAAAGGCGTGGGCGGTGTTGCGCACCACCGTGACCAGGGCGGCATGCAGTCCGGGGACATCGCCGACCCAGCTTGCGATCACCATCGCCGGCGCGGCGTTGGCCAGCCGGGTGATGATCCCGGATTCCACCACATCCGGCCCCTTGATGAAGCTCAACCCCGCGATCAGCCGGTTCAAAAGCCGCACCAGCGCGACCTTGACGACGAAATTCACGAAAATGGCGGCAAGGATAAGAATCACGGACCAGAATATGGTTTCGATCCATGGATAACTTCCCACAACTCCCGAGAGCTGATCCATCATATCGTCCACGCCACCCTCATCATTTCCGTTTCATCGATGAATAATAGACGCGAATAATACTGAACGAGCAGGTTCTTGAACACCCTTCTGTGCCGAATCAATCCTGAAATACCGCCGATAATTACCCTAATGTATTGATTAGAAGCGCCTTATTTATCCATTTGACTGACTGTCATTTGCCCAGACCACCCTTCCCACCAACGAAAAACGCCCCCTCCGGCCGAGCCGAAGGGGGCGTTTCGTTGCAAAGAAACCAGGCGGTTGCTCAGTCCAGGGCCTGAACGATCTCCTCGGTCACCTTCTTCGCGTCGCCGAACAGCATCATCGTGTTGTCACGGTAGAACAGCTCGTTCTCGACGCCCGAATAACCGGTCGCCATCGACCGCTTGACGAACAGCACGGTCTTGGCCTTTTCGACGTCCAGCACCGGCATCCCGAAGATCGGGCTGGACGGATCGCTTTTCGCCGCCGGGTTGGTGACGTCGTTCGCGCCGATGACATAAGCCACGTCGGCGGTGCCGAATTCGTGGTTGATCTCGTCCAGCTCGAACACTTCGTCATAAGGCACATTGGCCTCGGCCAGCAGCACGTTCATATGGCCGGGCATGCGTCCCGCCACCGGATGGATGGCGTAGCGCACATCGACGCCCTCGGCCTTCAGCACGTCGGCCATTTCACGCAGAGCGTGCTGAGCCTGGGCCACGGCCATGCCGTAACCGGGGACGATGATGACCTTCGACGCGTTCTTCAGGATGAAGGCCGCATCTTCGGCGCTGCCCGCCTTGACGGCGCGGTCTTCGCCCGCCCCGCCGGCCGGGCCGCCGGCGCTGGTGTCACCACCAAAGCCGCCCAGGATGACGTTGATGATCGAGCGGTTCATGCCCTTGCACATGATGTAGGACAGGATCGCGCCCGAAGAACCGACCAGCGCGCCGGTAACGATCAGCAGCGGGTTCTGCAGCGTAAAGCCGATGCCGGCCGCCGCCCAACCCGAATAGCTGTTCAGCATCGACACGACCACGGGCATGTCCGCGCCGCCGATCGGCAGGATCAGCAGGAAGCCCAGCGCCAGCGCGATCGCGGTGATCAGGATGAAGATCGGCGCAGATTCGGTGAAGACGAACAAGACGATCAGCAGCAGCATGGCCAGCCCGAGGGCGGCGTTCAGGAAATGCTGACCCTTGAACACCAAGGGCTTGCCCGAAACCAGACCCTGCAGCTTGGCGAAGGCGACCAACGAGCCGGTAAAGGTGATGGCGCCGATCGCCAGACCCAGGCTCATTTCGACCAGCGATCCGGCGGCGATGTGGCCGGAGGTGCCGATGTCATAAGCTTCGGGATGCGAGAAAGCGGCCCCGGCCACGAACACCGCCGCCAAGCCGACCAGGCTGTGGAAGGCGGCGACGAGCTGCGGCAGGGCGGTCATCTTGATCTTGAGCGCGACCACCGCGCCGATGCCGGCGCCGATCAGGATGCCCAGAATGATCATCCAATAGCTGAGCACGCCGGGCGATGCCAGGGTGGTCAGGATGGCGATAACCATGCCGGCGATGCCCCAGGCGTTACCCTGGCGCGCGGTTTCGGGGGAAGACAGGCCGCGCAGCGCCATGATGAAGCAGACCGCGGCGATGAGATAGGCGATAGCCGTCAGATTCTCGGTCACGACCGGGCTCCCTTATTCTCTTTCTTCTTGAACATCGAGAGCATCCGCCAGGTGACGATGAAGCCGCCGAAGATGTTGATCGAGGCCAGGATCACGGCCAGGAAGCCCATCACCTTGGCCAGCGACATATCGGACGGGCCGGCGGCCAGCATCGCGCCGACGATGATCACCGACGAAATGGCGTTGGTCACCGACATCAGCGGCGAATGCAGGGCCGGGGTCACCCGCCAGACCACGTAATAGCCGACGAAGATCGCCAGCACGAACACGGTCAGGAAGGACACGAACCCGCCATGCGACGCAGCCGGGGCGGCGGCCGCCTCCGCCAGTTGGGCGGCGTGGGTTTGGGCGCTTTGCGCCAGCGTCTGGGCCTGATCGGCCAGAAGGCGTGCGCTTTCGACAATGGATTGAGCCATGGGGCTTAACTCCTTCAGGCGGTCAGGGCCGGGTGGATCACCTGGCCGTCGCGGGTCAGCGCCGTGCCCTTGATGATCTCGTCATCCCAATTGATTTTCAGGCCCCGGCTTTCCTTGTCATAGGAAAGGTTCACGAAATTCAACAGGTTCTTGGCGAAGAGCAGGCTGGAATCGGCAGCCAGGCGGCTGGGCACATTGGCGTGGCCGACCAGGGTGACGCCATGCTTGACCACGACCTTGCCGAATTCCGACAGCGGGCAGTTGCCGCCGGCCTCGACCGCCAGATCGACGATCACCGAGCCTTTGCGCATGGTCTTGACCATCTCTTCCGAGATCAGGACCGGAGCCGGCCTGCCGGGGATCAGCGCGGTGGTGATGGCGATGTCGGTCTTCTTCAAGGTCTCGGCGACCTTTTCGGCCTGACGGCGCTTGTAATCCTCGCTCATTTCCTTGGCGTAGCCGCCCTTGGTCTCGGCGTCGGCGGAATCGGCCTCGACCTCGACGAACTTGCCGCCCAGGCTTTCGACCTGTTCCTTGACGGCGGGGCGCACGTCCGAGGCATAGACCACCGCGCCCAGCCGCTTGGCGGTGGCGATGGCCTGCAACCCGGCGACGCCTGCGCCCAGGACCAGGACGCGCGCGGGCGCTACGG
Source organism: Rhodospirillaceae bacterium (assembly GCA_034926235.1). Lineage (GTDB taxonomy): Bacteria > Pseudomonadota > Alphaproteobacteria > Rhodospirillales > Magnetospirillaceae > JAYFRE01. The sequence continues at coordinate 17,970 of JAYFRE010000077.1, forward strand.
TGCCGGCGGCGGTCATCATCATGGGGAAGGCGCGGCCATAGACGGCGGCGGCGTCCAGAACGGCCTTGTAGCCGGCCAGATTGCTCTGCGACGACAGCACGTCCATGTTCTGGGCGCGGCTGATGCGGGGCACCAGCTCCATGGCAAAGGCGTCAACCTTGGCCTTGGCAAAGGCTTCGACCTGCGCTTTGTTCTGCAAGGCGGAAAGATGCGCGATCAGGATTGCGCCCGGCTTGAACAAGGCCAGTTCGTCCAACCCTTCCTCGGCGGTCAGGGGACGCTGCACCTTCAGGACAACATCGGCATCCTTCAGCGCGTCTTCCTCGCTGGCGGCGATGGTGGCTCCGGCCGCGGTGAAATCGGCATCCAGAAGCGATGCGCCTTCGCCCGCCCCGGTTTCGACGACGACATCGAACCCCATGCCGACGAATTTCTTGACGGTGTCCGGAGAAGCGGCGACACGCGCTTCCTCGGCGCGGCGCTCCTTCGGGATGGCTATTCTCATGAAGTAACCCCTTATCTGTCCGAATTCAGGAACGTCTTCGGATGGTGGACAACATGCCCGCCTTGCCCCTTCTTGCCAAGGGGGTTGGGTAATGAGCGAGCGTTAATCCGGCATGCGATTATGGACAGGCTTGCGCCCCGACGCAATCATCACTGCCCTTTGCCGGACGCATGGCGGAACAAAACAGAGCGCGGGCTGTGTTTGGAATAATTTTAAATTTGGGGGAATCCATCTTTTCATCTATGCTGAAAGACATGCTGAAACGCCGGAACGCCCCGGGCTCCCAGACCTTTGTCTTTTGTCCGGGGCGCGGATATTGGGAATCCCCCGGCATCGGCCGGTAGCGCACGCGCTCCACTCCCCAACAGGAAGGAGACAAAAGCCGTGACAACAGAATCCAAATGTCCGTTTTCCGGTCATACGTCCAAACCCGTCGCCGGGGGCGGCACGCAGAACAGCGATTGGTGGCCGAACCAGTTGCGCCTCGATCTTCTAAGCCGGCATTCGTCCCGGTCCGACCCGCTGGGCCCGGATTTCAGCTACCGCAAGACGTTCAAGACGCTCGATTACGAGGCGTTGAAGAACGATCTGCGCAAGCTGATGACCGATTCTCAAAGCTGGTGGCCGGCGGATTTCGGCCATTACGGCCCGCAATTCATCCGCATGGCCTGGCACAGCGCCGGCACCTACCGTTTAAGCGACGGGCGCGGCGGCGGCGGGCGCGGCCAGCAGCGCTTCTCCCCGCTCGACAGCTGGCCCGACAATGTCAACATCGACAAATCGCGCCGCCTGCTGTGGCCGATCAAGCAGAAATACGGCCAGGCGATCTCGTGGGCCGATCTTTTGATCCTGGCCGGCAATGTGGCGCTGGAAACCATGGGTTTCCGCACCTTCGGCTTTGCCGCCGGCCGCAAGGATGTCTGGGAGCCGGACCTGGACATCAATTGGGGCTCTGAAACCGAATGGCTCGCCCATCGCCCGCTGGAGATGTTCGACGAGCAGCTCAGCGCCACCGAGATGGGGCTGATTTATGTCAATCCGGAAGGTCCGGGCGGCAATGGCGACCCGGTTTCCGCCGCCCATTTCATCCGCGCGACCTTTGCCCGCATGTCGATGAATGACGAGGAAACGGTCGCCCTGATCGGCGGCGGCCACACCTTCGGCAAGGCTCATGGCGCCGTGCCCCAATCCCACAAGGGACCCGAACCCGCCGCCGCCGGGCTGGAAGCGCAAGGTCTGGGCTGGATCAGCGATTTTGGCACCGGCCATGGCGGCGACACCGTTTCCAGCGGCCTGGAGGTCACCTGGACGCAGACCCCGGCGCAATGGAGCAATTTCTTCTTCGAGAATCTGTTCAAATATGAATGGGTGCAGACCCGCAGCCCCGGCGGCCATATCCAATGGGAAGCCAAGGACGCCGAAGAGATCATCCCCGACGCGCATGATCCGTCGAAAAAGCACAAGCCGACCATGCTCACCACCGACCTGTCGCTGCGCTTTGATCCCATTTACGAAAAGATCTCGCGCCGGTTCCTTGAAAATCCGCAGGCTTTCGCCGAGGCGTTCGCGCGGGCCTGGTTCAAACTGACCCACCGCGATCTGGGGCCGCGTTCGCGCTATCTCGGCCCGGAAACCCCGGCCGAAGTGCTGATCTGGCAAGACCCGGTGCCGGAAGCCGATCATCCTCTGATCAGCAAGGCGGACATCGCCGCCCTCAAGGCCGCAGTGCTGGCTTCGGGTCTTTCGGTGTCCGAACTGGTCGGCACCGCCTGGGCCTCGGCCTCGACCTTCCGTGGCGGCGACAAGCGCGGCGGCGCCAATGGCGCGCGCATCCGCCTTGCCCCGCAAAAGGATTGGGAGGTCAACCGGCCCGAACAGCTGGCCCGGGTGCTGGAAACCCTGGAAGGCATCCAGCGCGCCTTCAACCGGGAAGCCGAGGGCGACAAAAAGGTCTCGCTGGCCGATCTGATCGTGCTGGCCGGCAATGCCGGGATCGAACAGGCGGCCCGCGCCGCCGGCTACGAGGTCACGGTGCCCTTCACACCGGGCCGCACCGATGCGTCGCAGAAACAGACCGACCCGGTCACCTTCGCCTTCCTCGAACCGGCGGCGGACGGCTTCCGCAATTACGAAAAGCACGGGCTTAAAATCCCCGCCGAACATGCCCTGATCGACAAGGCGCAGCTTCTGACCCTGACCGCGCCGGAAATGACCGTGCTGATCGGCGGCTTGCGCGGAATCGGCATCAATAGCGATGGCAGTGCCCGCGGCGTCTTCACCGACCGGCCGGGCGTGCTCAGCACCGATTTCTTCGTCAATCTGCTGGATATGTCCACGGAATGGGTCCCCGTCTCCGAGGACAAGACCCTGTTCGAGGGCCGGGACCGCAAGACCGGCGCACCGAAATGGACCGCATCTCGCGTCGATCTCGTCTTCGGCTCGAATTCGGTGCTGCGCGCGCTGGCCGAAGTCTATGCCAGCAAGGATGCGGGAAAGAAATTCGTGACGGATTTCGTCGCCGCCTGGGCCCGGGTGACCGAGCTCGACCGCTTCGATCTGCACGAATAGAGATGAACCAATCGTCAGGGGCTCTCCCGCCGGGAGAGCCCTTTTCGATTCTTGCTTTCCGATCCCTCCGCCCCTTCCACGAGCATCGTTCTTAACGGTTCAGAAGCGGAAGACGGCTTTCAGGCTTCCCGTCACACCCTCG
>JAYFRE010000053.1:0-2233 GCA_034926235.1 Rhodospirillaceae bacterium
AGCAAGGTCCGTCCATGCTCGGAAGCGATGCTTTCTGGGTGGAACTGGACGCCGAAAATCGGCAGATCCCGGTGTTACAGCGCCATGATCAGCCCATCTGGACTGAAGGCTGTGGCTTTCAGGACGGAGGGCAGCGACGCCGCTTCGACCACCAGGGAATGATAGCGCGTGGCCTGGAATGGCGAAGGGATATCCCGGAACAATCCGGTTCCGTCATGGCTGATCTGTTCGGTCTTGCCATGGACCGGCTGTGGTGCGCGCACCACCTTGCCGCCGAAAGCCTGACCGATGGATTGATGGCCCAGACAGACGCCCAGGATTGGCACGTGTCCCGCCGCCTTGGCAATCAGATCAAGGCAGATGCCGGCTTGATCGGGAGCGCAGGGACCGGGCGACAGCACGATTCCCTCGGGCGATTTGGACAGAACCGCTTCCGCCGACAAGTCGTCGTTGCGGAAAACCTCGACCTTCGCCCCCAACTCGCCCAGATAGTGCCAGAGATTGTAGGTGAAGCTGTCATAATTATCGATCAGGATGAACACGGAACGCCTTATGCTCAATCGACGGCAGGGTCCGGAGTCCAGGCTCCGGCGATGGGCGAGATTACGCTTCCGACCTTCGCTTGTCATCCATCGGCTCCCGGAAAAGGGTTTGAATCCCAATTCCAGGTCCGATCTTTGCTTAAAATAAGGGATCGGAGACGCCGGATATGCCGGCGACTGTCGGTTACCCAGAATGCGAATGATCGTTCCTTATCCTTTTTTCGCCTGAACTTGCTAGGATGCGCCCCTCGATGATGGGACGGAGCGGAGATCAGGCGTGGTGAAGAAGGGGGAACGGAAAGTCTCGCCCCGGCGGAAAGGAACGCGCAAGGGAACCAAGGGCAACAGCGGATTCATGAGCCGTTTTCCCTTCCGGTTACCGAGTATTCTATCCATCGGCATCCCGGTGCTGATTGCGGGAATTGTGCTGGGTCTCGTGGCGGGAAATCTGCTTATTCCGGAACGGACAGCCGCTCCGCCCCGGCTGGCCACGCCGCAACCCGAAAGGACCGTTCTGCCGCCGTCGATTCTTCATGGCGAGCCGGAAGAAGAGAAGACGCCGCCTCGGCCAGAGACCGAAGCGCGGTCGCTGCCTGACGAGCTGTTCGCCGAAGAGGAGCCGGCTCCGGAAGAGGCCGCGCCGACACAATCCGCGCCGCCGGAGAAAAAGACGGCGTCTCTTCCGCCATCTCCGGCTCGACCGGGGGCGGCATGGCGCAAAGCCGCGATTCCGCCGCCGTCGGTCCACGGTCACGCGCTGATCGTGGTGATCATCGACGATATGGGCGTCGATATGAAACAAAGCGCCCGGATAATGGATCTGAAAGGATCGCTGACCCTGTCCTTTTTGCCCTATGCGCACAAACTCGACGAACAAATCGCCAAGGCGCGCGCCACCGGACACGAGCTGATGGTTCATTTGCCGATGGAGCCGCTGAACGCCAGTGTCGATCCCGGTCCCGACGCGCTGTTGACGGCGTTGCCGCCGGCGGAGCTGCAACGGCGGATCGACGCGAATCTCAGCCGCTTTCCGGGCTATGTCGCCATCAACAATCATATGGGCAGCAAATTCACGGCCAACGAGAAGGGGATGGATTTGGTCATGGCCGCCTTGCATCGGCGCGGTCTGCTTTTCGTCGATTCGATGACCAGCAGCCAGAGTGTGGGCATGGCAGCGGCCAGCCGCGCCGGGGTGCCGGCGCTGGCGCGGGACGTGTTTCTGGATAATGTCCCCAGCGTGGCGGCCATTGAAACCCAGCTTGAAAAGACCGAGATTCTGGCCAGACGTAAAGGTGCTGCCATCGCTATCGGCCATCCGCGTCCCGATACGGTCGCGGCCCTGGCGGCTTGGCTGCCGACGTTGGAAGGTAAGGGGCTGACGCTGGTGCCGATCAGCGCCTTGGCCGAACGGAAACTGGCGGGCGAAAAACATGCCGCTCCAGAGCAATCGACACAAACGAAGTGAAAGGATCCATCATGAGCACGACATACAAGGTTGCCGGCATGAGTTGCGCAGGCTGCGCTCGTTCGGTCGAACGCGCCATTCTGGACGCAGCACCCAAGGCGGCGGTGACGGTCGATCTCGCCGGCGGTCTGGTGACGGTGGACGGTGCTACGGAAGCGGTGGTGGCCAAGGCCGTGGGTGACGCAGGCTTCGATTTTCAGGGCCGTTAAGGCCGCCGGACGATTGA